>NZ_CP083371.1:1208333-1510416 GCF_017488845.2 Ensifer canadensis
GAACGGCAAGAATCGGCCCTGATGCAAATTTCGTGAATTCAAGGCGCAGTTTACGTAATGTGCGGAAAGAAACAGAGCCTTTGCCGCAATCTTCTTGCAAAGCGTTCACTCAGCAGCGACACTGTGTTTCCCTATAGGTGTTTTCTGTCTCGGTGCAACCCGCCATCAGCACGCGGAAAAGTGGTATTGACCTTCCCCGACCCACTCATCCGTGGCGCACCACTAGAAAGCGAAACGGTTAGATCCGCTGTGTTGCATCCAGTCCACAGTAAAATCGATTGAAGCGGCTTCGGTGCCCCTCGCAGGCTGCCTCTTGACCGTTGCCAAACCACTTTGATGAACTATTGTGCGCCAGACTTCGGTGGGCGCGACCATTTCGCACGCGTTGTCACGTCGCACGACAATCCGGCCATCGACTTTGCGTCGATGCAAGCACGTGCGGCACTACGCCGGACCATTTTTCGTGGCGCACAAGGCTGTGCCGAAACACTAAAGGGAGATATCGAATGGCATTGATCACATTGCGGCAACTGCTCGACCATGCGGCGGAGAACGACTACGCGCTGCCGGCGTTCAATGTGAACAATCTCGAATACATTCAGGCCGTCATGCGCGCTGCTGACGCCACTGATTCCCCCGTCATCCTGCAGGCAAGCCGCGGTGCTCGCTCCTATGCGGGCGATGCGTTCCTGCGCCATCTCATCCTTGGTGCGGCGGAAGAATATCCGCACATTCCCGTTTGTCTGCATCTCGATCACGGCGACCAGCCGTCGACCTGCATTTCGGCGATCACCAACGGCTTCACCTCCGTCATGATGGACGGTTCGCTGGAAAAGGACGGCAAGACCGTCGCCAGCTATGAATACAATGTCGCGGTCACCGCCGAAGTCGTGAAGATCGCCCATGCGGCCGGCGTTTCCGTTGAAGGCGAACTTGGCTGCCTCGGCAACCTGGAAACCGGCGCTGGCGACAAGGAAGACGGCCACGGCTTCGAAGGCAAGCTGTCGCGCGAGGAGCTGCTCACCGATCCGGAACAGGCCTTCGACTTCGTCACCAAGACCGGCGTCGATGCGCTGGCCGTTGCCATCGGCACGAGCCATGGCGCCTACAAGTTCACCCGCGAGCCGGATGGCGAGATCCTGTCGATCGAGACGATCGCAAAGATCAACAAGCGCCTGCCGAACACCCACCTCGTCATGCACGGCTCGTCCTCGGTTCCGAAGGATCTGCAGGACCTGTTCAACACCTATGGCGGCAAGATGAAGCCGACCTGGGGCGTTCCGGTGTCGGAAATCCAGAAGGCGATCCCGCTCGGCGTGCGCAAGGTCAACATCGACACCGACCTGCGTCTGGCCATGACCGGAACGATCCGCAAGAACTTCGCTGAAAACCCGGAGAATTTCGACCCGCGCACCTACCTAAAGCCAGCAACGGCTCTCATGACCGAAGTTTGCAGGGAGCGTTTCGAAGCCTTCCGCACCGCCGGCAAGGCATCGAAGATCCGCACCCTGCGCTTGCCGGAGATGGCAAAGCGCTACGCAGCCGCCTGATCCGCGAACCGGCCGCCCCTCTTCCCAATGGAACGACGGGAACGGGGGTGGCCTGTTCGAGCGCTTGGCGACAGACAACAGTCGGCGCGCGGCCCGTGATCAAGCGGCCGCGCGCCGATTTCGTTTCGATCGCGATGGCTGGTTCGGCGAGCGGACGCCAGGCCAGCGATATCCAAGTACTCACTCGGCCCCAGCGCTCATTCAGGCGCGGCGCTCGCCCGCCGCTTCGTGCTCGTAAAGCTGATCCATGCTCAAGGTGGCCACGTCAGCGAAAGGCGCCTGGCTTTTCACCCGGCCACCGCCGAGGATGACGACCTCGTCGCAAAATGAAATCGTGCTGCGGTGATGACTGATGACGATGGTCGTGCGGTGCCCGGCCCTCGATTTCAGCGTCTCGACGATGGCAGCTTCGGACAGGCCGTCGACCGCGTTGGTGGCTTCGTCCAGGATCAGGATCTCGGGGTCGCGCACGAGGGCTCTGGCCAGGGCAACCCGCTGCCGCTGCCCCGCCGAGAGGCTGGCGCCTCTGTATCCGACGACGGTTTGATAACCCTGCGGCAGGCTTTCGATGAAGCCGTGTGCTTCGGCCATCCTGGCCGCGTGCTCCACTTCTGCGGTCGTCGCCTCCCGGCCATAGGTGATGTTCTCCAGGATCGTACCATCCACCAATTCCAGGTCCTGGCTGGCGAGCGCGATCTGGTTCCGCCACTGAACCGGGTCTATCCGGTTCAGGGGGATACCATCGACGAGGATCTGCCCCTCGTCCGGTTCGACGAAGCGGCATAACAGATTGACGATCGTGGTTTTCCCGGCACCGGACCGGCCGATGACCGCCGTCGAGCGGCCGCCACGGATATTGAATGTCGCGGCATGCAGCACCACGGCACGCGAGCCAGAACTCGGATATCGGAAGGTCACCCGATCAAATCTCAGCTGCTGTCGCAGACAATCGAATGGCTCCCTCCCCTCGGGTGGCTTTGGCTTGTCGGATGCGTCCAACAGCCACCGCACCTCCTCCAATGAGCCGCTCCAGCCCTGGATCTGGCTCCAGGACAATTGCAGCGCACGCACGTGCGGCTGCAATCGATAGAGCAGGACCACGAAGGCAACGATGACGGGAAAGCTGACGCCGACAGACCAGGCGGCGACAACAACAGCCAGGAAGAGGGCGGAGTGGAGCGTCTCGGTGAGTGGCGGCAGCACGCCCTGACGGGCCTGTAGCGAGAACCCGGCGCGTCTGACCGCATCCGACGCCGTATCGAACACGGCCTTCTCCCGCGCCTCCTGGCCGAATATCCGTATCAAACGACCGGCATGAACAAGATGGAGCATTCGAGCCGCAAGCTCGCTGTTAAAGGAGGTGACTTCTCGGCTCGGCCCCTTGAGGGTTGCAGACAGGACGTAGTGCACGAGCTGGACGAGAACGAGGCCGAGCGCCACGAACAGCGTCATCTGCCAGGACAGAAGTAGGAGGAATGCCAGGAGAATGACGGCGGCCGAGCCATTCACGACCGCCGCAAGGACGGTCTGGATTGCATCGGAGGCCCGCCAGGACTCATTTGAAATGATGTTGAGCAGGCGCCCCGGATTCTCCTTCATGAAAAAGGGATAGCCGACCCGCAGGAGCTGACCCGACAGGGCGCTGCGGATCGAGTGTCCTGCCTTGCCGTTGATGAAGGTCGCGAGCACGGTGTTGGCAAAGGCGATGACGTTCTTGAGCGCGATCAAGGCAAAAGCCGCGCCTGCGATGACAATCAGCCGCTCGCCGTCGTCCAGCCCCGACCCGACCTGTTGGAACAGCGAGGAGACGCCGTTCAATGCCGCTGGATCCTGATCGCCGGCAATGATGCCCAGCATGGGGATGATGAGGCCGATACCGACGCCCTCGAGTGCTGCGCTGCAAAGGCCGAGAATCACCACGGCCGGAAGCAGACGCATTTGTCCGCCGAGCGCATCGCGCAATAGCTGCAGGCCCGGCAAGAAGATTCTGAACATGGCGACCGTCCTCAGCGGTGGAGTTGCTCTTCGGCCCGTTGCTCGGCCGGACCTGGCGATCGCTCCGCGACGAACAGGCCCACGAACTTGAGGGCACCGAGCAGGTTCATGAAAACGATCGGCCAGTGCGATAGGTGCAAGACGGGGTCGAACCGGGCGCCACCGAAGATTTCCCCGAACGCCGACCTGACGGTCCAACAGAAATGCCGCAGCAGCCACGGCGCGGTGCGCAGGTGCTTCAGGCAAAGCGCGCCATTGCCGAAGCTGTAGTTGCAATGAAGTGTCTCGATTGCCGCCCGTGCGCGACGGCCGTGATGATGGAAGACGACCATGTCGGGGACATATTCGACGGGGATACCAAGTCGATCGGCGCGCACGAGATAATCGGTGTCCTCTGCCGACAGCAACGGCGCGCCCGCGCCAAACCGTTCGTCGAAGGGGCCGACGCGCAATGCGACCTCACGATGCATTGTCATGTTGCAGCCCAGCACGAAGCCGCCTGGATGAACCTCATGCGTCAGCCGTTCGCGCACGTTCGACCGTTTGATGGTGAATGGCAAGTCGGCGGGGTTGCCGAGCTCGACACGGCCGCCGCGGATGACCCCGCCCCCGCCGCCTGCACAGTGGTGTTCCAGATCGCGCAGATAGCCGACGTCGACTTCGCAGTCATCATCAATGAAGATCAGGATCCTGCCGCGTGCATGTGCCATTGCGGTATTTCTTGCGACAGCCAGGCCCGGTCGGGTCTCGACGGCATGCGTGATCGCCATGGGTGACGCGGCCGCAATCCGGCTGATGCGATCGGGTGTGCCGTCCGTTGAGCCGTTATCCACCACAACAAGCTCGCATCGCACTGTTGCATGGGAGCGGCACGTCGCCTCGATCGATCGGATACAGGCATCGAGCGCCTCAACGCGGTTGCGCGTGCAGACGATGAAGCTTGCGAAGGTCTCTTCGCGCGCGGCCGACGTCGGCACCCACGGCGTCTCCGTCGCGTTCGCGCATCCCTTTGCCGCCCATGCCGGGCGTTCGACTGTCATATTAGACCGGGCCATGACGAGGAAGGACGTTCGCTGCCGGCACCGACTGCAGGTATCGCGACAGGGCATCCATGCGCCTCATCGCAGCCAGCGACATGCTGCTGCACCAGGGCGCATGAACGCCTGCGATGAGGCCGTATCGCTCCCGGCGCCGGATAAGCCCCCATTTGCCCGTCCGCGTTAGGAACTCATGGGTGAGCTGCGGCCGCCGCTCGTCGCTGACAAGCTGGTAGAGGAAATAGAAGAGGTTCAAGGCGCCTTCCTCATAGCCGGCGCGGCCTTGCTTCGGGTACCCGGAAATCCTGTCTTCGAGCGCCAGAATGCTGTTCGCAGCATTTCCGATCGTCTCGGCCGTGACGGCAAGGCCGATGTCATTGAGCGCCTGGGGATTGTCGCAAAGACGTTCGCGCTCGAGGTTTTCAGCAACAATCTTCAAGTGGGTACGGCGCATTTGGCGCTTGTGCTTGTTCGTCACGCTGTTGCCATGGATACGATAGGCGACCATGGCCTCGTCGATCATCATCGCCGGAAAACGGTCGGTGACACGCCGGAAGAGATCGAAATCCTCCGCATGCACATAAAGCGCGTCATATGTGAGCATATCCTCCGGAATGACATGCCTGTTGTAGACGACGGTCGAGTGCATGAAGATCGTGAAGAACATCGACAGCGCCTTCAGGTTCTCCGGCCGATAGATCGGATTGGGCGTGCCGCGGACGATACGATCGCCGATGAGCGTATCGATGCCGGTGCCGCACAGCGCGAGCTGTGGCTGTTGCATGAACAGCGACACCTGCCGCGACAGCCGTGACGGATAGGAAATGTCGTCGGCATCCATCCGTGCGATGAGATCGCCCTTTGCCAGAGCGAGACCTTCGTTCAAGCTCGCGATCAAACCGCGGTTCTCGCGGGAGATGATAGTGACGCGGTCATCGGCCTTTCGATAACGCCGCATGATTTCCAGTGAGCGATCACGCGAACCATCGTCGATGGCGATGATCTCCAGCCGCTGGTAGTCCTGCCTCAGAATGCTCTCAAGCGCCGCGGCGAGATAGGACTCGGCGTTGTAAACGGGCAGCAGGACGGAAACCAACGGAACGGTCATGAACAATCTCGAACACTATTGCAGATCTGAGGCTTGAAGCGCGTTTGCCCGGCCAGCGGCGTCCGCACGATAAGCCGGATGCGGCCGCTCGTCCCCTCGCCCCTGAAACCAGTCGACAGTGCTTCCAGCACTCGCGGATGGTGCACTTGGCCGACCGTTGGCACGAAGATAGGGAAAGTGCCGCTTCAAGCCGTTGAGCGGCCTCTCTAACGCCAGCCAGGAGAACGCCGCCACGACCAAAGTGGCGGCACCTGCGACGACCAAGCGCCCAACGCCCTGTTCCGAAACGTTGACCGGTATCCACCCCTGCGCCTTGACGACCAGCGCCAGCACGACCGGATGAAACAGGTAGACGCCATAGCTGACACGCCCAAGCGCCGTTAGCGGCGGGAGTTCCAGCAACCTGCCGAAATCGCCACGAAACCCGGCGGAAGCGGTGCCGACCAACATTACAAGCGGGACGAGAGGCAAAACTTCGAGACCGATCCAAACGATCCAATCAAGTGCCGGCCCCACCGGCATCGATCGACCCCAAAGCAGCACGAGGGATAATATGGAAAACGGCAGCCAACTGACTGTCATCCATCGCGGCCAGGCCGTGGCCGTCGATCGGTGAACAGCCAAGAGGGCACCAGCCGCCAGCGCATCCATCGATGCCGGAGGCAGCAGGTCTCGTGCAAGCGAGGGCTCACCCGTGAGCGGCCAATAAAATCGGTATGCCAGCGAACAGGCGATGACGCCGATGCAGAGCCGCCCGATCCAGTGGCGCGGCGTCAGCAGAATGAGGAGCGGCCAGACGATGTAGAATTGTTCTTCAATGCTCAGGCTCCAGGTGTGGCAGAGCACCCACGGCGTCCACGCATCCTTGAGCGCGTACCAGAAGTTCGAGAGATAAAGCGCGTGCCATGCCCAGCCTTCCCTGGCGCCTTCCAGGTTGACCAGCCACACGAAGCCAAGCATGCCGAAATAGGGTGGGAAGATCCGCAGGGCACGGCGGATATAGAACGACCTGAGGGTCGTCGCTGCTTCGAACTGAGCCGCGGAACGCGCGTCGAGGAGCAGCCGCGTTATCAGAAAGCCGCTGAGCACGAAGAACATCCGCACGCCGAGATGCCCCCAATGGGAATCATCGGCGGCAAAGAAATGCGCGTACAGCACCATCAAAACGGCAACGGCTCTCAATCCGTCCAGTTGCCGGTCGCGCATAGTCAGCATTCAACGTCCCCTCGGAGTTCCGACCGCTGCGGTCTACTTCCTGTGGAGCCAACTCCGTGGTCAGCTACGATTTTTGCCGCGAGGTTGCCATTTGCTTCGAAGAAGCGCGAAGGGTCCGGTCGGTCGCAAGACGCGTTGAGGGCGGCCCCCAAAACCTTAGGGCCGAATAGGGCCAAACTTTGACCGCTTGATTGGCAAGCGCGCGCATTTACCGGCGGCTGGCGGCTGACGCCACGCCTGCAAATTCGGTCGCCGCTGCAGAACCGCACCGCAAGCGCTTGTTTCGTTTCAGAAACGAGCGTCCTCCAGTCAGCCCGAGGGTTAGAACGTCGGCGGCGTGTTGATCCAGAGAAGAACCGTTTCGCCGTCATGCCGGTTGGTCCACGCATGGCGGCGTTTGCTTTCGAAGTAGAGCGAATCGCCGGCGCTCAGGTCGTAAAACTGATCGCTGTCGAGAATGAACTCGACACGCCCCGAAAGCACATAGACGAATTCCTCGCCTTCATGCCGATAGGCGCCTTCGCTCGAAGCACCCGGCTCCAGCACGAAGCGATGGCAATCCATCTGGTTGCGACCGTCGGCCAAAAGCTGCACGGTGACACCGGGCGTCGTCTTCGGCCAGGTGCGCCATTCTCCCGCACGGACAACGGCTCGACCATCGGTCTCCTCTTCGCCCGACAGGCTCGATACCGTCGACCCGAAATATTCGGCGATGTTGTGCAGAACAGCGACAGACACGCCCTGCGAGGTTCTCTCGAGCGTCGAGAGGACAGAAGCGGCAATGCCGACGTCGCCTGCGACCTGTTCGAGAGTCTGGCCGGCGGCATGCCGCAGACTGCGCAGCTTGCGACCGACCTGATTGTCGAGACCGCTTTCGCCCGGTGCGGGCGCGTCGTCGTCCCCGGCCGCTTCCGCTTCGAGCGCTTCCCTGATGGCCGCGGGATTGAGACCGCGCTCGACCCGGAACCAGGAAATGCGTTTCAGCCGGGCGAGATCGCCTTCGGTGTATTGCCGGTGGCCCGTCGGTGAGCGCTCGGGCACGACCAGTCCTTGGGTTTCCCACAATCGGAGCGTCGAGGCGGATACACCCGCCAGCCGTGCAGCCTCGGCAACCTTGTAGCGCACGCCGCCCATTTTCTGTTTCCCTGTTTCGATCGCGGGTGCCGGCGCGAATCTGCGCCGCGCCTGCGCGTTGGCGAACTTACCTGCCGGGCATGACCTTTTACAAGAATGCGTCATCAGCGCCGGTGTTCTCTCGATCACCAAATTTGATTTGCATTCCATTTTGAAAGATGTACCACTTCCCAGACAATCTTGCAGAAAAAATGCAATATATTGCCTCCGCCAGCAACAGGACACGCGCCATGACTAGCCTCACCGATCGTAAGAACGCTGCCATTTCCCGCGGCGTCGGCATGACCACGCAGATCTACGCCGACCGTGCGGAGAACGCCGAAATCTGGGACAAGGAAGGCAACCGCTACATCGACTTTGCCTCGGGCATTGCAGTCGTCAACACCGGCCACCGCCACCCGAAGGTGATCGCCGCCGTCAAGGCGCAGCTCGATCGCTTCACCCACACCTGCCATCAGGTCGTGCCCTACGAGACCTATGTGCATCTCGCCGAACGCCTCAATGCGCTTGCGCCCGGCGACTTCGCCAAGAAGACGATCTTCGTCACGACCGGCGCGGAAGCCGTTGAAAATGCAGTGAAGATCGCCCGCGCGGCGACTGGCCGCCAGGCCGTGATCGCGTTCGGCGGCGGCTTCCATGGCCGGACCTTCATGGGCATGGCGCTCACCGGCAAGGTGGTCCCGTACAAGGTCGGCTTCGGCGCCATGCCGGGCGACGTCTTCCACGCCCCCTTCCCGATCGAGCTGCACGGCGTCACCGTCGACCAGTCGCTGGCGGCGCTGAAGAAGCTCTTTGCCGCCGATGTCGATCCGGGTCGCGTGGCCGCAATCATCATCGAGCCGGTGCAGGGCGAAGGCGGTTTCTACCCGGCTCCGCCGACCTTCATGAAGGCGCTGCGCGAAATCTGCGACCAGCACGGCATCCTCTTGATTGCCGACGAAGTTCAGACCGGCTTTGCCCGGACGGGCAAGATGTTTGCCATGGACCATCATGAGGTCGCGCCCGACCTGATGACGATGGCAAAGAGCCTTGCCGGCGGCTTCCCGCTCGCTGCCGTCACCGGCCGTGCCGAGATCATGGACGCACCGGCGCCGGGCGGCCTTGGCGGCACCTATGGCGGCAACCCGCTCGGCATCGCCGCCGCGCATGCCGTACTCGACGTCATCGCGGAAGAGAACCTCTGCGAACGTGCCGAACTGCTCGGCGGTCGTCTGAAGCAGCGCCTCGCCGCAATCCGCGAACAGGCGCCCGAGATCGTCGACATCCGCGGCCCCGGCTTCATGAACGCCGTGGAATTCAACGATGTGAAGACCAATCTGCCGAGCGCCGACTTTGCCAACAAGGTGCGCCTGATTGCGCTCGACAAGGGTCTGATCCTGCTGACCTGCGGCGTGCACGGCAACGTCATCCGTTTCCTCGCGCCGATCACCATCCAGGACAACGTCTTTGCCGAGGCGCTCGACATCCTTGAGGCATCGATCCTCGAAGCACGCGGTTGACGCTTTGCCGGGCGACCGCTAACGCGGTTGTCCGGGCCGATGAAATGGCTCCGGGTGTCGGGAGGAACGACACCCGCAAGAACAAACAGGAAGCGGGTCGGTCGGCGTGCGACAGGCATCGCTGGAGGACGCCCATCATGACCCTGACGCCGGCTTTGACCAAACACTTGCGCGACGGCGAACTGTTTTCCGCCTTGGACCGCATAGCGCATTTCGCCGGGAGCTGGACGGGCGAGGCCTTCGACGTCTTCAATCCGTCTACCGGCGAGCTTCTGGCGTCGTTGCCGGATATGGGCATCGAACAGGCGAGTGCGGCGATCGACGCGGCAGCCGCCGCGCAAACCCTTTGGGCGGCAAAGCCCGCCAAGGATAGAAGTGCCGTGCTTCGACGTTGGCACGACCTGATCATCGCCCATGCCGACGATCTCGCCGCCATCCTGACCGCCGAAATGGGCAAGCCGGTCGGAGAATCGAAAGGCGAAGTGCTGCACGCGGCCGCCTATGTCGAATGGTATGCCGAGGAAGCCAAGCGCATCTACGGCGAGACCTTTCCGGCTCCGGCCAATGACCGCCGCATGCTGGTCATCAAGCAACCCGTTGGCGTCGTCGGCACGATTACCCCGTGGAACTTCCCGGCCTCGATGGTCGCCCGCAAGATCGCTCCAGCACTCGCCGCCGGCTGCGCCATTGTCCTGAAACCTGCCGAACAGACGCCGCTCGTTGCCGGAGCCCTGTTCGTCCTGGCCGAGAAGGCGGGTTTCCCGGCCGGCGTCGTCAATCTGCTCTACGCCTCGGAAGGTGCTGCGATCGGGCGGGAACTCTGCAGTAACCCCAAGGTTCGCAAGATCAGCTTTACCGGCTCGACAGAAGTCGGGCGCCTGCTGATGCGCCAGTGCTCCGACCAGATCAAGAAGGTCAGCCTGGAACTCGGCGGCAACGCGCCCTTCATCGTCTTCGACGATGCCGATATCGACGAGGCGGTCGATGGCGCCGTCCAGGCGAAGTTCCGCAATGCCGGCCAGACCTGTGTTTCGGCAAACCGCATCTATGTGCAATCGGCGGTGCATGACGCATTCGCCGAGAAATTCGTCGCACGCGTGGCCGAACTCTCGGTCGGGGACGGCTTTTGCGCCGGCGTCACGATCGGGCCGATGATCGACCGGCACGCGATCGAGAAGATCGAAGCCCATGTCGCCGATGCCGTGTCCAAGGGCGCCGAGGTGCGCAGCGGCGGTCATCGCATCGGCACGTCAGGAACCTTCTTCGAACCGACGGTGCTGACCGGCATTTCGACCGACATGCGCATCGCCCAGGAAGAGACATTCGGCCCGATTGCCCCGATCATCCGCTTCGAGACCGACGAACAGGTGATCGCCGAGGCAAATGATACGATCTATGGCCTCGCCGCCTACTTCTATGCCGAGAACCTCAAGCGCGTCTGGCATGTGGCCGAGGCACTCGAATACGGCATGGTCGGCATCAACACCGGCCGCATGTCTTCGGAGGCCGCCCCCTTCGGCGGCATCAAGCAATCCGGCATCGGCCGCGAGGGCTCCCGTCACGGGCTCGAAGACTATCTGGAGATGAAGTATCTCTGCATGGGCAACATCTGAGCGTTGCCTTCCACGTGAACTGCTTGAACCTCTCGCCTCGCCGCTGATCGCAATGTTTGTGGACTGCGGCGGGCGCAATGCCTGCCGGTACCCGGCCTGTCATAAACAGCACTTGAAATTGATCGGCGGGCTTGCCAATTGGGGCAGGAACCAAGGAACCATAGGAGTTGCCACCGCGATGAGCGAAGCTGAAATGTCCGTCGAGAAACATGTCTTTGAAGCCGATGTAGCCAGGCTGCTCCATCTCATGGTGCACTCGGTCTATTCCGACAAGAACGTCTTCCTCCGCGAACTGATTTCGAACGCCGCGGACGCCTGCGAGAAGTTGCGTTACGAGGCGATCGTCTCGCCGGAACTGCTGGCAGGCGATACGAACCCCAGCATCAAGCTGACGCTCGATGAGGAAAACAACCGCCTCATCGTCGAGGACAATGGCATCGGCATGAGCCGCGACGAACTCGTCGAGGCGCTCGGCACCATCGCCCGTTCAGGCACGCGCGCCTTCATGGAGCGCATCGAAGCCGCACAGGGCAAGGAAGGCGCGCAGCTCATCGGCCAGTTCGGCGTCGGCTTCTACTCCGCCTTCATGGTCGCCGACAATGTCGACGTCGTCTCGCGCCGCGCCGGTTCGGACCACGCCTGGCACTGGTCGTCGGACGGCAAGGGCAGCTACACGGTCGCAGCCGCCGATCGTGCTGACGCACCGGCACGCGGCACGCGCATCACCCTGCATCTTATGGAAGATGCCAAGACCTACACCTCGCGCTGGACGGTCGAGCGCATCGTCAAGGACCAGTCCGGCCACGTTCCGGTTCCGATCTCGATCGTCGAAAAGCCCGGTGCCGAACCGGTTTCCGTCGGCGACGGCACGGCGCTCTGGACCAAGCAGAAGAGCGAGATTTCCAAGGAAGACTACGCCGACTTCTATCGGGGCGTTTCGGGCCAGTACGACGATCCGGCATTGACGGTGCATTTCCGCGCCGAGGGCCGGCACGAATATACGGCACTTGCCTTCGTGCCCGGCTCCAAGCCCTTCGACCTCTTCGATCAGGACCGCAAGGGCCGGATGAAGCTCTACGTCAAGCGCGTCTTTATCACCGACGAGGCGGAATTGCTGCCGCGTTACCTGCGCTTCGTG
The DNA here is from genome assembly GCF_017488845.2 of Ensifer canadensis. Classification (NCBI taxonomy): domain Bacteria; kingdom Pseudomonadati; phylum Pseudomonadota; class Alphaproteobacteria; order Hyphomicrobiales; family Rhizobiaceae; genus Ensifer; species Ensifer canadensis. The sequence continues at coordinate 1,220,623 of NZ_CP083371.1, forward strand.
CGGGGTCTGGTCGACACCTCGGACCTTCCGCTCAACGTCTCGCGCGAGATGATCCAGGAAAGCCCGCTGCTGTCGAGCATCCGCAAGGGATTGACCAACCGCGTGCTGACGGCGATCGAAAAGCTGGCGGAGAGCGATCGCGAGGCCTTCGACAAGATCTGGGAAAACTTCGGCAGCGTGCTCAAGGAAGGCATTTACGAGGACTTCGAACGCCGTGCCCAGCTGATCTCGCTTTCCCGCTTCCGCACGACCACCTCGGAAGACGGTCACCGCAGCCTTGCCGACTACGTCAAGGACATGAAGGACGGCCAGTCGGCGATCTACTACCTGACGGGCGACAACCTGGCCCAGCTCAAGGCATCGCCGCAACTTGAAGGCTTCCGTGCACGCGGCATCGAAGTGCTGTTGCTGACCGACCCGGTCGACAGCTTCTGGGTGACGTCGGCACCGGACTTCGAAGGCAAGCCGATGAAGTCGATCACGCAGGGCTCGGCCGATCTGGGCAGTGTCGCAAAGCCGGAAGGCAGTGCCGACAGCGCACCCGAGGCAAGCCAGGCGGTGGCGGATTTCGTCGCCTTCGCCAAGGAAACGCTTGGGGACGCCGTGTCGGAAGTTCGCACGTCCGATCGCCTGACGGAAAGCGCCGTATGCCTGGTCGCGCCCGAGAATGGCCCCGACCGCCAGCTCGAAAAGATGCTGCAGGGCGCCGGCCGCCTCGACGGAGCGGCAAAGCCGATCCTCGAGATCAATCCCGGCCATGCGCTGATTGCCGCAATCGCCGCCTGCCCGGCCGATGACAGCGCGTTTCGGACTGACGCCGTTCAGCTTCTGCTCGACCAGGCGCGCGTCCTCGATGGCGACAAGCCGCAGGATCCACGCGCATTCGCCGAGCGCCTGTCACGCGTCTTCAACCGGGCGCTCAAGGTTTAACGCACCGGTTCAAGCACCTGTAATTGCAGCGATGAAAGGGTGAGAGGGAGAAATCCCTCTCACCCTTTCGCTTTTTCGGGCGCCGCTTCCATGCCGATCTCCGCCAATACCTCCGCCGTATGCTCGCCGAGACGCGGAACACCGCGGTCGAGCACCAGCGAGGCATCGGAAAAACGGATCGGCGTACGGACGCCCGGCGAGGTCCCGCTGGCCGCACCGGAATGCGGTGTGTCGATCTGCATCTGCCGATGCACGACCTGCGGATCGGCAAAGACGTCGGCGACCGTGTTGATCGGACCGCCCGGCACGCCTGCCTCTTCCAGCAATGTCAAAAGCGCGTCCCGTTCGTACCTTGCCGTTTCGGCGCTAAGCGCCGGTGTCAGGCTCTCGCGATTCTGGACGCGGGAGGCATTGGTCAGATAGCGCTCGTCCGTTGCCAGATCGCCGCGGCCAAGCAGGTTGCAGAACTTGACGAACTGGCGGTCGTTGCCGACGGCGACGATCAGGTGCCCGTCCGCCGTCGGGAACACCTGATAGGGTGCGATGTTCGGGTGGGCGTTGCCAAGGCGGCGCGGCGCCTTTCCCGAGACGAGAAAATTGAGCGCCTGATTGGCGAGCACGCCGGTCATGCAATCAAGCAAGGCCATGTCGATCTGCTGGCCCTTACCGGTTCGCTCGCGCTGCGCCAATGCCGCCTGGACGGCGATGACGCCATAAAGCCCGGTGAAGATATCGGCAAAAGCGACGCCGATCTTCTGCGGTTCACGATCCGGCTCGCCGGTCAGATCCATGATCCCGCTCATGCCCTGGACGATATAGTCGTAGCCGGCGCGATGCGCATAGGGACCATCCTGACCGAAGCCCGTGACCGAGCAATAGATCAGGCGTGGATTGACCTTCTTCAGGCTCGCGTAGTCGAGACCATATTTCTCGAGGCCGCCGACCTTGAAGTTTTCCAGCAGGACATCGGATTGTGCCACCAGCCGCCGCACCGCCTCCTGCCCTTCCTCGGTCGTGAAATCGAGCACGACCGAGCGCTTGCCGCGATTGCAGGCGTGGAAATAGGCCGCGTCGAGCTTCTCCCCCTCCTCGCCGGCGACAAATGGGGGCCCCCAGGTGCGGGTGTCGTCACCCGCCGGGCTCTCCACCTTGATGACGTCGGCGCCGAGATCGGCGAGCGTCTGGCCGATCCAGGGACCGGCGAGAATGCGGGCCAGCTCAAGAACGCGAATACCCTTCAGTGGCGCTTCCATGATCGGCCGCTCAGAAAAAGGCCTGGAGGCCGGTCTGGGCGCGGCCGAGGATCAGCGCATGAACGTCGTGCGTGCCCTCATAGGTGTTGACTGTCTCGAGGTTCACCATGTGGCGCATCACCTGATATTCCTCGGAGATGCCGTTTCCACCATGCATGTCGCGGGCCATGCGGGCGATATCGAGCGCCTTGCCGCAATTGTTGCGCTTGACGATCGAAATCATTTCCGGCGCCATCCGGCCCTCATCCATCAGGCGGCCAACGCGCAGCGAACCCTGAAGTCCGAGCGAGATCTCCGTCTGCATGTCTGCGAGCTTCTTCTGGAAGAGCTGCGTCTGCGCGAGCGGGCGGTTGAACTGCTTGCGGTCGAGACCGTATTGACGAGCGGCGTGCCAGCAGAACTCGGCCGCGCCAAGCGCACCCCAGGAAATGCCGTAGCGGGCGCGGTTGAGGCAGCCGAACGGGCCCTTGAGCCCCTCGACGTTCGGCAGCAGCGCATCTTCGCCGACCTCGACATTGTCCATGACGATTTCGCCGGTGATCGAGGCGCGCAGCGACAGCTTGCCGGCAATCTTCGGCGCCGAGAGGCCCTTCATGCCCTTGTCGAGCACGAAGCCACGAATGGCATTGCCATGGGCTTCGGACTTTGCCCAGACGACAAAGACATCGGCGAGCGGCGCATTGGAGATCCACATCTTCGAACCGACGAGACGGTAGCCGTTCTCCGTCTTTATGGCGCGGGTCTTCATGCCGCCGGGGTCGGAACCGGCGTCAGGCTCCGTCAGGCCGAAGCAGCCGATCCATTCGCCGCTGATCAGCTTCGGTAGATACTTCTGCTTCTGCTCCTCCGAGCCGTAGGCGTAGATCGGGTAGATGACCAGCGAGGATTGCACGCTCATCATCGATCGGTAGCCCGAATCGACGCGCTCGACTTCGCGGGCGACAAGGCCATAGGCGACATAGGAAGCGCCGACACCGCCGTAGGTCTCCGATACGGTCGCGCCGAGCAGACCGAGTTCGCCCATTTCCCGGAAGATTTCCGGATCAGTCGATTCTTCGCGATAGGCAGCGATGACCCGCGGCTGCAGGCGATCCTGTGCATAGGCTCGCGCCGTGTCGCGGATCATGCGCTCGTCCTCGGTCAACTGATCTTCGAGGAGGAACGCGTCGTCCCATTGAAATTGCGTCTTGCCGGCCATGTTTCTCTCCCATCGGATTTTTCCACTTGCGGTTATGGCAAGCAGAACCAAGGCTTTCAAACGAAATTGAGGCACCGCCTCATGCGTCTGCGGAATGGCCTCGCTGAGCGCCACACAATCGGCTGTGAAGTGCCGCAGGACTCCTTGCGCGCTACACATTGGGCGCGCCACCGGTCGCCAGGTGCCGTTCATGTTGCAAATCCGTCGAAATATAGCGACAAGGGTCGGGTTCACTTGGCGGCGCTCGTCGTTACCGCGCCGCGCCAGTGCCACGCTAAAGGTCCATGCTCGTACCCGCCAATGGCCAACGACCGCTTAGAACGCTTTGCTCACAATCTCGACTGGAACTTGCTGCGCACATTCGTCGTCGTGGTGGAGGAAGGCAGCATCACCGCTGCGGCCAACAGGCTCCTGCTGCAGCAGCCGGCCGTCAGCATGGCGCTCAAGCGGCTCGAACAGACCGTTGGGCAAAAGCTCATCGACCGCCGCCCGGGCCGCTTCGACCTGACCGATGCCGGCGCCCGATTGCACGCGCAGTGCCGCGACATCTTCGCGGCCGTCATCCGGCTTCCCAACGTCCTTGAAACGGTGGGCGAGGAAATCACCGGCCACCTCAACATTCATGTCGTCAGCCATGCCCACAACCCGGCCTGGGACCGGAAGCTCGAGAGCTTCTTTATCCAGCATCCGAAGGTAACGATTTCGGTGACGGTCGCCACGACTGTGGACGTTCTGAGCGCAGTCGAACGCAACATCGCGACGATGGGTCTTTGCGACGGCAACATCCCCGCCTGGCTGAACAAGAGCTTCCACGTGCGTGAGCGCTATGCGCTTTACTGCGGCCGCGAGCATCCCCTGTTCGGTGTCGAGGGTGTTGATTTCAACGATCTTCGCGGCAATGCCTATATCGCCTTCATCGCCGATGTGCTCGGCGGACAGCATATGAACTCCGTGACGGCAGTGCGCGCCATTGGCTCGTTTGGCCAGCAGGTTCGGGCCGTCTCCTGCAATGTCGAGGAAGTGATGCGGCTGATCGCCTCCAACGTCGGCATCGGCATGCTGCCGGATCATCTGGCAGCGCCCGCCGTCGCCGGCGGACGACTTTGGCAACTGCCGCCCTACCACAACCTGCCAACGACGGATGTGTTTCGCATCTCCAACCCGAACTCGATTCTCAATCCGGCCGAGGCCGCCTTCCTTGCGCATGTGGCCGATACCGCGCCGCTTGATCACTGCCTTGATCATCAGCAGAATTGATAGCGACATTTCCCGTTATAAATTTGAACGCGTAACACGCGCTGCCTATGGTCCCACCAAATCAGGAGCGGGGTCGGGACATGCGTGAATTTGATGTGGCAATCGTTGGTGGCGGCATTGCCGGCCTTTCGCTGGCCTTTTTTCTGGCACCGCACCGCTCCGTTGCCGTCATCGAGCGGGAAGACGGGCTCGGTTATCACAGCACCGGGCGCTCCGCCGCCGAATTCGTTCTGCGGTACAACGCCCCTGAAGTGTGCAAGCTCGCGGCGATCTCCAAGACTTTCTTCGATCAGCCTCCCGAAGGCTTTTCCGACGTACCGCTGTTGAAGCAGCGTGGCGGCGTCATGATCGCCAATGCGGAGAAAGTGGCACGGCTTGAGGCGGTGTTTGCCGAGGAAAGCGCTGTCAATCCCGACCTGCGAAGGCTGACTGTCGACGAAGCAATCACCCGCGTACCGATTCTTCGGCGCGACTATGTGGCGGCCGCATTTTATGACCCGAATTTCTGGGACATCGAGGTCGAGAACCTGCTGCAGGGTTACCTGCGCGGCGCACGTCGCCATGGCGCCGAGGTGATTGAGCGCAGCGACATCGTGGCTCCGCGCCGCGAGGCAAATGGCTGGGTGCTTTCGACGAATGCCGGCGAGATCCATGCCCAGGTCATCGTCAATGCGGCTGGCGGCTGGGCCGACCCGGTCGCAAGCCTCTTCGGCGTGACGCCGGTCGGCATCGTGCCGCATCGCCGCAGCGCGATCACGGTGGACCTTCCCGCGGAGATCGATGCCCTGACAATGCCCGAGATCAACGAGATCGACGAGGACTTCTATATGAAGCCCGAAGGCGGACGGCTGCTTGCCTCTCCCGCCGACGCCACGCCGTGCGAACCGACGGACGTGCAGCCCGAGGAGATCGATGTCGCCTGGGCCGCACACTACGTGGAAGAGGCGACGACCGTCCCGGTCCGCCGCATCTTCAAGAGCTGGGCCGGCTTGCGCAGCTTTTCACCGGACAAATTGCCGGTGATCGGTCACGCCAAGGATCGACCGGATTTCTTCTGGCTTGCCGGCCAGGGCGGCTACGGCATTCTGACGTCGCCGGCACTGGGCGCGCTTGCCGCAAACCTGCTGATTGGCCTACCGGCGCCCGAAAGCTTCGCCGCAAACGGCCTTGACCCCGTCGGTTTCAACCCCGAGCGCTTCCTGAGGTAGCGACAACGCACCTCCATCCCGCTGCGATTGTCACATTCCGTTAAGGATGTCGGCGAGGCTGTGAACTGTAACATAAACTACAAGAAACTGACATTTCGCTTTCATGAAGCGCCGATATGGCAGGTGTCATACCGATGACCGGTCTCCCCGAAAGAGGACCTGCTAGAAATGTTTCAGTTGAAGAATGTAACCCGCCAGTTCGGCAAGAAGACAGCCGTGTGCTCGGTTACCTTCGACATTCCCCAGGGCCAGATGGTCGGCGTGATCGGCCGCTCCGGCGCTGGCAAGTCTACGCTGCTTCGCATGATCAATCGCCTGGTCGACCTGTCGTCCGGCTCGATCGAGTTTGCCGGCACGGAAGTCTCGTCACTGCGCGGTGCCGCACTGCGCAACTGGCAGCGCGACTGCGCGATGATCTTCCAGCAGTTCAATCTGGTGCCGCGCCTCGACGTTCTGACCAATGTGCTGCTGGGTCGCCTGAACCATCGTTCGACCGTTCTGAGCATCCTCAACATGTTTACCCGCGAAGAGCGCATCATGGCGATCGGCGCGCTGGAGCGCCTCGGCATCGAGCAGACGGCGCTGCAGGCGGCGGGCACGCTTTCCGGCGGCCAGCAGCAGCGCGTGGCCATCGCCCGCGCATTGATGCAGCAGCCGAAGGTTCTGCTCGCTGACGAGCCGATCGCCTCGCTCGACCCGCTCAACGCCAAGATCGTCATGGACGCGCTGCGCGACATCAACGAGCGCGACGGCATCACCGTAATCACCAATCTCCACACGCTCGACACGGCGCGCAACTACTGCGAGCGGATCATCGGTATGGCGCACGGCCGCATCGTCTTCGACGGCCAGCCGAAGGACCTGACGGCGGCCGCCGTCGCCGAGATCTACGGCGCCGATACGGGCATCGAGGAATCGATGACCTCGACAAGCATCAACATTCCGGCGGCCATTCCGCAGGAACAAACGGCATCTGCCGGCCTCCAGCCGCTGGCACTGGCCGGCATCTGACGCCCGCCAGGATCGAAGGCCCACGTCAAGGGCACCTCTTTGAAACCGAATATCATCCGGCAAAGCCGGAGAAACGGGAGAACCTTATGCTGAAGAAAGCTCTTCTGGGCGCTGTCGCCCTGCTCGCCCTCGTCGGCCACGCTCAGGCCGAAGACCTCAAGGAATTCCGCGTCGGTATCATCGGCGGCGAAAACGAAGCCGACCGCCTGCGCAACTTCCAGTGTATCGTCGACAAGCTGCCGGCTGCAATCGGCGTCGAAAAGGTTTCGCTGTTCCCGGCCGCCGACTATGACGGCGTCATCCAGGGCCTGCTCGGCGGCACGCTCGACTACGCCGAACTCGGCGCTTCGGGCTTTGCCAAGATCTACCTCGCCAAGGCCGACGCGGTCGAGCCGATCCTGACGACCGTCCAGACCGACGGTTCGACCGGCTACCACTCGATCATGGTCGCCCGCAAGGACTCCGGCATCACCAAGCTCGAAGACCTGAAGGGCAAGAAGCTCGGCTTTGCCGATCCGGACTCGACCTCTGGCTACCTCATCCCGCTCGTCACCCTGCCGGAATCGATCGGCGCGCCGGTCAAGGAATTCTTCGGTGAAACCGGCTTCGGCGGCGGTCACGAAAACCTGGTTCTCGAAGTCGTCAAGGGCACGTTCGATGCCGGCACGACCTTCGGTTCGGGCGTCGGCGAATTCAAGGACGGCTACACCTCGGGCAATCTGAAGAAGATGGTCGACAAGGGCATCCTCGACATGAACGACCTGGTCGAGCTCTGGAAGTCGCCGTTGATCCCGAACGGCCCGATCGTCGTCCGCTCGACGATGAACGACGACATGAAGGCGAAGTTCAAGCAGTTCATGCTCGACCTGCCGAAGACCGATGCCGCCTGCTTCTCCGCCATCCAGGGTGGCGATTTCACTGGCTTCACCGAAGTCAACGCCGACTTCTACAAGCCGATCATCGACGCCCGCAAGGCAACGATCGGCGGCTGATTTTCCTGATCATTCAAGGACGCTGGCCGCCAAAACGGCCAGCGTTCGCCTTTTTTCTGGGGCGCCTGGAGCGCCTGTCGACAGAGGCCGGCATTGCCGGAACATTCATGGCAACTTCCATGCTCCCGAGGCATCTGAGTGAAAACGGCGCGCTGGTCGAGCGCCACTGGCAGGAGTTGAACTCCCGTCGCCGGCTTTACTCCTGGCTCGGCTTCGCCGTGCTGTTGCTCGCCCTTTCCGGCTCGCTCTGGTTTGCCAACGATTCCAATGCCGGCAAATTCTTCGACCGCCTGCCGCACTTCTTCGATTTCGTCGGCGATCTCGCGCCGCGTGACGGCCTGGAAATCTTCCGCGCCATGTTCGATCTGCCTTCGCCCTACGACGACGGCAGCTTCAAGTACAATTATCCCGAGGGTCGGCTCTACCTGACCGAGAGCTTCTACATTCCTGAGTATGTGCACAAGATGCTGGAGACCGTGAACATCGCGATCTTCTCCACCGTCATCGGCACGTTCTTCGGCTTCATCTTCTGTTTCCTCGCCGCCCGCAACCTGATGCCCAATCCGTGGGTGCGGGGTGTCGTGCGCCGGCTGATGGAGATCCTGCGCGCCTTTCCCGAAGTGGTCATCGCCGGCTTCTTCCTGGCAATCCTTTCGCTCGGGCCGATACCCGCGATCGCGGCGGTTTCGATCCACACGGTCGGCGCACTCGGCAAGCTGTTTTTCGAGGTGGTCGAGAACGCCGACATGAAACCGGACGAGGGCCTGCGCGCCGCCGGTGGCAACTGGATCGAACGCGTCTGGTTCGGCATGGTGCCGCAGGTGCTGCCCAACTTCGCCAGCTATTTCCTGCTTCGCCTCGAGATCAACGTACGCGCCTCGACCATCATCGGCGCAGTTGGCGGCGGCGGGATCGGCGAGTTGCTGCGTCTGTCGATCGGCCAGGGCCATCAGGCAAAGACACTGGCGATCGTCATCCTGCTGTTTGCAACGATCTTCGCCGTCGACCAGTTTTCCGCATGGCTGCGCCGTCGCCTCGTCGGCGACCAGGCCTTCCAGCTTGCCCAGTAGGTGCGCATCATGACCTCCACGACCAGATTAAGCGCTCTCGAAATGGATGCGATCGCATCGCGTCACCCGCACTTGCTGCAGGGCTCCTCGAACAAGCGCCTGCGCACGATTGTCATCAGTGTCGGCCTCGTCGCTTACCTCATCTTCAGCTGGTGGTTCTTTTCGATCGGGCATGTTCTGGGCAACGCCAATTGGGGCATTGCCGGGACCTATCTCGCGGATTGGGTCTCCTACGAGGTTCGGCCCGAGATCAAGATCGCCCGCGACAAGACGATGACGCTCGATTACCAGCGCAACTCGCCGCTTGGGCCAAATCCGAATCCGGCATGGGTGGAACTCGACAAGGAAACCGTGACCCGAAAAGTCGAATTACCCGCTGCAACCGCACAGACTGCAAAGCCCAAGACGACGTCATCCTTCAGCTTCATGGCGCCGGGTTCAGCGCTCGGCGCGGCCAATACGCCAAGTGAGCAGAACCGCGTCGAAATGCGGACCGAGGAAATCATCACCAGGGCCGTCATCACCTATGACAGGTCGACGAAGATCGAAATTGCCGACGGACTCGTCAAGGCAACCCATCGTGGCGAGACGCTGACGATGGCCGTCGATGGCCAGGACACGGTAACCCCTCAGGGTGCCCTCCCCGCCTGGGCCACGCAGAAACGCCCGGGCGAGAAGATCACGCTCGCCTTTGGTGCAACTGGTTGGGCCGACGTCGAAGGTGACGACATCTCGATCCGCAATCGCTTCTTCGGCTGGGCCAATTTCCTCTTCGACGTCCACTCACCGTTCTTCGGCAAGGGCTATGGCGATATATTTTCGTTGATCACGAGCGGCGAGCGCATCGAACCCACGCGCTCGAACCTGTCGCTTGCCTGGAACAACATCCTCTACAACGCCGAATGGCAGCATCTGGATGTGTGGACCAAACTGCTGCAGACCGTGGTCATGGCCTTCGTCGGCACGCTTTTTGCCTCGCTGGTCGCGTTCCCGCTCTGCTTCCTGGCGGCGCGCAACATCACCCCGAATTTCCTGACGAACCAGCTCGCCAAGCGCTTCTTCGATTTCCTGCGTTCGGTGGACATGTTCATCTGGGCATTGTTCTTCACGCGCGCCTTTGGCCCGGGACCGCTTGCCGGCATGTCGGCAATTTTCTTCACCGATACAGGCACCTTGGGCAAGCTCTACTCCGAGGCTTTGGAGAACATCGACGACAAGCAGCGCGAAGGCGTAAAATCCGTCGGCGCCACCCCGCTTGCCGTGCAACGCTTTGGCGTCCTGCCGCAGGTCCTGCCGGTATTCGCCAGCCAGGCGCTCTATTTCTGGGAATCCAACACGCGTTCGGCAACGATCATCGGCGCTGTCGGCGCCGGTGGCATCGGCCTGAAACTCTGGGAAGCGATGCGTACCAACTCCGATTGGGAAAATGTCGCTTATATGGTGCTTCTCATCTTGCTGGTCGTGTTTATTTTCGACAGCATCTCGAACGCCTGCCGCTCGCGACTGATGGGGCAGAAGGCTCATTGACGAGAAGAATTTTTGCAGCGCGGCCATCATGATGTTGTCATGGAAATCGGCTAGCTGCGCATCGCATCCCGCGAACAATCGACCCGCCGTTCCGGCGGGCCGGTCGATACAAGAAAGTGAAGACCGTGCGTTATGCAATCTACTTCGCGCCGCCGGCAGACGACCGGCTGTCGCAGACGGCGGCCCATTGGCTCGGCCGTGATGCCTTTACCGGCGAGACCAATGAACTTTCAGCGTTAGGCAGCCTTGATGCCGCCACGCGACATGCACTGACTGCCGACCCGCGACGCTACGGCTTTCACGGCACTCTCAAGGCCCCCTTCACACTTGCCGAAGACCGCAGCGAAGCCGAGCTGGTCGCAGCCTTCGAAACGTTTGCCGACAACCTTGAACCCTTCGAGATCCCTCAACTCACGCTCCTTCAGCTTGGCCCGTTCTTCGCGCTGGTTTCCGCGAACCACTGCGAGGCGTTGCAGGAATTCGCGGCGCAGGCCGTGCAAACCTTCGAGCCGTTTCGGGCGCCGTTGTCGGACGTGGACATGGCGCGACGCAACCCGGACAAGCTTCCGGAGCGGCAGAGGGAATACTTGAGAAAGTGGGGATACCCCTATGTTTTCGAAGAATTTCAGTTTCACCTGACGCTGACCGGGCCGGTACCCGGCGAGACAGCGAAACCAATGCGGACCGTGCTTGAGAGCACCTTTGCTGATCACATCGGCAAGCCGCTTCACGTCACGTCAGTTGCGCTCTTCGTCGAGCCGCACCGTGGCGCACCGTTCCTGGTCCATTCCCTGCTGCCGCTCCGCGGCGCGACACAACGAAAGATCGCATGAGATGAGCAAAGAACAAGTCCTGACCAATGCCCGCATCGTTCTCGAGGACAGTATCCTCGACGGCTCGGTGCTGATCCGCGACGGCAAGATCGCCGATATCTCTCATGGCACGACCAACACTGGTGAAGACTTCGAAGGCGACTACCTTCTGCCTGGCCTCATCGAGCTGCACACCGACCACCTTGAGGCACATTACTCGCCGCGGCCCGGCGTTCGCTGGTTGAAGATCGCCGCGATCCAGGCACACGACGCACAGGTCGTCACGTCTGGCATCACCACCGTATTCGACTGCCTGCGCCTTGGTTCGGACGAAGACGGCGGTTTCCAGAAGGGCGAAATGCGCAGCATGGCGGACGCGCTGGCCCAGGCCAAGCAGGAAGGCCGCCTGCGCGCCGACCATCTGATCCACCTGCGCTGCGAGGTTTCGACATCGGACGTGCTCGATCACTACGAGGACTTCCAGAACGATCCGCAGGTCAAGCTCGTCTCGCTGATGGACCACGCACCGGGGCAGCGCCAGTTCCAGACGATGGACCAGTACACGCTCTACTACAAATCCAAGCGCGGCCTGTCGGACGCCGAATTCGGAAAATTCGTTGAACGTCAGCAGGCGCTTTCGGCGAAGTATGCCGGCCCGCACCGCGATGCGCTCGCCAAGGCCTGTGCTGAGCGCGGCATTACCATCGCCAGCCACGACGACGCCACGATCGCCCATGTCGACGAATCTATCAGCTACGGCATCAAGCTCGCCGAGTTCCCGACCAGCTTCGAAGCGGCGGAGGCCTCCCATCGCGCCGGTCTTAGTGTGCTGATGGGCGCGCCCAACATCGTGCGCGGCAAGTCGCATTCGGGCAATATCGCCGCCCGTGACCTTGCCGACCGCGGCGTGCTCGACGTGCTTTCGTCCGATTATGTGCCCTTCAGCCTGATCCACGCGCCGTTCGTGCTCGCCGATGAGCTTGAAGCCATCGACCTGCCGAAGGCGATCGCCATGGTCAGCACCACCCCTGCCCGCACCGTCGGCCTCGATGATCGTGGCCGGATTGCCGTCGGCTTGCGCGCCGACATCGCGCGTGTCCACAGGCAGGAAGGTATTCCAGTGGTGCGTTCGGTCTGGCGCGAAGGTCGGCGTGTCGCATGAGCCAGCTCGAACTTAGGCGTGGCGCGCTTGTCGTCGTCGTCGGCCCGAGCGGGGCCGGCAAGGATAGCGTCATGGGCTTTGCCGCCCGACACTTCTGCGACTGCTCCGATGTCCACTTCGTTCGCCGCGTGATCACGCGGCCGTCGGACGCCGGAGGCGAGGTGCATGAAAGCGTTTCAGTCGCCGAATTCGTCGACATGGAGCAGGCAGGCGCCTTCGCTGTGTCCTGGGACGCGCACGGCCTGAAATACGGCATTCCCGAAGACGTTCGCCGCAATGTCGAACACGGCACCACGGCAATCGTCAACGGCAGCCGAAGCGCCCTGCCGGCGTTCCGCGCCGCCTTCGGCAACATCGCCGTCGCGGTCATCACGGCCGAGCCCGCCGCGCTCGCCAAGCGTCTTGCCGAGCGCGGACGCGAAAGCGAAGAGGACGTGTTGCGCCGGCTCTCGCGACAGGTGCCCGACGTCACATCGGGACCGGATGTCACGATCATCGACAACAGCGGTCGCCTTGAGAGTGCCGGGCGTCACTTCGTCGACCTCGTCGAGCGATTGCGCATGAGTGCCGCCCATCCGGCCTAAGTGTCGCGTTTTCCCAGGCGCCGTTTTTTAAGACCCTGGAGCAACCGCTCCGGGGTCTTTTGCATTTGAATGCCATCGCCCGGCGGCAATTCCGTGCGCCGTCTCCTTCCCTTTTCCTTCAGCAAGTCAATTTTCCTCTTGTCGAGACGATTATTATGTATATACATTATATCCAACGAGAGGGGATCGGCTGATGAGTCAATTTTCGACCAACGCAAACGCGTCCGGCATCTGGCGCAATCTTCGCCTTGCGACGTTGCGACCCGATCAAGACGGCCTCGGCATGGTGGAAAAGGGCGCAGTGGCTGTCGTCGACGGACACATTGCCTTTGCCGGCGCCGAGAGCGACCTTCCCGCCGATCTATCCCGCACACTTGAAGCAACGAATTGCAACGGCCGGGTGATGACGCCCGCCTTCATCGATTGCCATACGCACCTCGTCCACGGCGGCAACCGCGCTCGCGAGTTCCAGATGCGGCTCGAAGGTGCGTCCTATGAGGAAATCGCCCGCGCCGGTGGCGGTATCGTCTCCTCGGTCAAGGCAACCAATGCACTCTCAGTCGACGCGCTCGTGGAAAGCGCTCTGCCACGGCTCGACACGCTCATTGCCGAAGGTGTTTCGACGGTCGAGATCAAGTCCGGCTACGGCCTGAATATCGACGCCGAACTCAACATGCTGCGCGCCGCGCGCAAGCTTGGCGACAAACGTCCGGTCCGCATCGTCACCAGCTATCTCGCAGCGCATGCGACCCCCGCCGACTACAAGGGGCGCAACGACGACTACATTTCCGAGGTGGTGCTTCCGGGTCTTGATGTCGCCCACGCCGAGGGCCTGGTCGATGCCGTCGATGGCTTCTGCGAAGGCATCGCCTTTTCGACCGCAGAGATCGCCCGCGTCTTCGGTCGCGCCAAGGCGCTCGGCCTGCCGGTCAAACTGCATGCCGAACAGCTTTCCAACCTCGGTGGCGCCAAGCTTGCCGCCTCCTACGGTGCGTTGTCCGCCGACCATCTCGAATATCTCGACGCTGATGGAGCGCAGGCAATCGCCAAATCGGGCACGGTAGCCGTGCTGTTGCCCGGCGCGTTTTACGCGCTGCGCGAAAAGCAGCTTCCGCCGGTGGACGCGCTGCGCGCTGCCGGAGCGCACATCGCCATCGCAACGGATTGCAATCCCGGCACCTCGCCGCTGACTTCGCTGCTACTGACCATGAACATGTCGGCGACGTTCTTCCGGTTGACGATTGCCGAATGCCTCGCCGGCGTTACCCGCGAGGCGGCACGTGCGCTCGGGCTTCTCGCCGAAACCGGCACGATCGCAGTCGGCAAGTCTGCCGACCTCGCACTCTGGAACATCGAAGATCCGGCCGAGCTCGTCTACCGCATCGGCTTCAATCCACTTCATCTGCGCATCTTTAAGGGCGAAAGGACCGGTCTATGACCATCATTCTGCATCCAGGCTCGGTTCCGCTTGAGTATCTCGAGACCATCTATTGGAGCGGCGAACCTGCCCGCCTGCATCCGTCGTTCGACGCAGGAATCGAGAAGGCGGCCAAGCGCATCGCCGAGATCGTCGCCGGCAATGCGCCTGTCTATGGCATCAACACCGGCTTCGGCAAACTGGCTTCGATCAAGATCGACAGCGCTGACGTCGCCACCCTGCAGCGCAACCTGATCCTGTCGCATTGCTGCGGCGTCGGCCAGCCGCTCGCCGAAAACATCGTCCGCCTGATCCTGTCGCTGAAGCTCGTTTCTCTCGGTCGCGGCGCCTCCGGCGTCAGGCTCGAACTGGTGCGGCTGATAGAGGCGATGCTCGACAAGGGCGTCATCCCGGTCATTCCGGAAAAGGGCTCGGTCGGTGCGTCCGGCGACCTGGCACCGCTTGCCCACATGGCAGCCGTCATGATGGGCCACGGCGAGGCATTCTTCGAAGGCGCCCGCATGTCCGGCGCACAGGCCCTTGCCAAGGCCGGGCTGACGCCGGTGGTGCTTGCCGCCAAGGAAGGCCTCGCGCTGATCAACGGCACTCAGACGTCGACCGCACTCGCGCTCGCCGGCCTCTTCCGCACCCACCGCGCCGCCCAGGCAGCGCTCATCACCGGCGCAATGTCGACCGATGCAGCGATGGGTTCGTCTGCGCCCTTCCATCCGGACATTCACACACTTCGCGGCCATCAGGGCCAGATCGACACCGCCGCCGCCCTTCGCGCGCTTCTCTCAGGTTCCGCCATTCGCGAAAGCCATATCGAGGGCGACGAGCGGGTGCAGGATCCCTATTGCATTCGCTGCCAGCCGCAGGTGGACGGCGCCTGCCTCGACCTGTTGCGCTCGGTCGCGCGCGTGCTCGAAATCGAAGCGAATGCCGTTACCGACAACCCGCTTGTCCTTTCCGACAATTCCGTCGTCTCCGGCGGCAACTTCCACGCAGAACCGGTAGCGTTTGCCGCCGACCAGATCGCGCTCGCGGTTTGCGAGATCGGCGCGATCTCCCAGCGGCGCATTGCCCTTCTTGTCGACCCGGCCTTGTCCTACGGACTGCCGGCCTTTCTCGCCAAGAAGCCTGGCCTCAACTCCGGCCTGATGATCGCCGAGGTGACGTCGGCGGCGTTGATGTCGGAAAACAAGCAACTTTCGCACCCGGCCTCGGTCGACTCCACGCCGACATCGGCCAATCAGGAAGACCATGTTTCAATGGCCTGCCATGGCGCCCGCCGGCTGCTGCAGATGACCGACAACCTGTTTTCGATCATCGGCATCGAGGCGCTGACCGCCGTGCAGGGCGTCGAATTCCGTGCGCCGTTGACAACGAGCCCCGAACTTCAAAAAGCCGCCGCAGCCCTACGTGCAGTTTCGCCGACGATCGAAGAGGACCGCTATCTCGCCGACGATCTGCAGGCGGCCGGCGAGCTGATCGCATCCGGCACCCTGAATGCCGCGATTTCTGCCGGCATTCTGCCAAAACTGGAGGCTTGAGATGAGCGTCTTCGAAGTCCGCCAGGGCACCTCGCCCGTCATCCTCGGCTTTCCGCACACCGGCACGGATGTGCCGGCTGAAATATGGGACCGTCTCAACGATACCGGTCGCCTGCTCGCAGACACCGATTGGCACATTCACAAGCTCTATGAAGGCCTGTTGCCTGATGTTACCGTCGTGCGCGCCACCTTCCACCGCTACGTAATCGACGCCAACCGCGACCCGGAAAACGTCAGCCTTTATCCCGGGCAGAACACCACCGGGCTTATCCCGGAGACCGATTTCGACGGGTTGCCGATCTGGAAGGATGGCGAGGCCCCGACGGAGGCCGACACGGCATCGCGCCTGCGCCAATTCCATGCGCCTTATCACGCCGCATTTCTGGCCGAGATCGAGCGGGTCAAGGCCATCCACGGCATCGCCATCGTCTACGACTGCCATTCCATCCGCTCGCATATCCCGTTCCTGTTCGACGGCAAGCTGCCGGACCTGAACATCGGCACGGACATGGGCCGCACCTGCGCGCCTGCTATCGAGAAGGCCGCCGTCGATATCGCCGCTTCGGCCGATGGTTACACGAGCATTCTCAACGGCCGCTTCAAGGGCGGCTGGACGACCCGGCATTACGGGCGCCCGGAAACCGGCGTGCACGCCATCCAGATGGAACTGGCGCAATCGACCCATCTTGCCACCGAGGAGCCGCCTTTCGTGCTCGACGCCAGCAAGGAGGAACGCCTTCGCGCGCCCCTTCGGGCCATTCTTCAAAGCATCGAGAATACCGCATTCGACCTTAAAACGCTGACAGGGAGCGAGGCATGACCATGAACAATCCGCGCCACAATATTCGCGACGTGCGCGCCCCACAGGGCACCACGCTCAACGCCAAGAGCTGGATGACCGAAGCGCCGCTGCGCATGCTGATGAACAACCTCGACCCGAACGTGGCAGAAAACCCGCACGAGCTGGTCGTCTATGGCGGTATCGGCCGCGCCGCCCGCACGTGGGCCGACTTCGACAAGATCGTCGAAACCCTGAAGGACCTCAACGAAGACGAGACCCTGCTCGTCCAGTCCGGCAAGCCGGTCGGCGTCTTCCGCACCCACAAGGATGCGCCGCGCGTCCTGATCGCCAACTCCAACCTGGTGCCGCATTGGGCAACCTGGGACCACTTCAACGAGCTGGATAAAAAGGGTCTGGCGATGTACGGCCAGATGACGGCCGGCTCGTGGATCTACATCGGCACGCAGGGCATCGTTCAGGGCACCTACGAAACCTTCGTCGAGGCCGGCCGCCAGCATTACGGTGGCAGCCTCAAAGGCAAGTGGGTGCTGACAGGTGGTCTGGGCGGCATGGGCGGCGCACAGCCGCTGGCAGCCGTCATGGCCGGTGCATCCTGCCTCGCCGTCGAGTGCAACCCGGACTCGATCGACTTCCGCCTTCGCACCCGCTACGTCGATGAAAAGGCGGAAACGCTCGACGAGGCGATGGAGATGATCGCCCGCTGGACGAAAAACGGCGAAGCCAAGTCCGTCGGCCTGCTCGGCAACACCGCCGAAATCCTGCCGGAAATGGTTCGCCGCGGCATCCGCCCGGATATGGTCACCGACCAGACCTCCGCGCATGATCCGGTCAACGGCTACCTGCCCAAGGGCTGGACCATGGCCGAGTGGAAGGCCAAGCGCGAGAGCGACCCGAAGGCTGTCGAAAAGGCTGCGCGCGCCTCGATGCGTGAACATGTGGAAGCCATGATCGCCTTCCAGGACATGGGCATCCCGACCTTCGACTACGGCAACAACATCCGCCAGGTCGCCAAGGAAGAGGGCCTCGAAAACGCCTTCGCCTTCCCCGGCTTCGTGCCGGCCTATATTCGCCCGCTCTTTTGCCGCGGCATCGGCCCGTTCCGTTGGGCCGCACTCTCCGGCGATCCGGAAGACATCTACAAGACCGATGTCAAGGTCAAGGAACTGACCCCCGGCAACACCCACCTGCACAATTGGCTCGACATGGCGCGCGAGCGCATCTCGTTCCAGGGACTGCCAGCACGCATCTGCTGGGTCGGTCTCGGTGATCGCCATCGGCTCGGCCTCGCCTTCAACGAAATGGTCAGAAACGGCGAGCTCAAGGCTCCTGTTGTCATCGGCCGCGATCACCTCGACTCCGGCTCGGTCGCCTCGCCGAACCGCGAAACGGAAGCGATGAAGGACGGCTCGGACGCCGTCTCCGACTGGCCGCTGCTCAACGCCCTCTTGAACACTGCGTCCGGCGCCACCTGGGTGTCGCTGCACCATGGCGGCGGCGTCGGCATGGGCTTCTCGCAGCATTCGGGCGTCGTCATCTGCGCCGATGGCACTGATGATGCCGCCAAGCGACTTGAGCGTGTACTCTGGAACGACCCGGCCACCGGCGTCATGCGCCACGCCGATGCCGGCTACGACATCGCGCTCGACTGCGCCAAGGACAAGGGCCTGCGCCTGCCGGGCATCCTCGGCAACTGACGAAGATTTAGGGGCGCCGGTCTGGCGCCCCTACCCCTTGTTCTTACGGGGTGGTCGCTTTCCGATTGCCGCCTTCGAGCAAGAGCAGTAGCCCAAGGCCCGCCAATCCGCCAAGACCTCCAAGAAGTGCTGTTCCCGAATAGTCGCTGATGCGGGTGCCGAGTGCAAAGAGCGCCGCGCAAAGGCCGCCGCTCATGAAGATGTTGACCGAGATCAGCGAGCTTCCGAGCCCCGGCCGGTCGGCAATCAATTCCTGCAGGTAGGTGATGGGGATCGTGATCAGCGCGGCAGCGCCGAAGGCGCTGATCAGCGTCAGCGCATAGATGTGCCACGGCGCCGACGACAGTCCGAGCAGGACCATGTAGCCGATATAGATGACCGTCCCGAGCGCCAGTGCCTTCGCCGGCAGCAGGCTCACCTGGATGCGCGCCCAGACGAAGATGAAGACCACCTCTAGAAAAGCGACAACGCCGGCGATGATGCCGATATCCGTGACGCTACCACCGACGGCATTGGTCATGATCAGCGGCAGGACGGCCGCGTTGATATGCAATGTCGAGGTGATCATTGCCACCGCGACCACGCGCGCGAAGATGCGCGGCGCAAGGATCTCGCCGAAGGATGTCCAATAGGAAAGGCGCTTGCCCAGGCCCGGATCGACGCCGCGCTCGTTCGGCAAGGAGAAGAAGACCAGAAGCAGGTTGGCCGAGCATCCGAGGCTGGCGAGCAGATAGGCGGGCAGCATGCTGTCGCCACCGGCAAGCGCAAAGCCCACCAGCCCGGGCACCAATACCCAGGCAAGCGAAATCGCCGCGCGCGCGCCGGTCGTCAGAGCGCCGGCGTCCTGCCCACTCATGCGCCGCGCGACGCTGCGCACATTGGCAAAGAGCAACGTGTAGACTGCGCCATAGATTGGCAGGAACAGAAGCACGCTGACGAGAAAGCTCGATTGATAGGGCAGGACATAGACAATGCCGTAGCCGACCACGCCGAACAGGATCGCGGTCGACATCAGCACGCGATAATTGCCGATCCGATCGGCAAGGATGCCGATGGAAACGCTGACGATGACGTTCACCGTCGCGGCGGCCAGAATCAGCAGTGAATAGAGCCCGTCACTCAGGCCCAGTTCGTTGATGCCGACCACGGATTGATAGGGTGAGGTTGCCGCCCCGGCGAAGCCGAAGAGAAAGATCGCCAGCATGCTGACCCGAATCGACGGGTTGCGCATGGCGCTGAAAAGCGAGGAAGTCATGATGATGCACGTCCACGAAGGAGGCGATTTCAAAAGGGGAGCTTGGCGCCGGCGGGTCGCACCGGCGGTTGCATTGCGGGAAGCTGCTTACACCGATTCCGACCAGCGCGCCGAGAGATTCGCCTTGGGCATAAAGTCGAATTCCTGATCGAAGGGAAATGCGGGACGAGAGCGGTGCAGGCTTGCCAGATGGGGGATGTCCTGGTTGACGACACCATCGGTCAACGCCATCAGGTTGGGGTTGGCAATCGGCGCGAGTTCCGGCGAGAGATAGCCTGACTTGACCACGAGCAACCGGACATTGCTCGGGTCGAGGCCGAGGCGGGTGAAGTCGGCGATATCGTGATAGGGTCGACGTCGCGCCGAAAGCACGACGTCGATCGCCCCAACGCGGACAACCGCCTGGCGCTCCTTTGCAGGACCAGGATCATCGAGCCGTACGACTTCCACCAGCATCTCCGCGACGGGACTTGCCGGATCGAGGCTGCCGCCGATCTTCAGCATCAGGTTTTCGCCGACGCCGGCAGCAAAGCAGGCTTCCACGGCAGGACGATCGGCGATACCGGCGATGAGTGCGCCGCGCCACCCCCGCGCAAGCAGAGCCTTCAACACATCCGCCCTATCGCCGACACCGCCGCCGGTCGGGTTGTCGCCGGAATCGGCAAGGATGATGGGGGTTGTCGTCGCCTTTTCGGCGACATCGAGCATGGCGTCGAGCGGGCCCGTCACAGGACCGAAACGGAAATTGCGACGTTCCGCCCAGTATGCCGCCGCAATGTCGACGGCTGCCTGCTCTGCCGCGGCCCGATCGGTCGCGGTAATCACGGCACAAGCCGTTGCACGCGGCTCGTCGGCCCAGACATAGCCGACCATCAGGTTGGCATCGAGCACACCCGGCCGCGCGTCGATGTCGGGCAGTTGCCGGTAGAGGCCCCTGGCCGGCTCGTCCTCGGTAGAGGTGCATTCCCCCGGCAGCAACACGGGGATCTTTGCCCACGCAACACCCGGGCGCGTCCCGCTGCGTAGCGCCTCAATGAGCATCGCCCAGGCGCGGATCATCGTTTCACGCGTGTCGATGTGCGGCGCGGTCCGATAGCCCGCGAAGATGTCGATCTGGTCGATGATACGCTGGCTGACATTGCCGTGCAGATCGTAGCTGGTGGCGATCGGGCAGTCCGGCCCGACGACAGATCTCGCGGCAGAGATCCAGTCCCCCTCAGCATCCTCCATGCCGTCGACCTTGATCGCCCCATGCATGGCGAGATAGAGCCCGTTGATCGGCAGGGCCTGTTGCAGCCGGTCGAGAAACTCCGCCTTGAAGGCGTCGTAGGTCGGTCGGGACACCGGCCCACCGGGCACGGCGCGCGCGTGCAGGAGCGGCAGATGCTCGATGCCTTCAGCGTCGAGAAAATCGAAATACTCCGCCTGGAGCAGATCCGCCCCGCGCAGCACCCGAAAATCCTCGACCGCCATCAGCACCGGCGAATAGGTGCTGCACTCCGTATGGATACCGCCGACTGCAATGCGCATGGAAGCTCCTGTCACAGTTTCGGGCTCAAGGGAGCGATCGCAGCAAAGCGCTGCCAGTCCTTGGCGGATTTCGGGGTCCATGCGGCTTCGGCGATGGCGCACAGCCTGGGGAAGACGAGCCGATTGAAGTAGCCGCGCGACAGGAAATGCTCCGACCAGATGCAGGCCTGAACGCCCTTCATGCGCGCTTTCAGCTCATCCGGAAATTCGCCTTCGGCCTCGTAGCCATAGGTATGGGCCGACGTTGCCGTCCCGGCCCAGCTGGCGCCCGGTTCCTGCCAGGCGTCGGCCTGCGCCATGTCGAGATAATAGGCCTGACCGGGCGTCATCACCACGTCATAGCCTTCCCGCGCAAGCTCGATGCCGACCTCCGGCCGCTCCCACGCCATCAGCAACGTGCCTTCGGTCTCGACGCCGCCGCCATGGGCGACCTCGTTCCACCCGGCAAGCTTGCGGCCGCGGACGGTCAGCATCTGCTTGACCTTCTTCAGGAAGAAGGATTGCAACGCAAAGGTGCCGGAAAGACCCTCTTTCTCCATCAGCTTCTTCGCCAGCGGCGAGGCAAGCCAGGAACCGTTGGCAACCTCGTCGCCGCCGATATGGATGTACTGACTCGGGAACAACTCGACCATTTCGTCGAGCACTTTCTCGAGGAAGTCATAGGTAAAGGCGATCGCCGGATTGAGCGCATTGTTCGGGTAGCCCTGAACGGAATGATAGCTTTCCGGCGCTTCTTGGCCATCGGTCAGGTCAGGCAGGGCGACAAGCGTGGCGGTGCTATGGCCGGGAATGTCGATCTCCGGAACGATCTCGACGTGAAGCGCCGTCGCCTGGGCCACCAGGGCTTTCACATCCTCTTGGCTGTAGAACCCGCCGGCGGGTTCCGCACCGTTGCCGAGTTGCGGCAACAACGGTTCGTCCGGCCCGCGCAGCACGCCGATCGTCGTTAACGTTGGAAACGCCTTGATTTCAAGCCGCCAGGCCTCGTCATCCGTCAGATGCCAGTGGAAGATGTTGAGCTTGAACCAGGCGAGAATATCGATGAGGCGGGAAATGTCCGATGTCGGGTAGAATTGCCTGGATACGTCGAGATGACAACCGCGCCAGCCGTAACGCGGCGCATCGGAGATCGTGCCCTGCGCCGGAAAACGGAATTTTTCCGGATGCGTGCGCGCGCCGTTCAGCAGCTGCGCCAAGGTCGTCAGCGCGTATTGCCGGCCGGCAGCACCACCATAGGCAAGGCGGATCTCCTTGGTCGAGAAGGCCAATTCGTAGGCCTCGGCAGCAAGCGTCGCATTCTTCGAGAAGACAATTGCCCGCCCTTGACTGGAGGCAACCAGGCTGAATGGCGCATGCCCCGCCGAAAACAGACGATGAAAAAGCCCAAGCACGCTCGCGACCGCTGCCACGTCGTCGGGCGCCGTCATCGGCGCGGGGTAAAGCACGACGGGAAAGCTGTCGCCTGCCCAGGCGTCGATTTGCGCCGGCCATGGCTGCATCGAAAACGACAGGTCGAGCTTGCCTTCGGGCAGTTGTGCTGGCGGAGGCTCGCTCATGGCATTTTCCAGGAGCAGATCGGAGACGGCGACCGGCACATGCTCGCCGCTCGAAAACGTCAGATAGGCTGACTTGGCACCATCAGTGCAGTGCTTCGCCTGTCGATGCAGGCCGCTCACCGTGAACGTCCAGCTTTCGCCGGGGCCAAGCGTCAGCCCGGCGGGTGGTGCGAATTCATGAAAATTGGCGTTGCGGCGCAGGAAAGTGGCGTTGTCGCAGGCCTCCGGCACGATTACGCGCGTGAGCGACGTGTACACCAGGCGGAAGCCCGTGAGCGGTGTGGCTGAGAAATTGAACAGCGTGAAGGTGAACCGGCCAAATGCGCCGCCGTCAGGCTGCCAGGACGCTTCGAGACGATAGGAAACGGGCGCCATGATCTTCCTCCCAGAAGTCTTTCGGTCAGTAGTGGCTAGATTGTGAGAAGGTTCGCGCCAGTTCAGCCTGGCCGGCGGTCAGACCGCAATCAACAGGCAGGCACACGCCCGAGATCGCAGCGGCGAGCGGCCCTGCGAGGAAATGTACGGCGTTGGCAACATCGTCAGGATTGACGATGCGCTGTAAGGGATACCAGCGGCGCGCTTCCTCGAAGACGTCAGGATTGGCGGCGGCACGCGCTTCCCATGCCTGCGTTCGCACGGTGCCCGGCGCAACGGCGTTGGAGCGAATGCCGAACTTGCCGTACTCCACGGCGATCAGGCGTGTCAGGTGCAGCAGGCCGGCCTTGGCGACGCTGTAGGCTGGATGACCGAAGACATTCATGCCGTTGACGGAGGCGATATTGATCACCGAGCCGCGGCTTTCCTTCAGCATGTCTTCCACCGCGCGAAAGCACAGGAAGGCCGCTTCGAGGTTCAGCGCATTGTCCATGCGCCAGATATCCGGCGTCGTATCGTGCAGGCTGACGGCGCGTGCGGCGCCGGCATTGTTGACGAGCGTGCGCACCGTACCGTGCTCGCCGGCCGTCGCGGCCAAGTTTCCGACGCTTGTCGCATCCGTCACGTCACAGGCGACCGGAACGAAGCGCTTGCCGTCGCCGATCTCGCGCGCAGCCTTCTCGGCAGCACGGCTGTCGATGTCGGCAAGCAGGACGACGTCATGGTCTTCCCCAAGACGTCTGGCGATTGCGCGGCCGATATCGCCGGCTGCACCGGTGACGATGGCGACGGACTGCATCATGCGGAAACCTTTCGCGGCACGTCAGTCTCCCAGCAACTGGCGGTCATCACCGTCGCGGTGCGTCACCAGCTGCTGCTTGATGCGCCGAAGTGTGACCGTCGCCTGCGGCTGAACCCGGTAGGCAACGAGACTTGAGAGGATATCGAGCAGCGCCAGATAGGCGATGCGGGTGGAGGTCGGACGATAGATGTTGTTGCCTTCTGGCAGGTCGACAGGAACCGTGATCGTCGCCGCGGCCGCGACCGGGCTGTTGCTCTGGGTCAGCGCAATCGTCGGCACCTTGAGCTCGCGCGCCAGCGTGAAGGCGCGCACGAGTTCGGCGTTCCGGCCCGAGAAGGATGAGCCGATCAGAACGTCGCTTGGGCGAGCGGCGGCCGCCATCATCAGTTGCATGCTGTGGTCGGAACTGGCGGTAACACGCAGGCCGTAGCGAAAGAGCCGGTTCTGCAACTCGCTGGCTATCATCGAGGAATTGCCGCCCGAACCGAAGGCATAGATCATTTCGGCCGTCGCAATGCGCTCGACCGCCTGTTCGATTGCCGCGAGATCCAGCGAACGATGCAGGAGGAAAAGCGCGTTTTGCGCCTTGGTGATGATGTCCTGGGCGACGTCGCCGGTCTCACGGCTCTTCGGCTCCGGCTTCAGGTAACGCATGCCGATATAGGCCGTGCGCGCCAATTGCACCTTGAAATCGGAGAAGCTATCGCAACCGAGCCGCCGACAGAAGCGCGTGACCGTGGGAGGAGAGACATCGGCCTTGCCGGCCAGCTCGATGATCGATGCGTTCACCGCGAACTCGAAATCGTTCAGGAGAATATCGGCGATACGGTTCTCGGATTGCGAGAGCCGGCCCTTTTCTTCCTGAAGTGTCGCGAAAATATCCATCGGCTGCCGAAGTCCTTGGGGTCTATCAGCCTTCCTTCGGCTTGTAGGCGATGCAGTCGATCTCGACCTTGCAATCAACCATCATCGCCGACTGGACGCAGGCCCTCGCCGGTGGATGCGCACCGAAATACTCCTGATAGATCTTGTTGAAAGTCCAGAAATCACGCGGATCGTCGAGCCAAACGCCGCAACGCACCACGTGCTCGGTACCGTATCCGGCCTCGTCCAGAATGGCCAGAAGATTGGCGATCGCCTTGTGCGTCTGAGGGATGATACCGCCCTCGATGATCTCGCCTTTTTCCATGGCGACCTGACCGGAAACATGCAGCCAGCCGTCCGCTTCCACCGCGCGCGCAAAGGGTAATGGCTTACCGCCCGCACCGACTTGTTCAGTGCCATACCGTTTGATGGTCATGTGTGCCTTCGTGCAAATTATTTTCTTTGATCGTTGACAAGTGACCATAGAAAGCTGAATTTGACCAGAGAAAAACACCATTCATGAAAAGAATTTCAATCCAGGGCGAAAACATGCGGGATCCCTTCCTCAATCCGTTCCCCTCTTCCGACATCGCGCGCCATAGCATCTGGGAGATGCTTGTGCCGCGCGATATCGACGCTTTTCTTTCGGCCGACTGGTCGATGGTGGCAGGTGACTTTGTCCAAGACGGCTTCATCGGCATCGATGGACGTCGCGAGACCAATCCCGACAATTGGCGCCTCACCTTTCCCTCGCTTTCGGCCTATCGCGATGAGTGGCTGCGCCAGGCGAAAGATTTCGCGGGCCTCTCCTTCGCGGAAGACACACGCACGGCGATCTTCACGACGACGACGCTTGAGGACATCGAGGTCAACGGCGACTTCGCGCTTGCGCGCAAGAAGTTCGACGGCGGGTTGAAGAAATCGGACGGCAGCTTCGACGTGATGAAATGGCAGACGGTCTATTATTGCCGCCTGCACGAGGGACGCTGGAAGATCTCCGGTTTCACCGGCTACCTGCCGAACCCGATGGGACCGGCCTAAAAAGCAAAAAGGCAACGGCATTGCGGATCTTCACAGCAGCGCTCGCAACGGAAACCAATACCTTCTCGCCCATCTGCATAGATCGCCGCGCCTTCGAGGCGTCGCTCTACGCGCCGCCGGGCGAGCATCCTGAGACGCCGACGCTCTGTACGGCGCCGATCACGGTCGGCCGCCGCATTGCGGCGGAAAAAGGCTGGACGCTGATCGAAGGCACCGCCACCTGGGCGGATCCTGCCGGCCTCGTCAACCGCCAGACCTATGAGAGCCTGCGCGATGAAATCCTCGACCAGTTGCGCGCCGCGCTTCCGGTCAATGCCGTCGTCATGGGACTGCACGGCGCGATGGTCGCTGCCGGCTACGAGGACACCGAGGGCGATCTTCTTTCTCGCATTCGCGAGATCGTTGGCCCTGATGTTCTCGTCTGCGCCGAGTTGGACCCGCACAGCCACTTGACCCAGAAGCGCGTTTCGGCGTCAGACTTCTTCGTCTACTTCAAGGAGTTCCCGCACACCGACTTCGTCGATCGTGCCGAGGATCTCTGGCGGATCGCCATCGACACGCTGGAAGGTCGCGTGACGCCTGTGATGTCAGTGTTCGACTGCCGCATGATCGACGTCTACCCAACTTCGCGCGAGCCAATGCGCTCCTTCGTCGACAAGCTGATGCGTATCGAAGCGGAGGACGCCGATGTCCTGTCGCTTTCGATGGTGCACGGCTTCATGGCGGGCGATGTTCCGGAAATGGGCACGAAGGTGCTCGCCGTGACCAACGGCAAACCGGAGAAAGGCGAGGCGCTCGCACGGGAACTCGGGCTCGAACTCTTTTCGAAACGCGGAACCTTCATCATGCCGCAGATCGACGAGAAGCAAGCTGTCGCCGAGGCGAAGGCTGCGACCGAAGGCCCGGTCGTCATCGCCGATGTCTGGGACAACCCGGGCGGCGGAACCGCGGGCGACGCGACGGTGCTGCTCGAGGAACTGCTGGCACAGGGTGTCACCAATGCCGCCGTCGGAACGATCTGGGATCCGATGGCCGTGCAGATCTGCATGGCCGCCGGCGAAGGCGCCGAAATCCCGTTGCGCTTCGGCGCCAAGTCGGCTCCGGGAACCGGCAATCCTGTCGATGGCATCGTCAAGGTGGTCAAGCTGGTCCGCGACGCCGAGATGCGGTTCGGCGAGAGTTTTGCCCCCTTCGGCGATGCAGCCCTCATTTCCTATCGCGGCATCGATATCATCCTGAATTCGACGCGGGCGCAAAGCTTCGATCCGAGCCTCTTCTCGGTGATGGGCCTCGACCCGCAGTCAAAGAGCATTCTGGTCATCAAATCGACCAACCACTTCTACGCCTCGTTCTCCAAGATCGCCGCGCAGATCCTATATTGCTCGGCCGGCACCCCCTACCCGAACAACCCCGCCAAGACCGCCTATCTGCGCGCACCCAGGAATATCTGGCCGAAGGTCGCCGATCCGCATGGTCTCGAAAAGGGAGCGGCGTGAACCAAGGCAGTTTATGCGGCGGCCGCGATCGAGGCGGATAGTCAGCAGATCGGCCTTCTGATCTGGCCTATTCTCATCACCAATAACGAAAACGGCCGCTGTCCTGGTCATGGACAGCGGCCGTTCTTGTCTTAGTCTAGCTACGCTCCGCTCAGGCCCCCGCCGGGTCGAGCAAGCCCATGTCGATATCGGTGAGTTCGACACGCCGCTCGAGCGCGATGCCCGCCTCGTCGAACAGATGGCAGTCGGCGGCACGTATGCCGGTCAACACCTGTTCCTCCGGGCGGATTGCCACCGTGCCCGGCAGCATCGCGCAATAGTTCTCCCCTTCACCGCTGATGGCGGCATAGGCAACGGTATGGGCGCCCAGGCGCTCGATCACCGTTGGCGTGACTGTCAGCAACAGGTCTCCGGCGCCGAGCAAAATGTGCTCGGGCCGGACGCCCAGCGTCAATGTCCGCCCAACCAGGCCATCGTGCGGCCTGACCGGGACGACAACCGTCTTCCCCTTGTAATCGACCTCTACGCCGGCATCGCTGACGCCTTTGCAGGTGACCGGCAGGAAGTTCATCTTCGGGTTGCCGATGAAACCGGCGACGAAAATGTTGGCTGGCTTATGGTAGAGCTCGAGCGGCGCGCCTGTCTGGGCGATTTCACCGGCATTGAGCACGACGATCCGGTCCGCCATCGTCATCGCTTCGACCTGGTCGTGCGTGACGTAGATCATCGTGGCCCGCAATTGCCGATGCAGCTTCGCCAATTCAATGCGCATGTCGGCGCGCAGCGCCGCATCGAGGTTAGAGAGCGGCTCGTCGAACAGAAAGATCTTCGGTTCGCGCACGATCGCCCGGCCGATGGCCACCCGTTGGCGCTGGCCGCCGGAGAGCATTCCCGGTTTTTGCTGTAGCCGCTGGTCCAGATGGAGAATGCGCGCTGCATGCTCCACCTTGGCCTTCAGTTTCTCTTCCGGCATGTTTTCCACGCGAAGCGGAAAGGCAATGTTCTCGAAGACAGACATGTGCGGGTAGAGCGCATAGGATTGGAACACCATCGCGATCCCGCGCTTGACCGGCGGCAGGTCGTTGACGCGTTTGCCATCGATCACGATGTCCCCCGAGCTGGTCTCATCGAGACCGGCTATCATCCTGAGCAATGTCGACTTGCCGCAGCCGGAGGGTCCGACGAAAACGACGAACTCACCGTTCCTGACTTCGAGCTGGATACCTTTCAGCACCTCGAATGTCCCGTAGAATTTCTGAACCGTATTGAGATTGAGCTGTCCCAAGAAACTGTCTCCGGCCACCGGCGAGAAGCGGCACGTTCGTAAGCGGATTGGCCTGGGCCGCGGACCAAAGATCCGCGGCCCGGTGATTTTACTTGTACTCTTCGAGGTCGGCGGCCGCCTTCTTCAAGGCGTCGGCCGGTTCGGCCTTGCCGGTCACCACCGACTGGACCATTGCGATGATGACGTTCTGGAAGCCCTTGTAGTCGGTAAAGAGCGGCTCCGGACCACCGAACGCGATGCCGTCGATGAACGGCTGCCAATAGGGGTCCTTCTTGACGAATTCGTCAACCATCGGCGACGGACGCAACGGCGTCAGGCCGGCCGCGCCTTGCAACTCATACTCACCTTGCGGACCGGGCGAGGTGATGAATTTGGCGAATTCGGTCGCCTTCTCTTCGACACCGGAGCCCTTGAAGATCGCCAGGCTGTCGGTAATCAGCAGCGTCCCCTCGCCCTTGGCCGATGGGCCGAGCGGCAGCGGCGCAACGCCCCAGTTGACCTTGGTGTCCTTCAGGCGCACGGCGGCACCAGACCCGCCCTGGATCATGCCGACCTTGCCGTCGAGGAAGATCGCGCGAACCTCGTTCTGTTCGTAGGCGGTCGCCCCTTCGACGGAATAGGGAGTGATGTCCTTGTAGGCCTGGAGCGCGGCGAGAACCTCCGGGCTGTCGATGACGATCTTGTCGCCATCGATCACCTTGCCGTTGTTGGTGTACACCCAGTGCATGAACTGGTGCATCGTGTTGTCGAAGGTCTTGGCCGGAAGGCCGTAACCGGCGATACCCGTCTTTTCCTTGATCGCCTTGGCGAACTCGATCTCTTCGGCCCAGGTCTTCGGCGGCTTCTCAGGATCAAGGCCGGCCTGCTTGAACAGGTCCTTGTTCCAATAGAGCGCCTTGGTCGAGAACGCGATCGGAACGCCCCACTGGTTGTCGTCGAAGGTCACCGTGTCGACGATGTTGGGGTAATAGCTCTTCTTTTCCTCGTCCGTCATCGGCACGGGAACGATGAGATCATTCTGGGCGAACTCCTTCAGCGTGCGCGAGCCGACATAGGCCATGGCGACCGGCGTGCCGGCAGCGGCAAGCGTCGTTGCCTTATCCTGGCACTGGGCCCAGCCGACAACTTCCGGCGTGACTTTCCAGCCTGGATTCTTTTCTTCCCACTGCTTGATGTATTTGGCGTGAACCGCATCCATGGTGTCGCCGCAGTAGATCCAGCTGATCTCCTGGTCGGCCGCCTGGGCGGTGACTGCGCCAAGCGCGGTCGAACCGAGCAGGGCGAGCGCGAGTACCCCTGTCTTGAATTGAATTGACACGTTGCAAGCTCCCGTTCTCTGGTGGTTGGTTGGTCTTATTGTTTCACCGCGCCTGCGGTCAGCCCGCTGACGAGATACCGTTGTAGGAGGAAGATCACGACGACCGCCGGCGCGATGCCGACGAAACTCGCCGCCATGAGCTCGTTCCAGATCACCTCTTGGCGACCGAAATAGGCGAAGAGCCCGACCGGTAGCGGCATGTATTCGCTCTTGGAGTTGAAGGTCAGGGCATAAATGAACTGCTGGGCATAGGCGCCGATGAAGGTGGTGATCGCCACCACGGTGATGCCCGGCATGGCGATCGGCAGGATCACGCGGCGCAGCGTATAGAAATGGCTCGCGCCATCGACGAAAGCGGCCTCGTCGAGCTCACGCGGAATGCGCATCATGTAAGTGCGCAACAGCCAGATCGCCGACGGGATAAGGAAGGCGACACCCGGCATGATCATGGCGAGATAGGTGTTGAGCACGCCGAAGCTGCGCATCAGCCGGAAAAGCGGAATGAGCAGCACGGCGCCGGAGAACATGTTGACTGCGAGAAAGGCGCCGAGCAGCGCGCCGCTGCCGCGGAATTTGAAGCGGGCAAAGGCATAGGCCGCCGGAATGACCAGTATCAGCACGATGGCTGTGACGATGGTGGAGATGAAGAAGGAATTGAAGATGTACCGAGCGAAACCGGGCACGCTGTCCCACATGGTCCGATAGGCGGCGAATGATCCGTTTTCCGGCCAGAACTTGTAGGGGGAGGAAAAGAGCAGACCCAGCGGCTTCAGCGAAACGAGGAACCCCTCGACGAATGGCGCCAGAATGAAGGCCAGGAAAACAAAGATCCCGGCATAGATGGCGACGAGTTCGTACCAGCGATATCGGTTGATCAAGGCAGGCTGGCTCATTTCTGTTCTCCCGAGGACAGGCGGCTGGTGACCCGGAAATAGGCAAAGCAGAAGATCGACAGGAAGATGCAGATCAGCACCGCGCGTGCAGCACCCTCGCCGTATTTCTTCGACCCTATGGCGGTGCGGTAGGTATCGATGATCATCGTGGTAGTTTCGCCGTTCGGACCACCCTGCGTGAGGATCCAGATGATATCGAAGGAGTTAAAGGTCGCGATCAGCGACAACATCGACATCGTGATCAGCGACGGCACCAGCAGCGGCAGCGTGATGCGCCGGAATCGATAGAAGCGCCCTGCTCCATCCGTCCAGGCCGCCTCATACAGATCCTGCGGGATCGCCTGCATCGCAGCCAGCATGTAGAGCGTGACCAGCGGCACGCCGATCCACACGTCGGTAACGATTGTCGCCCAGAAGGCCGTCTCGCCGCGTGCGAGGAAAGCGATCGGTCCGTCGATGAGACCCCAGTTCTGCAGCACGCCGGAAATCATGCCGAACTGGCCGTTGTACATCCAGCCCCACATGAAGATGCCGATGGCCATCGGGACGATCCACGGCGGCATGGTGAGCAGCCGGAAAAGCGCGCGGCCGGGCACGGCTGCGTTCAGCATGGTCGCGCCGAAGACACCGATGATCATTTTGATCGAGACCGAGAAGAAGGTCCAAATGAAGGTGCGGAAGATGACCTCGGCGAAGGTCTCGTTGAAGATCTTGTCATAGTTGGCCCAGCCGACCCATTTCGTCGTCTTCTTCAGCGACGCGTCGGTGAACGACAGGATGAAGGTGTCGACAAGGGGATAGGCGACGATGACCGTGACGTAGAGCACGGCTGGTAGGAGCAGGATCCAGGCGAAGATGATCGTGCTGCGTTGAACACTCATCCCGCTTCTCCCCTCAAGCCGCGCGCGAGTGCAAGGCTTCGTCGAACCGATCCCAGATCGGCCTGAGATCGATCACGGTCCGCTTGCGCCGGGCCTCGTCCATCGACAAGGCGAGGATACCGGCTTCGAGCGCATCGATCGTCGAGACCGGCAGCGGCCGGCCGTCACGCACATGGCCGATGATGTCGGTCGCCATCTGCTCATCGGCGCCGTAGTGCTGCGACAGCTCGGTGGCCGCGTACTTGTTCTCGACCACCTTCTTGCCGCTCAGCATCTCGTGCACGTCAAAATAGCCGCGGATAAAATCCCCCTCGGCCATGCCCCGCGATCCCATGATGCAGAAGCGTCGGAACTGGTCCGGCACATTGAGATTGGTGTGGAAGTTCATGCCGACGCCATTGGCATATTCGACGATGGCGACCTGATAGTCGATGATGTCGCCGTCGCTGTCGAACACCTTGTCGGATCCCATCCAGCCGCTCGGCTTGCGATGGAAAAGCTCGAGATCGTTGATGCCCTCGCGTGCGGGGTCGTTTGCGGGAATGAAGCTCTTGCGGCCGCCGAAGCTGGCGACACGTTCCGGACGCGCACCGACGACGCCGTTGTAAAGGTCGAGGTCGTGGCAGCATTTTTCCAGCATGAAGCTGCCGGAATAGCGCTCGTAGCGGCGCCAGTCGCGCATGAAGAAGGCGCCGTGATAGGGTTCGATATGTTCGGATGCCTCGATCGAGACGACCTGGCCGAGCTTTCCTTCGGCAAGGGCCGCACGCAGGTCGCGATACATCGGCGCGTAGCGCAGCACGAGGCCGACCATCAGCCGCTCGTGACCGAATTTCGCCATCAACTGCGCAAGCTCCAGGCTTTCCTGGACCGTCGTCACGATCGGCTTTTCGCTGAAGACTTTGAGGCCGGCCTCGAGCCCGATCCGGATATGATCGAGATGCATGTGGTTGGGCGAACCGATCATCAGCAGGTCGAGCTTTTCATTGGCGATCAGCTCTTCAGGCGTCGCATAGGCCGTGCCGGCGGAGATGCCTTTTTCGGTCAGGCCCGGCAGTCCGGCCGGATTCGGATCGACGTATCCCGCGATCTCGAAGTTCTCATCCATGGCTTTGAAAACGTAGCCCAGATATCCCAGACGGAATCCGAGTCCGATTATCCCGACTTTCATGCGCGCACTGTTCCCTTGCCTTATGGCGTAATTTATTTTCGCAGACTGGGACAGTTTTTTCAGGTCGTCAACCTAAATCCGCGTATTTTGTAAAATTGTGAAATTCATTTTCATAAACCCGGAAAATACCGGAAATGCGGGAATAGCCTCTACAACCAATAAGAGAGGCAACCCCTTCACGCCACAACAGAGGGAAAGCGGTCCAGACCAATGGGGCTCGCCGCGCAGTGCATCTCCATCGCGCCAGAACGAATTGTTGACGAAACTACCGTCCCATTCGAGAACTGATGCTTCGTTCGGCTGCCTGCAAGGCGTCGTGGATCAACACCGCGAGCACCGCGACGATGAGGCCGCCTTGTACGACGAAGGCGAGATTGTTCGACTGGAGGCCGGCGATGATCACCTCGCCGAGCGTCCTTGCCGCGACCGTCGAGCCGATCGTCGCCGTCGCCAGACTGATCACCACGGAGAGCCGGATGCCGGCGAGGATGACCGGCATCGCCAGCGGCAGTTCGATTTTCATCAGCCGCTGGCGCCCGGTCATGCCGGTGCCCCGCGCCGCCTCCATGATCGAAGGCGGCAAGGTCGTAAGCCCAGTCAGAGCATTCTCGAAGATCGGCAGCAGGCCGTAGAGGAAGAGCGCAATCAGCGTCGGCTTCTCGCCGAAGCCGAAGATCGGCACGGCGAGCGCCAGCACCGCAACCGGCGGAAACGTCTGGCCGATGTTCACAAGGCTGCGCGAAAGCGGCAGGAATTCTGCTCCGGAAGTGCGTGTCACCAGGATCGCCAGAGCCAGCGCGACCACCGTCGCGCCAGCCGTTGCAATCGCGACAGTGCGCAGATGCAGAAACGTCAGTTGCAGCAGGCTGCCCTGGTTATAGATGGCCGGCGCATTCTCCTGCACAAGCGGTCGCAACAGCGGCTCGAACCACTGCGGCTGGACCAGAAACGCGATCAGAAGGGCTAGAGCAAGCAGCCGGAACAGGTTGGGAAGACGCAGCATCACGATGGCCCCGCGGCACGCTGCGCCAAGCTTTCAAGACTGACCTTGCCGATGAGGACACCATCGGGGCCGACGACGGGAAGAGCCTTGCGGCCGGACCAGAGAAGCGTCGACAGGGCCTCGCGTTGACTGGCAGCGCTTGAGATCGCCTCTCCCTCAGCGGTACCCGGTTCAACGGCTGATGACACCGGCTCGATCGCCAGCAGGCGAAACGGGCGCTCACCGGCCCCGATCAGGCTCTCGACGAAAGCGGTCGCCGGTTTGACGAGCATTTCGGCCGGCGTTGCGTATTGCACCACCTCGCCCTTGTCCATGACCGCAATCCGGTCGGCCAGATGGAAAGCCTCCTCCATGTCGTGCGTGACGAGGACAACAGTCGTTTCGAAATGTTTCTGGATCGCCAGCAGGTCGTCCTGGGCCTTGGCGCGAATGATCGGGTCGAGCGCGCCGAAGGGCTCGTCCATCAGCAGCACCTTCGGCTCTGCCGCAAGCGCGCGGGCAACGCCGACGCGCTGCTGCTGGCCGCCGGAGAGTTCGTGCGGATAGCGCGGGCCGAACGCCGCGGGGTCGAGCTGAAAAAGCGTCAGCAGCTCGGCGACCTTCGCGTCTATGCGGGCGCGATCCCAGCCGAGCAGCGTCGGCACGCTGGCGATGTTCTGAGCGACCGTGCGATGTGGAAACAACCCGTGCCCCTGGATCGCATAGCCGATCCGGCGACGCAGCTCGTAGCCCGGCAACGAGCGGTTATCCTCGCCATCGAGCCTGATCGTGCCCGATGTCGGTTCGACCAGACGATTGATCATCCTAAGCAGCGTCGTCTTGCCGGAACCGGACGTGCCGACGATAACGGTAACCGTGCGCGGCGCGATCGTCAGGCGGACATCCCTGACGACAGTGGTTTCGCCATAGCGCTTGGTAATGCCTTCGATCTCGATCATGCGCTTTGCACCTGGTTGCGGTTCGGAGTAGCCGCCTCGATCACGGCGTCGAGGACGATTGCGGCCGTGAAGGCAAGGATAACGGTCGGCACTGCCCCGAGCAGCACCAGATCCATCGCCGTCTGCCCCACCCCCTGGAAGACGAAGACGCCGAAACCGCCGCCGCCGATCAGCGCCGCGATCGTCGCCAACCCGATGTTCTGAACGAGCACGATGCGAATGCCGGTGAGAACGACCGGAAAAGCCAGCGGAAACTCGATACCGGCAAGGCGTTGGAAGTCGGTCATGCCGATGCCGCGTGCCGCGTCGTTGGCTTCTCGCGGCACGCCGGCAAGCCCCACCACTGTATTGGCGACGACAGGCAGCAGCGAATAGAGGAAAAGGGCAACGAATGCCGGTGCCGCCCCGATCCCACGGATGCCGATGGCGGCAGCACCCGGAACATGGATCGCAATCCAGCCAAGCGGCGCTATCAGAATGCCGAAAAGTGCAATCGACGGGATCGTCTGGATCGCATTCAGGACACCCAAAAGGCCATCGCGCAGGCGCGTGACACGATGGCAGAGAACGCCGAGCGGAATGCCGACAATGGTGGCGGCGGCAAGCGAACCCAAGGCGAGCATCACATGCTTGCCTGCCTCGGCCCAGAAGGTGTCGGCGCGGCTGGCATATTCTTTCAGAAGCGACAGACCGTCCCAGGTGCCGGACCACAGGAGCGCGGCAATAAAACCAAGGACGGCGGCAAGGAACAGCACTCGCACCAGCGGGGATGGACGCATCCGGGTCAATGCGTCGGCCGCTAGAAGACCGAGCGCAAACAAAAGAATCCAGAACCCTGATGCTGGCGAAACGCGGGCGTAGGTATTTTCAGGCGGCGTCAGGTGGCCGGCTGCAGCACCGATACCGAGCGCCAATGCCGCGATCGTCGAAAAGGCGATGGCAAGGCGTAGCGGGCTTGGCGTTTTCAGGAGGGCGACAACCGCCGTGGCGATCACGAGGATAAGGATGATGGCAGCCCACGCCGGAGGCAACGCCTCGCCGAGCGATCTCGCCTCGCCGGCGACGATGCGGTTGGCACGAAAAGTCGCAAAGGGCGCCAGCAAGGCGCCGTAGGCGGTAAGCACGGCAATGATCACGCCAAGCTTGTCCACGCGGAGCTGCATCAGATCCCTTTTTCTCGCCCGGCTTCCGCTCGACGGACCTTGGTCGTTCTACGCCTAGAAAACAAAACGCTGGTCGGATGCGTGCATCCGACCAGCGTCGCGCATTTGCGTCAACCTATTTCAGAAAGCCGTTCTTCTTCAGGAAGTCTTCGGCAACCGTCTTGGCCGGTTCACCACCGACTTGGACGCGGCCATTCAACTCCTGCAGTGTCACCAGATCGAGTTTCTCGAAGACCGGCTTCAGCAGGGACTCGATCTGAGGATTTTCCTTCAGCACTGCCTCGCGAATGATCGGAGCCGGCTGGTAGATCGGCTGGACTGCCTTGTCGTCTTCCAACACCACGAGGCCGGAGGGGGCGATGCCGCCATCGGTGCCGTAGACCATCGCGGCATTGGCACCATTCGTCTGGTTAGCAGCCGCAGCGATTGTCGCTGCCGTATCGCCACCCGAAAGCGTGATCAGCTGCTCCGGCTTCAACGTGAAGGCGTAGGTCGTCTGGAATGCGGGAAGCGCTGCTGCCGAGTTGACGAATTCGGACGATGCGGCGAGCACGATGTTTCCGCCGCCGGCAACATACTTGCCGAAATCGGACAACGTCGCCAGCTTGTTGGCTTCAGCGACGTCCTTGCGCAGCCCGATTGCCCAGGTGTTGTTGGCCGGCGATGGCGTCAGCCAGACAATCTTGTTGGCGTCGTAGTCGAGCTTCTTGGCGGACTCGTAGGCCTTCGCCGCGTCCTTCCAGACCGGGTCATCGGCCTTCTCGAAGAAGAAGGCGGCATTGCCGGTGTACTCCGGGTAGATGTCGATCTCGCCGGCGGTGATCGCCTTGCGCACCACCGGTGTAGCACCGAGCTGTACGCGGTCTACAGTTTTGATATTATTGGCATTCAACACAGCAAGGATGATGTTGCCGAGCACACCGCCTTCTGTATCGATCTTGGAGGACACCACGACGTCGGCGTTGGCGGCGGCTGCAGTGAGTGTCAAGGCAAAGGCTGTCCCGATAAGCAGTTTGGTCAGGCGCATGGAGATCTCCCTCGAAATTCAGTCCCGCAGTTTGATCACGGAATATTCGCGTCGTCCGGGCAAGCCATTCCATATATGTCAGTCTTCGACGAAAAATAGAGCTGCACGCAGGAAGTGCGGCGCGCGAAAAATTCCAACATCAAGTAACGCGATCGAAAGCATCAACTACCGCATGGGGCAGCGTAGGATTGGACGTTGCAATCAACAGCGTTGTCGGTCACTCTGATTGAGGCCCGCCGGAAACATCCGCTTTCACTCTTGGTTGCGATGCCGCTCGATCCGAACCGCTTGGGGGCTGGCGGCGCGGGTTCGCCCGGCGAACGTTCGGGGAATTGATGTCAATCTATCTTCTCGCGCTTCTCATCGGCGTGGTCGCCGGCCTTCGCGTCATGACTGCACCTGCCGCCGTCAGCATTGGTGCGGCCGCCGGCTGGTTGCCGCTTTCCGGCACCTGGGCAGCCTTCATGGGCTTCCGCTTTACGCCTTACATTTTCGGGCTCCTCGCGCTCGTTGAATTCGTCACCGACCAGTTGCCGAGCACACCGAGCCGCAAGGTGCCGCAACAGTTCGGCGCACGCATCGTCAGCGGCGGATTCTGCGGTGCGGTGCTGGGCACTGCCGGCGGTTCGTTGGTCGGCGGCCTGATTGCCGGCGTCATCGGCGCCGTGATCGGCACGCTTGGTGGCTATGAGGCGCGCAAACGCCTGGTCGCAGCCACCGGCGGTAAGGACCTGCCGATTGCCCTGCTGGAAGACGTCGTTGCAGTGCTGCTCGCGCTCTGGGTGGTGTCCTCGGTCCTATGACAAAACATTTCGACGCCATCATCATCGGCGCAGGCCAGGCGGGACCATCATTGGCCGGTCGTCTGGCCGCGGCCGGCAAGGCCGTGGCGCTTATCGAGCGCAAGCTCTTCGGCGGCACCTGCGTCAACACCGGCTGCATGCCGACCAAGGCGATGGTCGCCAGCGCCTACGCCGTGCACATGGCGCGTCGCGGTGCCGATTTCGGCGTGACAACCGGCCCGGTTTCGGTCGATTTCAAGCGCGTCATGGCGCGCAAGGACAAGGTGAGGACCGACGCCCGCACGGGCGTTGAAAACTGGCTCAAGGGGATGGAAAACTGCACCGTCATCGAAGGTCATGCCCAATTTGAGGACCCGCACACGATCCGGGTGGGCGAAGAAATCCTCACTGCCGACCAGATTTTCCTGAACACCGGCGGTCGGGCGGCAGTACCGGATTTTCCCGGTGTCGACGACGTGCCTTTTCTCACCAATGTGTCGATGATGGACCAGGATGTTCTTCCAAGGCATCTGATCATCGTCGGCGGCAGTTATATCGGCCTTGAATTCGCCCAGATGTTCCGCCGCTTTGGCTCCGAGGTAACGGTGATCGAGAAGGGCCCGAAGCTGATTGCCCGCGAAGACCCAGATGTCTCAGATGCGGTCCTTGCGATCCTGGAGAAGGAGGGCATCCGGTTTCGGCTCAACGCCGAATGCATTCGTTTCGCCAGGCGAGGCGACGATGTCGTCGCCGGCGTCGATTGCACCTCGGGCGCGCCGGAGGTCACCGGCTCACATCTGCTGCTTGCGACGGGCCGCCGGCCGAACACCGACGATCTCGGGCTCGACAGGGCGGGCGTAAAGACCGACGCGCACGGCTATATTGAGGTCGATGACGCCTTGCGGACCAACGTGCCGCACATCTTCGCCATGGGAGATTGCAACGGCCGCGGCGCCTTCACCCACACTGCCTATAACGACTTCGAGATCGTCGCCGCCAACCTGCTCGACGGCGAGCAGCGGCGCGTCAGCGACCGCATCTCCACCTATGCGCTCTATATCGACCCGCCGCTCGGGCGCGCCGGCATGAGCGAGACCGAGGCGCGCAAGACCGGCCGCAAGATTGCCGTCGGTAGGAGGCCGATGACCCGGGTCGGCCGGGCGGTCGAAAAAGGCGAGACCGAGGGATTCATGAAGGTTGTCGTCGACGCCGACAGCAAGGAGATCCTCGGCGCATCGATCCTGGGCACCGGCGGCGACGAAGCGGTTCAGAGCATTCTCGACGTCATGTACGCCAAGAAGCCCTACACCACGATCACCCATGCGGTGCACATTCACCCGACGGTTTCGGAGCTTATCCCGACGGTCTTCGGGGATCTCGCGCCGGCAAACTGACGGTCGGCAAGCCGACCGTCAGGTGTTGGTTCAGACCAGCGCAGAGCGTGCGAGATGGTAGAAATACATCGCGCCACGTTCGAGGATTTCGTCGTTGAAGTCGTAGCGCGTGGTGTGGAGCCCGCTGCTCTCACCATTGCCAATCAGCACGTAGGCGCCGGGAACCTCTTCGAGCAGGAAGGAAAAGTCCTCGCTGCCCATCAACGGCTGGGCGAGTTCGACGAACGCGCCTTCACCGAATTTCTCGCTGATCACGGCGCGCGCCTCTGCGACCGCCTCCGCGTCGTTGATGGTCGCGGGATAACCGACCTGCCAGCCGAAAGTAACATCGGCATTGAAGCTCTGCGCCTGGAAACGCGCAATCTGCTCGACGCGCTCCTGCAACTGCTTTCGCACGGCAGGATCGGTTGCCCGCATGCTGATCTCCAGCACTGCGGTGTCGGGAATGATGTTGGACGCCGAGCCCGATTGGAACGAACCGACGGTCACGACCGAGGGCTGATGCGGCGAGACGTTGCGCGACACGAGCGTCTGCAGCGCCATGACGACGCTTGAGCCGACGACCACCGGATCGACCGTCAGTTCCGGCTGCGCCCCATGGCCGCCTTTGCCCCTGATCGTCAGCGTCAGCACATCGATCGAGGCGGCCATGGCACCGGCGCGCGTCGAGAAGGTACCGGCCGGCAGACCTGGCCAGTTGTGAAGCGCAAAGACGCGCTCGCAGGGAAAGCGCTTGAACAGGCCGTCCTCGATCATCAGCTTGCCGCCGCCGAAATTCTCCTCGGCGGGCTGGAAGATCAGATGCACGGTTCCGTTGAAACTCGCATCCTGCGACAGCGCCCAGGCGGCGCCCAGCAGCATGCTCGTGTGACCGTCATGGCCGCAGGCATGCATCGCGCCGGGATGCTGGCTCTGATAGGCGAGTCCTGTTTCTTCCTGCATCGGCAGCGCATCCATGTCGGCACGAAAGCCGATCGACCGGTTGCTGTTGCCGCGCTTCAGTGTCGCGACGATGCCGGTCGTTGCAAGCCCGCGCGTCACCTCGAAGCCCCAGGACTGCAGCAGGCCGGCGACGAATTCCGAGGTCTTCACTTCAGACAGGCCGATCTCCGGCATCTCGTGCAGCTTGTGGCGGATATTGACGAGTTCAGGCAGGAATTTCGACAGGATCACGTCGCGCATGGTGTTCTCCTCAAGCCATCTGCAGGAACTGGCGCAGGCGCGCCGACTTCGGGTCACGCATGACCTGCGACGGGGCGCCGCGTTCTTCAACGAGCCCCTTGTGAAGGAAGATGACTTCGCTGGAGATGTCGCGCGCCAGCGACATTTCATGCGTCACCATCACCATGGTGCGCCCCTCCTCCGCCAGTTTCTTGATGACCAGCAGCACCTCGTTGACGAGTTCCGGGTCCAGCGCCGATGTCGGCTCGTCGAAGAGCATCACATCGGGTTTCATCGCCAAAGCCCGCGCGATCGCTGCGCGTTGCTGCTGGCCGCCCGAAAGCTGGTTGGGATAGTGGTCGCGCTTCGGCGTGATGCCGACCTTCTCCATCAGCACCTCGGCCTCGCCGACGGCGTCCTTGCGCGTCATGCCAAGCACATGCATCGGCCCCTCGATGATGTTTTCGAGGATGGTCTTGTGGGACCAGAGATTGAAGCTCTGGAACACCATGCCGAGGCGGGTGCGGATATGCTCGAGCTGGCGCTTGTCGGCGGCAACGAGCTTGCCGTCCTTGCCCTTCAACGTCCTGATCACTTCGCCCGATACCGAGATTTCGCCCTCGTCGGGCGTCTCGAGATAGTTGATGCAGCGCAGCAGCGTGCTTTTGCCAGAGCCGCTGCTGCCGATCAGCGAAATGACGTCGCCGGATTTCGCTTCGAACGAAACACCCTTGAGTACCTCGACCGAGCCGAAGCTCTTGTGGATGTTCTTCACTGACAGTGCGGTTGCGACCATCATCGTTCCTCCCGTGGCGCCTCTGCGCGCCGTGTACCTATGCCTTCGCCGTGCGGTAGCGGGTCAGCCGCTTTTCGACGACGTTCATCACTCGCGTCAGAATGAAGACGACGGTGAAATAGATGATGCCGGCCGCGATCAACGGCTCGAAGATCAACAGCGACTGACGCTGCAGCATGCGCGCGGTGCCCATCACCTCGAGAATGGTGATCGTCGAGGCGAGCGAGGTCGTCTTCAAAAGGATGATCAGATCGCCCGTCAGAACCGGCAAGCAGGATCGCAGCGCCTGCGGCAGCGTGATCCGCCTGAGTATCATCGACGATCGCATGCCGATCGATTTTGCGGCCTCGATCTGCCCACGCGGGATCGCCTTGATCGCGCCGCGGATGACTTCGGCATTGTAGGCCGCCTGGTTGAGGCTGAGCGCGAAGATCGCGTACCACAGGCCGTCGCGAAGATACGGCCACAGGAAGCTGTGGCGAACCCAGGTTCCCGGCAGGACCTGCCCGAGGCCGTAATAGATGAGATAAATCTGCACGAGTAGCGGCGTACCGCGAAACGCGAAGGTGAAGACATAGGCCGGCATCGATAGGATGCGTCGGGTCGAAAGCCGGGCGAGCGCGACAAACGTGCCTATGACCAGACCGAAGACGCCGGCAACGGCGGTCAACAGCAGCGTCAGCGGGGTCGCCTTGATGAGCGCCGGCAAGAAGCCGACAACGTTGGAGATCGTTTCCATCAATTGTGCCCCCGGTTAAGGCGGCGTTCGATCTGCGCGATCACCAAGGCTGAGACAAGCGTAATCAGCAG
Organism: Ensifer canadensis; assembly: GCF_017488845.2. Lineage (NCBI taxonomy): Bacteria > Pseudomonadati > Pseudomonadota > Alphaproteobacteria > Hyphomicrobiales > Rhizobiaceae > Ensifer > Ensifer canadensis. The sequence continues at coordinate 1,262,634 of NZ_CP083371.1, forward strand.
GAACAGGACGGCCGTCAACCCGTAGAAGAAAATGTATTGCTTGGTGCCCGCGGCAGCGCGGTAGCCGGTATAGAGCAACTCGCTGAACGAGCCGAGCACGCTGATGATGGCGCTTTCCTTGGTGATGGAAAGCCAGAGATTGCCCATGCCGGGCACGGCGTGGCGCATCATCTGCGGCAGCACGATACGGGTGAAGACCTTGCGTGGCCGCATGCCGATCGAAACCGCAGCCTCGATCTGCCCGGGCGGAACGGCGAGGAAGGCCGAACGCAGCACTTCTGTCATGAACGCGCCGGAGACGAAGGCAAGCGCGATGATTGCCGCCCAGAACGAGCTGAACTGAAACGTCTCGGCGACGAGACCAAAATGCTTCAGCAGCCGCTCAGCGCCGCTCGCCACCGAGAAATACAGAAGCAGGATAACCAGGAGTTCGGGAAGCGAACGCACGACGGTCGTGTAGATATCGGCCAGAAGACGTGGCAAGCGGTGCTTCGACAGCTTGCCGGCAGCGCCCAGCAGCCCGAAGACGACCGCGACTGCATAGGCGACCACGGATACCTGCAGCGTCATCACCAGGCCCCAGGCGAAATCATCGCCCCAGCCCTCGCCGCCCCAGGCAAGCAATTGCCAGTAATACTCCATCCGTCGCTACCTGTTCCCGATTGGTGTCGTCAGCCAAAGGCTGCGATGATGCCCCGGACGCTGCGGTCCGTTTGGCGATCGAGGGCGAAGGGCCTCGGCCCGTCGCCCTCGAAAACGTCCGTTATCACTTCTTGCCGAAGATCCACTTGTCGACGAGCGTCTTGATCTGCCCATCCTTTTCGAGAGCGGCGAGGCCGGCATTGACCTTCTCGAGGTTCGCAGCGTCGCCCTTGCGCACCGCATAGGCAACACCTTCGCCGAGTACGGCGTTCTTGGGAACCTCGACCTTGATTTCGTAGTCGGCGCCGTCAGGCGACTTCAGGAACGTCTGGATGTAGAGGTCCGGGATCAGAACGTAGTCGACGCGGCCGGCGACGAGATCGGCGACGGAGTTGTCGGCGGTATCGTAGCTCTTGGCCTCGGCGCCCGGCAGATACTTGGCGACGTAGGCCGATTGCACGCTCGACGTCTGAACGCCGATGATCTTGCCCTCGACGCTGGCCGGATCGATGATCTGGCCACCGCCGTCGGCGGCGTCGGTCGTCTTGATCTCGCTGGTGTCGGACTTGGCGCCGACGAAGGACGTGCCTTCGGTGTAGTAAGGCGTCGAGAAGTCGACGACCTTGCGGCGCTCATCGGTGATCGAGAACGCACCGATGATGAAATCGACCTTGTTTTCCTTCAGCGACGGGATGAGGCCATCCCACGCCATCTGGTTGATGTCGCACTTCACGGCCATCTTTTCGCAGAGGGCACGCGACAGGTCGGCTTCAAGGCCTTCCCATTCGCCGCCGGCGTTGACCTGCGTGAACGGCATGTAGGGCTCGGGCGTCATGCCCAGACGCAGCGTGTCCTCAGCGAAAGCAGCGCTTGCCGCCATGGTGAGGGCGATCCCCGCGAACAGGGCCGACTTGAAAGTTCTCATGATGTTTCCTCCGCGAATATTATGTCTGGATCAGAGCGTGTTGCTGAACCAGCGCAGCGACATGCAGGACAGGCCGGCGTCGATCTTGCCGATTTCAGTCGTCTTCATCGGCACGACCTTGTAGCCGAGCTTGTCGAGCATCTCGATCGTGCGCGGGAAGTCGGAGCCAACCATGACGACGTCGTTGACGCGCAGCGCATTGGCCGCCGGCTCTTCGCCTTCGGGAATAATGACCTGCTTGAAGCGGTCGAACACGCCGGACTTGGCAAGACGAGCGGTCGAGAGCACGGTTTCCTCATCGAGCAGCGAGCAATCGGTCTTGAAGTGCAATACGCCTTCCGGTGTGGTGACGATCTCGCTCTTGCGGCCGAGCTTGTCGAGGCACGCCTGCAGCGCTTCGGCGCCGACCTTGTCGGTGCGGGCGGAAAGACCGATCATCACGCTTTCGCGGGTCGTCAGCACGTCGCCGCCATCGGCAAGGCCGGTGCCCGGCAGATCGAGAACCGTCTCGAACATCGCGCGAAGCGTCGGCTCGATCTCGATGGTTTCCTTGACGCGGGTGGCAGCACCCGGACGCAGGAGGATCGCGCCTTCGGTGAACACCAGCGCCGGATCTTCGACGAAGATCGAATCCGGGAAGGCTTCGAGCGCCGGAAGCACGGTGACCTTGACGCCCGCATCCTTCATCGCAGCGATGTAGGTATCGTGCTCGGCCTTCACGCCCTCATAGGTCGGATTGCCACGGTCATCGGCACGCAGGCCGTTGACGACGGTGGTCGAGGGCGTGCGGACGATGATGTTGTTGAAATTGTAGACGGGGCGTGCTTGCGACATTTGTAGTACCTTTGGCTTGGATGAGGTGCTTCTATCGATCGGATGTGGCGGCGTAAAGCTTTTGCGTACCGGCGGGTTCTCTGCGTGACAAATGCACGCCGGCGAGCATGCAGCGCACGGAGCCGCCGGCAAGCTCGATGGTCGGCACGTCGAAGGCGAGCACGCGCGCCGAAACCTCGATCGCCTTGACCTGGTCCGGCCGAAGCGACGCAAGCGCACGCGCCGACATCACGACGACACGGCCATCGGCGCCGTCGAGTTCGATCGCGTTGCCGGCAAAATTCTCGATCTGATCGATCGTGAGATCGATGACCTGCCGGCCCGTTTCCTCCAGCCGCGCGCAAATTTCCTGTCGCCTTGCCGCGTCGGGGATCATGCTGGTGCCGATCAGCGCGAAATCCGTACCGATGCACATCAGCACATTGGTATGGTAGATCGAGTTGCCGTTGCGGTCGACCGCACCAAACACCATCGGCTCGAAGTTGAAGTGGGTGCAGAAGCGCTCCAGCGCCACCTCGTTGGTGCGGTTCGACCGGGCCGCATAGGCCACGCGACCGATATGGTCGAGCACCATGGCGCCGGTGCCTTCAAGATAGACGCCGTCCTTTTCGAGGCCTGAGTAGTCGATCACGTCCTGGACGCGATACTCGTTCTTGAGCATCTCGATGATGTCGGCGCGGCGTTCGCTCTGACGGCTTTCCGAATACATCGGATAGATGGCCACATGTCCGCCCGAATGGGTGGAGAACCAGTTGTTCGGGAACACCGAGTCCGGACGGGTCATCGTCTCGTCTTCGAACAGGTGGACGGCGACGCCGGCGGCCGACAGGCCATCAGCCATGCGCGTCACTTCATCAAAAGCGGCAGTTGCGATCGCCGAGGGCTTGCGCGCCTCGTCAGTCGACTGGAAGGCATTGTCCTTGGCCGTCATCGGGTTCGGGCCGAAATGGTGCGGACGGATCATCACGACACCCTTCGGCGCCTGTACGGACAGTCTCTTCATCTCAGGCAACGCTCCGCTCGGCAATGACAGCGGCCGCCGGCTGCTTGAACAGTCCGTAGAGATCACGCGGATGCTCCGGCTGCGTCGTCAGGTCGAGCTCGGTGTAGAAGGCCGTGCCCTGGATCCTGTCACGAAGGAAGCGCAGCGCCGAAAAGTCTTCCGTGGCAAAGCCGACGGAATCAAAGATGGTGATCTGCGAGCCCAACCGGCGGCCTTCAGCCTCGCCGGCAATCACGCGCCAGAGTTCGATCACCGGGAAGTCCGGCGCCATCTGCTGGATTTCTCCTTCGATCCGCGTCTGCTCCGGATATTCGACGAAGACATCGGCACGACGCAGGATATCGCCCTGCAGTTCGGTCTTGCCGGGGCAGTCGCCCCCTACGGCGTTGATGTGCACGCCGGCGCCGACCATATTGTCGGAGAGGATCGTCGCGTTGCGCTTGTCGGCCGTCACCGTCGTGATGATGTCGGCGCCAGCAACGGCCTCTTCTGCGGTCTTGGCGACAACGATATCGAAATCCATGTCGGCGAGGTTCTTCAGGAACTTGTCCGCCGCTTCGATGTCGATATCGAACACCTGCAGGCGCTTGATCCCGAGCAGGGCCCGGAAGGCGAGCGCCTGGAATTCCGACTGCGCGCCAAGCCCGATGATCGCCATCGAGCGGGCATCGGGGCGAGCCAGGTACTTTGCGGCCAATGCAGAGGTCGCCGCCGTGCGCAGACCCGTCATGATCGTCATCTCGGAGACGAGGCAGGGATAACCAGTGCTGACGTCCGAGAGAACACCGAAGGCCGTCACAGTCTGCAAGCCAACATTCGGATTCTTCGGGTGGCCGTTGACGTATTTGAAGCCGTAATGCTCGCCGTCGGACGTCGGCATCAATTCGATGACCCCCGTCTTCGAATGGCTCGCCAGCCGCGGGGTTTTCTCAAAAGCGTTCCACCTGCGGAAATCGTCTTCGATATATTCCGCAAGACCCAACAGGAACGTTTCAATGCCGATCGATTTGACCAGCTCGATTACGTTGCCGACACCGACATACTGAACCACGATTTCATCTCCATCGGGAAATTCGATGAGGTCAGCGTAGGCACGCAAGAAGCGAGTTGAAATTTTAAACTTGCGCAACATCTTGCAAAAGATTGCGCAAATTGTACAACTCATCTATAAGATTTTTATGCATATCTTCGATGACCTCGATCACCAGCTTATCTCGCTTCTGCGAGAAGACGGCCGCGCGCCCTACTCCAAGGTCGCCTCGGTTCTCGGCATATCGCGTGCAACCGTACAGACGCGCATCGACCGGCTGCTGGAAACCGGGGCGGTGCTGGGCTTCACATTGCGCGTCCGCCAGGACTATGACCAGCGCGCCATTCGGGCAATCATGATGATCGAGGTCAGCGGGCGCACGACCACAAAGGTGATCAAATTCCTTCGCGGCCTGCCCGAACTCTATGCTCTCCACACCACCAATGGCGCCTGGGACATGGTGGCCGAAATTCGCGCCAACAGCCTCAGCGACTTCGACCGCATCCTGCGCGAGGTCCGCGACGTCGAAGGCGTGCTCAACAGCGAGACGAGCATACTTCTCAGCACCATCTGACATCTGCGCGTCCCCCCGCCATCACCAATACAGGCATGACCGTGAGCCACATTCCCCAGATCGATTACGACACCGCTTCCGACGCTATCCGTGCCGCCCACGACGAGGAGGTCCAAGTCCGTGGCCGCATGACCAATATGAAGCGTACCCTCTTGCATTCGCCGACGGCGCACCGGATCTATGCCGAGTGGTTCACGCTGCGGGAGGAGTTGCGGCCTGTTCTCGACGACCGGGCGATCTGGCTGCTCTCGCATGCAATCTCCGAGGCGATGAAATCGCCGATCGCGATGGGCTTTTTCCGCCGCGCCTTCGCCAATTCCGGCGCCGACTTCCATTCCCTCGTGCCGACCGAGGACGAACAGCGGCTGATCGATTTCGGCCGGGCGATCGTCGCCAATTCGAATGCGGTGCCGGCAGAGATCTGGGACGGGTTGAAAGCGCGCTATGACAATGCGGCGCTCGTCAACCTCGTGGCATTTGCGGGGATCATGGTCGCAACCGCGCTGTTCAACAACGTGGTCGAAGTCGAATTCGATAGGGAATTGGCGCCGTTCATGGATTGAGCGGGCCGTGGCCCGAGACGGTCGGGCCACTCATACAAAGAGGGTCAATCTGCGTATCGGGTCACAAATTCCGGGTTGCCGCGCAAGGTGTTGCTGACGGTGCAGATTTCATTTTCGGCAGCCTCGGCAATGGCATGCCGGGTCGCGTCGTCAAAATCGCCTTTGATGTCGAAGACGATCTCGAATTTCCCGATCCGTGACGGTTCGTCATGGGCCTTCTCGCCCGTCACCCTGGCGCTGACTTCGGTCAACCGGTCGAGGACGCCAAAACGGCTGGCGGCAATGCGGGCGCTCAATACCAGGCAGCTGGCGAGCGAAGCATAGAGCAGGTCAAGCGGTCCGTAGCCCGGCTGCGACGGGCCCGTCACGATATCCAGTTCGCCGCCGGTAACCGAAGTCACGTGCGGAAAGCCGGTCCTGCCCACCACTGCCGTGGCGCCTGTTTCTCGCGTCCTTACCTTCACGTCTGCCATTTTACTCGCCTTCTCCAATGTTCGCAGAATCGGGTTCAGCCACTACGCAGAAGTCCCGATTCGGCCGTGGTGCCGCGGGTCACAAGTGGCCCGCGGCTCTGATATGTCCGCGCTCAGTTGCAGGTGCAAGTGAGCGCGCACAGGAATCAGTTCTTTTTGACGAGGCGGTAGAAGACGAAGTCGGAGGTAGCGCCGTTGACGTAACCTTCGACCTTGTCCTTCATCGCAACCTGAGTTGCGGCCTGGAACATGATCACGATCGGTGACGTTTCCTGCACCTTGCGCTGCAGGTCGACATAGAGCGCCGAACGCTTGGCCGGATCGGCTTCCTTCAACGCAGCTTTCGTCGCTTCGTTGAGCTCTGCCGGGACTGCCCAGCCGTTACGCCATGTGGTCGTCGACTGATACTTGTCGTCCGCATTGTCTTCGTTATAGGCGAAGGCCTTTGCGTTCGAGTGCGGGTCCATGAAATCAGGGCCCCAATAGAGCAGCATGGCCTCATGCGTACGGGCACGGTATTTGGTGATGACCTGGCTGCCGGTTCCCGGGATGATGTCGAAGTTGATGCCGGCTTCGGCGAAGGAAGCCTGCAGCGACTGTGCCATGTCGGTGAACGGCGTCGAGTTGATAACATCGAGCGTCACCTTGATCGGCGTCTGGATGCCGGCATCGGCAAGGATCTTCTTCGCCTTTTCGACATCGTAGGTATAAGGCGTTTCGTCGAGCGAGCCCGGGAAGCCCTTCGGCCAGAAGGCCTGGTGGACCTCCATCTGGCCCTTCAGGAAGCTGTCAGTCATGCCCTTGTAGTCGACGAGATAACGGGCTGCTTCCCAGACGGCTGGCGGCTGCAGGGCTGCGGCCTTCTGGTTGAACGACAGGAAGTGGACGGCCGCCTGTGGGTAGGATTCGACCTTCATGCCGCTCTTGGCCCCAAGGCTTGCGACCTGGTCGGGCGTCAGGTTCTTCGCCATGTCGACGTCGCCGGTTTCAAGCATCAGCTGCTGGGTTGCGGCTTCCGCAACGTGACGGATGATCACGCCCTTGATGGCCGGAGCGCCGCCGAAATAGTTCGGGTTGCTCTGCAGGTTCAGAAGTTCCCCGGCGCGGAAAGCCTTGAGCACGAACGGGCCGGAACCGGCCGAGTTCGCCTTGAGCCAGGCATTGCCGTAGTCGCCGTCGGCTTCGTTCGCCTTGACGGCTTCCGCGTCGACGACCGAGGCCGGACGTGCCGCCAGAACGTTGAGTACGAACGCCGACGAGAAGTCGCCTTCATACTTGATCGTGACCTTGTTGCCGTCGGCAGTCACCATCTTGTCGATATTTTCAGGTGTCCAGCCGAGCTGCGTCAGGATGAAGGCAGGCGCCTTGTTGAGCGCGACGACGCGCTTGAAGGAGTAGACAACATCTTCGCCACGCAGCGGGTTGCCGGAGGAGAAGGTGACGCCATCTCGCAGGGTGAAGGTGATCGTCTTTGCCGCATCGTCGGCGGTCCATTCGCTGGCAAGACCAGGCGAAAGCTTCAGGACGTCGGGCGCATCATATTGCACCAAACGGTCATAGGTCTGCGTCACATATTCGCCGGACGAAAACTCGTAGGCTTCGGCCGGATCGATGCTGACGATATCGTCGATGTTCTGGGCAACCACCAGCACTTCGGCCGGGGTCTCCGCCAAAGCTGCCGGAGCCACGCTCAGCATAAGGGATGCCGCGAAAACCGCGGCCTTGAACATTCTCATCATCGCTCTCCTATTTTCGATGAGGTTTGGTTTTTGTTGTCGTCGCCGGCTTGGGGGTTGCCTGAGGCATACCGGTCTCGTTGGGCAAGGGTGTACGGGATCGGAACAGAGGCAGGGTGCCGGTCCAGATCAGCCGGACGGGCCGATCCGTCTTGTTCCACCAGTAGTGTGGCTGGATACCCCGAAAATGCAGGCCGTCGCCGGGGGTAATTGTGGTCTCGTCGTCATCGAGACCGAACAGGATTTCGCCCTGCAGGACGTACACCAGTTCCTCGCCCTCATGGCTGAACACCTCCGAGCGGTGTCCGGCGGGGATGGTGATGACGAAGCTGGATAGCTGGTTCCCGGCAAAGTCCGCACCGATCCGCTCATAGGACACCGGCGAGCCGCCGACGGAAAAGACCATGCGCTCGCTGGCGCGTGACAGACCGGTATCGATCGCCGGTGCCAGGATGAAGTGGTTGAGCTCGGCGTTCAGCCCCTGGGCGATCTGCGCAAGCGTGCCGAGGGAAGGCATGGCGAGATCGCGCTCGATCTGGCTGAGATAGCCAACCGATACCCCCGCAGCATCGCTCAGCGCCTGCAGCGTCATATGCATCTGCCGCCGGCGCGCACGCAACAGCGCGCCGATCCGCGGCTGGCCCGCAGTCGCGGCCCTGGCGGATGCGGTCTCTGCATCCTCAGATGGCACGGTCACAATGGATTCTCCTCACCAGTAAAATTTTTTTGATTTAAGCAAACTTATTTATATACTCCAAGCGAATTCTTGCGCTATCGACAGCCGCGACCGCAAGCGAACGAGGGATGGAATCGCCACGTGGCAAACAACAACACGACTACAGCGCCCGCGCCGACGCGCCGCGCCGGGGCACAAAGCCCGGGCAGACGGCGCCTTTTTTCGCTGCTTGGCTTTCTCGTCACGCTTGGCGTGACCTTCATCGGGCTGCTCGCAATCACCTTCTTCATCGGCCGCATCGTGCCGATCGACCCAGTGCTCGCCGTCGTCGGCGACCGTGCCCCCGTCGCCGTCTATGAGCGCGTCCGCGAGGAAATGGGTCTCGATCGACCGCTGGCCGCCCAGTTCGTCAGCTATGTCGGCGATGTGGTCACCGGCAACTTCGGCACGGCAGTATCAACCGGCAAGCCGGTGATCGAGGATCTCGCCCGGGTCTTCCCGGCGACGCTGGAGATGGCGACGCTCGGCATCATCCTCGGCGTACTGATCGGCGTGCCGCTCGGCGTCGTCGCCGCAAGCCGCCGCGGCTCCTGGCTCGATCAGGGCATCCGCGTCGTCGGCCTGCTCGGTTATTCGGTGCCGGCCTTCTGGCTCGGCCTCGTCGGGCTCGCCGTCTTCTACGCGAAGCTGAAATGGGTCGGCGGCCCTGGTCGGGTCGATATCTTCTACGACGGCGTCGTCACCCCGATCACCGGCCTTATCCTCGTCGACAGCATCATCGCCGGCGACTGGGAGATCTTCCGCAACGCGGTCTGGCATCTCATCCTGCCGGCGTCCTGCCTCGGCTTCTTCTCGCTTGCCTATATCGCCCGCATGACACGGTCCTTCATGCTCGATCAGTTGAGCCAGGAATATGTGACGACGGCGCGGGTCAAGGGCGTTCCGGAACGGCTCGTGATCTGGCGCCATGCCTTCCGCCCGATCCGCGTGCCGCTGATCACCGTCATAGGGCTTTCCTATGCCGGCCTGCTCGAAGGCTCCGTGATGATCGAGACGATCTTTTCGTGGCCCGGCATCGGCAACTACCTGACCGTCGCCCTGCTCAACGCCGACATGGCGGCCGTCCTCGGCTCGACCCTGGTGATCGGCGCGGTCTTCATCGGCATCAACAAGATATCGGACGTGCTCTATCGCGTGCTCGATCCGCGTGCGCGCTAGGGAGAAGCGGACATGACAACACTTCGCGACTGGCTGATCGACGACAGCCCCGCCTCGCCGATGCAAGCGCGCCTTGGCAGGTTCTACCGGATTTTCGGCGCGCTGATGCACAATCCGCTCGCCGTGGTCGGCGCGATCATCATCCTGGTGCTCGTGTTGACCGCACTGTTCGCACCCTGGATCGCGACGCATGATCCGCTTCGCCAGGCACTCGGCGAGCGCCTGCTGCCGCCAAGTGCCGAGCATTGGATGGGAACCGACGAACTCGGCCGCGATATCTGGTCGCGCGTCGTCTACGGTGCACGCATCACGCTGGCGATTGTGACGCTGGTGGCGGTGCTCGCAGCGCCCGCCGGCCTGGTGATCGGTGTTGCCGCCGGCTATTTCGGCGGCTGGGTCGATCGCATCCTCATGGGCATCACCGACATTTTCCTGTCGCTGCCCAAGCTGATCCTGGCGCTTGCCTTTGTCGCGGCGCTTGGTCCCGGCATCGAAAATGCGATCATCGCCATCGCCATCACCTCCTGGCCGGGTTACGCCCGTGTCGCCCGTGCCGAGACGATGACCTTCAAGAACTCGGAATTCATCTCGGCCGTGCGGCTGCTCGGTGCGTCGAGCCTCCGGGTCAATCTCGGTCACGTCCTGCCGCTCTGCACCTCTTCGATGATCGTGCGCGTCACGCTGGACATGGCCGGCATCATCCTGACGGCAGCCGGCCTCGGCTTTATCGGGCTGGGCGCCCAGCCGCCGCTTCCCGAATGGGGTGCGATGATCTCGCGCGGCCGTTCCTTCATTCTCGACCAGTGGTGGGTGGCAACCATGCCAGGCTTTGCCATCATCCTCGTCAGCCTCGGCTTCTGCTTCCTTGGAGACGGTCTGCGCGATGTGCTCGATCCGAAGAGCGGGGAGCAACGCTGATGAACCCGCTTCTCGAAATCGAAAACCTGCGCGTCACCTTCCCGACGCCGCGCGGCGACCTTGAGGTCGTCCGTGGCCTCTCCTTCACGCTCGGCCGCGAACGCCTTGGGATCGTCGGCGAGAGCGGTTCGGGAAAGTCGATGACCGGCCGCTCGATCCTGAAACTGGTGCGCGCACCGGGCCGGGTAACGGCAGACAAGCTGACCTTCGACGGCATCGACCTGCTGACACGCTCCGAACGGCAGATGCGCCCGATCCGCGGCGCCCGCATCTCGATGGTGATGCAGGACCCGAAGTTCTCGCTGAACCCGGTGATGACGATCGGCGAACAGATCGCCGAGGCCTTGCTGACGCATCAGCGTATGCCGCGCCGCGAAGTGAACAACCGCGTTCTGACCATGCTGGAATCGGTCCGGATCGCCGACCCGGAGCGCGTTGCGAAACTTTACCCGCACGAAGTTTCCGGCGGCATGGGCCAGCGCGTCATGATCGCAATGATGCTGATCCCGGAACCCGACCTCCTGATCGCCGACGAACCGACTTCGGCGCTCGACGTCTCGGTGCAGGCACAGGTCCTCGACATCATCGACGAACTGGTCAAGCGCAAGGGCATGGGCCTGATCTTCATCAGCCACGACCTCAACCTTGTTTCGAGCTACTGCGACCGGATCCTGGTGATGAACACCGGCGAGGTCGTGGAAGAGTGCAAGGCGGGCGAATTGATGAATGCCAAACACCCCTATACCCGTGGTCTGATCGCTTCGATCCCGCGTCTCGACGAAACCCGGACCGAGCTTCCCGTGCTCGACCGCAGCGCATGGGCAAAGAAATGACGGCGCTTTCCCTCAAGAACCTCGACATCTTCTACGGCGACGCGCACATCACGCACGACGTCAATCTCGAGATTGCCGATGGCGAAAGCTTTGCGCTCGTCGGCGAGAGCGGCTCGGGCAAGTCGACGGTGCTGAAGGCAATCGCCGGCCTTGCTCCCGAGTGGACCGGAGAGATCAACGTCTTCGGCAAGCCGCGCAGCCACGGTATCGACCGGGCCTTCTCCCGTCAGTGCCAGATGGTGTTTCAGGATCCCTACGGTTCGCTGCATCCGCGCAAGACCGTCGATGCCACGCTCGGCGAAGCGTTGACCATTCACGGCATCGGAAATCGCAGCGCGCGTATTGAAGAAGTGATGTCCTCCGTCGGCCTCGACCGGAAATTCCGCTTCCGCTTTCCGCACCAGCTCTCCGGCGGCCAGCGCCAGCGCGTCGCCATTGCGCGTGCACTGATGCTGAAGCCGAAGGTGCTGTTGCTCGACGAGCCTACCTCGGCACTCGACGTGTCGGTACAGGCGGAAATCCTGAACCTGCTCAAGCGTTTGCGGCAGGAACAGAACCTGACTTTCCTCATGGTCACCCACAACCTTCCAGTCGTTTCCTTCCTTTGCGACCGGCTGGCAGTGATGCGGCAGGGCCGCATCGTCGAAGTGGCCGATGTCGCCGACCTCAAGCGTGGCGACCTCAAGGACCCCTATTCGCGCGAACTGATGCACATCAGCGCAGCGCACGCGAACTAATCAACATTCCAAGGACTTATGATGAACAGTGAACAGATCGCTGCCGCGTTGGCTGAATTCGACGCGGCGATTGCCAAGGACATCGACGCGGACGCCGTATGGGGCGCGCTTCAGACGCTTTGCCGCCAGGTGATCGGCGCCAAGCTCTTCACGATCATGACCGTCGACATGGTCAACGAAGTCGCCCGTCGCGCCTATACCTCGCATCCGGAGGAATACCCGACCTCCGGCACCAAGCCGATCCGCTACGACAGCTGGTTCGACATCGTGCACAAGGCGCATCAGACCTTCGTCGCCAATACGATTGTCGACATCTCCAAGGTATTCGGCGACCACGAAACGATCTGGGCACTCGGCTGCGGATCGGTCGCCAACATCCCCGTCGTTGTCGGTGGCGAACTGCTCGGAACCGTCAACTGCCTCGACGTCGAACATCATTACACGCCCGAGCGCGTTGCCCTGTCGAAGCATCTGGAACTGCCGGCCAAGCTGGCTTTCCTCGCCGCCGCTCGCTCGGCCAAGAACTGACATGTCGTGGCCGGGGGCATCGATTGCCCTCGGCCACGCCTTTGCCTCAGCGACCGATCGCCATGCCGGTCTGCTTCAGGAAGAAGTGCATCTTCTGCGTCTCGATCGGGACCTCGATCGTGTCGTCCGGCCTGACCCGCGATGCCGCGTGGATCTGTGCGGTGAACGCTGCCTGACCGACCTTGCCGAGCGCCAGTGTGTGCGGCCCCAGGGGCTCGATATCGCGTACCTGCACGGAGAGCTTCGGCGCATCGACGTCCGACGCCATCGTGTGCTCCGGGCGAATGCCAAGCACGACGGCCTGACCGATGAAAGCGCCGAGTTTCTCGGCTCGTGTGTCTGGTATCCTGGCTGCGATGCCACCATCCGCCTTGAACCATAGCCCGCCGTCGCCGCGCTCGAGCGTTCCCTCGACGAAATTCATGCTCGGCGCGCCGATGAATGCCGCGACGAACAGATTGCTCGGCGCCTCGTAGAGGGTGATCGGATCGGCGGCCTGTTCGATGCGTCCCTGATTCATGACGACGACGCGGTCGGCCATGGTCATGGCCTCGACCTGATCGTGGGTCACGTAGACGGCAGTCGTCTGAAGACGTCGATGCAACAGCTTGATTTCCGTGCGCATTTCAATGCGCAGCTTGGCGTCGAGGTTCGACAGCGGCTCATCGAACAGGAAAACATCGGGCTGGCGGACGATCGCGCGACCGATGGCGACGCGCTGGCGCTGGCCACCGGAAAGGGCGCTCGGCTTGCGATTGAGGTAGGCGCCGAGATTGAGAATACGGGCCGCCTCGGCGACGGATTTTTCGATGTCGGCCTTCGAAGTGCCCCGCACCTTCATGCCGTAGCCGATGTTCTCGGCCACCGTCATATGCGGGTAGAGCGCGTAATTCTGGAACACCATCGAGCAATTGCGCAGGCCCGGGCGTAAATCGGTGACGTCACGCTCGCCGATCCGCACCGTGCCCGAAGATGCCGTCTCAAGGCCGGCAATCATGCGCAGGGTGGTCGTCTTGCCGCAACCGGACGGCCCGACGAGAACGACGAACTCCCGGTCGGCGATTTCAAGATCGAGCGGCGGGATGACGGTGATGTTACCGAAGGACTTGGTGATCTGCTCCAACCGGACCTGGGACATGCTGACGCCTTTTCTGCTGACGATAGCCGGCGCGAAAAGCGACCGGGATACTGCATAATCCCTCAAATCGACATCGATCTGAGGAGAACTTTATGCAGCAGGTTTCAAGCGCCACAGCGTCTTTAGTGCGCCATATCTGACGCGCGGCGCTGTAGCGTAGCTGCAACCGGGACGGTGCGCCCCGGCCGCAGATATCGAGAAACCCGCCCCGGTCACTTCGGAGCGGGCGCTGGCTCATCCTATTTCTGTGGCAGGCCCATCGATGCGCGATAGGCAGCAAGCTGCTTGTCACGACCGAATTCGTCCGTCAGCTTGTTCCACTGCTCAGCGACGCTATCAAGCGCCTGTTGCGGTGTGACTTCGCCGGCAAGTGCCTTGGAAAGTTCGATTTCAAGCACTTCGGTGTAGGAGAAATAGCCCGGCAAACGCATGTCGAGCGCGATGTTCTTCGCGGTCACCGCCTCCTTCTGCGCGCCCAGGTACTCCTTGGCTTCACGCTCGGAGAAGATCTTCGACCAGAGATCGACATTGGTCGTGTGGGAGATGCGATAGGGATTGACGCCGGTACCGCCGGTGATCGCCGCCTGGCCGGAGACGGCAGGGCTCGACAGATACTGAATGTAGTTCCAGGCCGCTTCCTGCTTGGTCGACGATGCGGGTACCGCCGCCTGCCAGCCGCCGAACGCCATGAAGGAGGTCTGCACGACGTGGTCGAACTTGTCCCACTTCTTGGTCTTGTAGTTCCAGACCTCGTCCGAACCCGGCAAGGACGCCGAGCCGACATTGCCTGCCACCTTCGACTGCTTCGGGTCGGCGCCGATAACGCCGGTATCGCCCCAGCCGATCGACTCGGCAACCTGGCCGCCGGCAAACGCCGCGTTCACTTCGCCGAAAGAGAAGTTCAGGGCATTCGGCGGAGCGAGCTTCGAGGCGCGGATATATTCCTCGAGGCCGCGGACCCAGCCGGGATTGTTGACCTGCGCATCCATCGTGTCCGGATCGAAGAACATGCCGCCTGGATTGTCGGGATGGCTGGTGTAGCCGGCAACGTGGCTGAAGAGGAACCAGAACTGCTGGCCGCCGCGGCGGAAGGCTTCGGCCGTTCCCCACAGGTTGTTGGAGGGCTGGTTGAAATATTCGGCGATGTCGAGATACTGCTTCCAGGTCTTCGGCGGCGCCAGATCGTAGCCGTATTTCGCCTTGAAGGCCTTCTGGTTGTCGGCATTCTCGAACAGGTCGATACGATAGCTGTAAGTATGGGCGTCACCATCCATCGTCTGTGACAGGATCTTGCCGTTCCAGACCATCAACTGTTCGCGATAGACCGGTGCGATATCCTCCCAGTCGGCGCCTTTCTGCATGTCGGCGGGCATTTCCGACAGGAAATCGGTAAAGTCCGGCGCCCAAGCCGGCGCAAAGGCGATGACGTCAAAGGCATCTTCGCCCGATGTCAACGACGTAACGATTTTCGGATAGAGTTCCGACCACGGAAACTCGACCACCTTTACCTTGCCGCAGGTCTTTTCCTCCCAACCCTTGGCCGCAAGTTGCAGCGCGGACGCGATATAAGGCCCGGTCTGCGTGGTCGCCGTCAGTTCGACGCCGGAATAATCGGGGTCGCAGGCGAGTGCCGTGCCGGTGCTTGCCATGGCAAGGACACCCAGCGACGCTGATGTCAGTAGCAGTTTCCTCATTCTTTCCTCCCTTGAATGAATTCTTGCCGAAAAACAGGTCGTTATTTGATCGCCCCCAGCAGCAGACCGGAGCGCATGAGCCGGCTCAACAGCCCGGCCATGACCATCATCGGAATGATCGCCACCAGCGCGGCGGCGGAGATTGCCCACCACTCGTCGCCGCGCTGGCTGTTCTGACCAGCCACGAGGATCGGCAGCGTCTGCCATCTCGAATTGGTCAGGAACAGCGCGAACAGGAACTCGTTCCAGACGAAGGCTAGCGTGATCATGAATGTCGCGATCAACCCCGGCTTCGACATCGGCAGAACGATGCCGAAGAAAATCCGCCAGGACGGAACGTTGTCGACCATGGCCGCCTCTTCGACTTCGACTGGCAGCGCTTCGAAGAAATCGCGCATCAGCCAGATGACGATCGGCAGCGAGAAGGCGACATAGGCGAAGGTCAGGCCGATATAGCTATCGACCAGCTTGAAGCCGAGCTTGCCCATTTCGGTGTACATCAGATAGAGCGCGAAGGCGGCAACGATTGGCGGGAACATGCGCTGGCTGACGAACCAGAAGACGATGTCGTTGTTGCCGAGTTCAGGCCCCGGCAACCGGAAGCGACTTGAGAACACCGCCAGCGCCAAGGCGGCGATGAAGGCGTAGATCAGCGAGATCCCCTGCCCGAAGCCGAGCACATTGCGACCGAGCAGGAAGCCGCCGAAGGCGATGACGACGAAGATTAGGGCGGAGGCCAGCCGGAAGCGGAAGGTAAAGCGCACCAGCGCATAAGCTGCCATCGCGCCGATGCCTGTCGCGAGGATAGACGCTGAAAGGCCGATGATCGTCGAGGCCAGGAAGGTGTTGTAGAACTGGCCGCGCTGGCCGGACAGAAGTTCGCGCCAGGCCGTGAGGCTCGGCTCGAAATCGACGAAGGGCAGATAGGTCGGCCCGCCGACGACGGCGATCGGCGTCTTGAACGACGTGATCAGGACCCAATAGAGCGGGAAGAAAGTAATGGCGAGCCAGATGAGGCAACCGCCGAGCGCGGCCCAACGCCGTTTCCCCTTGAGGGTGCGCACGCTCATTTGTGCTTCTCCAGATACGGCTTGAGGATGGCGAGATAGACGAGGCCGATCACCGTGATGACGATCAGGAACAGAAACGACAGCGCCGAGGTGTAGCCGAGATTGAATTTCTTGAAGCCCTCCTGATAGGCAAAGAGCGTCAGCGTTTCGGTCGAGATTCCAGGCCCGCCGCCCGTCATCACGAAGACCGTGTCGATAATCTTGTAGCTTTCGATCAGCCGGATGAAGACGACAGCAACAGAGATCGGCAGCAGCATCGGAAAGGTGATGTCGCGGAACTGTTGCCAGGGTGTCGCGTTCTCCAGCGCCGCGGCCTCGTAGACGTCATCGGGCAGCGTCTGCAGCCCGGCCAGCAGCATCAGAATGACAAAAGGCGTCCATTGCCAGACCTCGACGGCGATAATCGACCCGAGCGCCCAACTCGTCTGCGTCAGGAACGGCAAATTGGGAAAACCGAGAGCACTCATCAACTCGTTGAGCGGACCCATCGTCGGATTGAGAACCTGACGGGCGATCAGCGCCACAGCAACCGGGGCCACCAGCATCGGCAATAGAAAGCTGACGCGAAAGATGCCCTCGCCCGGCACACGGGAATTAAGCGCAAGCGCGACGGAAAGGCCGATCACATATTGCAGGCCGACGGAGATGAACGCGATCAGCGTGGTCGTGCCCGCAACATGCCAGAAGCGTGGGTTCTGTAAGAGATCCGCATAGTTGCCAAAACCGACGAAACGCGCCGGCATCGGCGGCACCAGACGCATGCTCATGAAACTGGTGGTCAGCGAATAGATCAACGGAAAGATGGAAATCACCAGGACGATGATGAGAGCCGGCCAGATGAAAAAGTGCTTGATCGGGTCGTTGCGCGTGGTCATGCGGCCGCCCCTCGCCCAAGTAGAGCCTCTATCTCCGCAAGGGTCGGCATGGCAGGTGCTGTGCCGCGGCGGGTAACCGAGATTCCGGCCGTCGCGCAGCCGAAGCGTGCTGCCTCAACCGGGGCCAATCCCCGCGCCAGTGCCGCCGAGAACCCGCCGACGAAGGCATCGCCCGCACCGGTCGTGTCGATAACCGCGCCGCTTGCCATCGCCGGGACGAAAACGGACTGGCTCTCACTGTGGAGAAGGACGCCCCGTTCGCCGAGAGTGATCAACGCGGACTTTGCGCCCTTCTTCAGAAGGGCGTCACCTGCCCGCCGCGCATCGTCGGCCGTGGCAAGAGCAAATCCGACCAGCGCTGCCGCTTCGGTCTCGTTCGGCACGATGTAATCGCAAAGCGGGTAGATCGCATCCGGGAAGGGTTCCGCCGGCGCCGGATTGAAGACGGTGACGACACCTGCCGCATGTGCGATTTCGAGCGCTCGCTGGGCGGCAGCCGCAGGCTGCTCCAGCTGCGTGACGAAGATGCGCGATCCTTCGATCGTTTCTCGCGCCGCCTCGACATCGTCGATACCGATCGACCCGGCCGCACCGGGATAGACGATGATCGCGTTCTCGCCATTCTGGTCGTTGACGTAGATGAAGGCCGCACCGGTCGGAAGGTCGTCCATCTGGACGATCTTGGGTGTCACGCCTGCCTCGGCATAGGTACGAAGCGCCATCTCGCCGAAGGTATCGCGCCCGATTTTCGAGATGAAGGAAACCTGACTGCCCGCCCGCGCTGCGGCGACGGCCTGGTTCGACCCCTTGCCACCCGGCCCGACCGAAAAGCCGCTGCCGGTAATCGTTTCGCCGACAACGGGCATGCGCCGCGCCAGATAGGCCGTATCGGCCACGAAGATCCCCAGGATCGAAACACCAACCTTCATTCCTGCCTCCCCTGGTCAGGCCGCGACGAAGGACGAAGCGGAGATCCAGCTAAATTTCACAACTTCAAGATCTTACGACGATCAGCTCAGGCGGCTGATGCTTAGGCTAACGTATGGTCAGCTAGGCCGTTTCCGGTGGAATGACGCCCTTGGTGAAAAGGAAGCAGCCATAGAAGCGCGTCTCGCCGGTGGTTATGACGCAATAGGCCTTCTTGGCTTCCTCATAAAACGCAAAGCGTTCGATGCCGTACATCGGCGCAGGCTTGCCCTCGGCGCGGTCGATTTCGGCCTGGACCTCCTGTTGCACGCCGGGAATTTCCGTCGGCGCCCCCATGATCTCCATGCGCCCGGCCGAAGGCTGCAACGGCGTGTCGAGCGGCAATACCGACAGGACCGCCTTCACGGCGCGTGCAGCAGATACGTTGTCGATCCGCAAAAGCTTGCCGAGCGTGGTCTGCCTGGCGATCGCATCGGATGGGAAATTGGTGTCGGAGATGACCAGTGTATCACCGTGCCCCATGGAACGAAGCGCGTGCAGAACATCGGCATTGAGCGCCGGGTCCAGATTTTTCAGCATAGACAACCCTCCTCCAGACGCCCGCTCGCATGCTCCCGAGTGGCGTGAAACTGCGTGCCGCCATGTCGGCGCCACGCTCTCCCAAATCTACCATGCAACGTTGCAGTCGCTGCATTCTCGAGCCGGCTCCCCCCGCCCCGAGATGGGGATCCCTTACTCGCCGTAAGGGATCCAGATGTTTTTGACGTCGGTGGCGCGGCGCAGATAGGCTTGTCCTTCTGCAGCCGAGCGATCGAACCAGTCGGTCGCCTTGCCATTGTCGACAAAGGTCCGCTTCAGGTTCCCTGCCGAGAGCTTTTCGACCATTGTCGAAAGCTCCTGCGTGCCGAAGGCCCAGAGCGCGTCGACGTCGTTGTGGCTTGCCAGCGTTTTTGCCAGCTCCATCGCCGAGCCCGTGACGATGTTGATGACCCCCGCCGGAACATCGGACGTCTCGAGGATCGAGTAGAAGTCCGTCGCTGCCAACGGGTGCTGTTCGCTTGGAACCGCAACGACGCGGTTGCCGGTAGCGATCAACGGTGCCACCAGACTGATGAAGCCGAGCAGCGGCGCTTCCGTCGGGCAGACGACACCGACGACACCGATCGCTTCGGGCATGGCAAGCGCGACGCCGCGCAGCGGCGGCTGATGGACCACGCCCTCGTATTTGTCGGCCCAGGCGCCGTAGCTGAAGAGCCGAGAGATCGAAGCCTCGACCTCTGCCTTCGCGTTGGCTGCCGAGGCGCCGGTCATCGCGACGATACGGTCTGCAAATTCATCCGCCCGGCCGCTCAGGTTTTCGGCGACGTAATAGAGGATCTGTGCACGATTATGCGACGTCGCCGACGCCCAGCCGGAGGCCGCATGCGCCGCAACGACGGCGTTGCGGATATCCTTGCGGTTGCCCTCACCGACCTCGCCGAGCACTTTGCCCTTCGGCGAAAGGACAGGGCGCGAATAGTTGCCATCCGGGCGCGCCTGCTTGCCGCCGATGAAAAGCTTGGCCGTGCGATCGAGCGACGGCAGCGAGAAATCGCCGGACGCCTGCTTCAACACCGGTTCTGCCGGTGCTGCACGCAGCTTCCGACCGACCCAGGCCTTGGGCTTCAGATATTCGTAGCAGCCTTCGCGGCCGCCCTCGCGGCCGAAGCCGGATTCACGCTTGCCGCCAAAACCGGCCGCAGCGTCAAAGAGATTGGTGGCATTGACCCAGACGACGCCGGCCGCAAGCTTGGCTGCGACGTTCAGCGCCAGGCCGATCGTTTCGCTCCAAACGCTTGCGGCCAGGCCGTAGCGCGAATGGTTGGCGAGCTGGATTGCCTCCTCCGGCGTGCGGAAGGTCATCGACACGGCGACGGGTCCGAAGATTTCCTCGGTCGCGACGATCGAAGTCGGCTGCACGTTGGTGAGCAAGGTCGGCGGATAGAAGCTGCCGCCCTTCGGCAGCTCGATCTTCGGCTGGTGAAGCTTCGCGCCTTCGGCGACGCCCTTGGCGACCAGGCTCTCGATGCGCTGCAACTGCACCGGCGCAACAATCGCCGCCATATCGATCGCCTTGTCGAGCGGATGGCCGACGCGCAGGGTCTGCATGCGCCGCGTCAGGCGCTCGTAAAAGAGCGGAGCGACGCCTTCCTGCACCAGAAGTCGGGAACCGGCACAGCAGACCTGGCCCTGGTTGAACCAGATCGCGTCTACCACACCTTCAACGGCGCCATCGATATCAGCGTCGTCAAAAACAATGAAAGGCGACTTGCCGCCGAGCTCAAGCGTCAGCGATTTGCCGGTACCAGCCGTCTTTTCGCGGATCAGGCGGCCGACCTCCGTCGAGCCGGTGAAGGCGATCTTGTCGATATCCGCATGCTCGACGATCAGCGCGCCTGTTTCGCCTTCGCCGGTCACGACGTTCAGCACGCCGGCAGGCAGTCCGGCTGCAGCGGCAAGTTCCGCGAAAAGCAAGGCCGTCAGCGGCGTGAACTCCGCCGGCTTGAGGATGACCGTGTTGCCCAGCGCCAGGGCCGGCGCGACCTTCCAGGCGAGCATCAGGAACGGAAAATTCCACGGGATGACCTGACCGACGACGCCAACCGGCACCTGATCGGCAAACTCGGTTTCCTGCAGCTGCGCCCAGCCGGCGTGGTGGTAGAAGTGGCGGGCGGCCAGCGGAATGTCGATGTCGCGCGTTTCACGGATCGGCTTGCCGTTGTCGATCGCCTCGACCACCGCGATCAACCGCGCATGGCGCTGGATCATGCGGGCAAGGGCATAGAGGTGGCGGGCACGTGCATGGCCCGGCAGCTTGGCCCAGGACCCTTGCGCCTTTCGTGCCGCCGCGACCGCGTCGTCCACGTCCTTGGCGCTACCCAGGGCGACCTTTGCCAGAAGAGCGCCGGTTGCGGGTTCAAAGGTTTCGAAGGCCTTGCCGGAGGAAGACGCGACAAAAGCACCGTTGATGAAGTGGCCGAACTCGCCTTTGTGGCGCGCCAGCCACTGGCGAGCTTCGGTGTCGGCTTCCGGTGCGGGACCATAGGACATTTCGTCAAAATACCTTGCGACTGTCATCGGGATCATCCAATCGGGTGTCGGTTGAGGGCCGAGTAGGCGCCGGTCACGTGATGCTCCAGCTGGCGTTCGATATCGCCGAGGAGGCTCGATGCGCCGACGCGGAAAAGGTCCGGCTCCAGCCACTCACGACCGAGTTCGTCCTTCATCAGGAACTGGTAGTTGAGGATATCCTTGGCGGCCGAGATGCCGCCGGCCGGCTTGTAGCCCACCTTGATGCCGGTGCGTTCCTGATAGGCGCGGATCATGCGCAGCATCACCAGCGTCACCAGAAGGGTGGCGTTGACGCCTTCCTTGCCGGTGGAGGTCTTGATGAAATCGGCGCCCGCCATCATGCAGACGAGCGAAGCGCGGGCCACATTGCGCAGCGTCTTCAGGTCGCCGGTCGCCAGGATCGCCTTGACATGCGCATCGCCGCAGGCGGCGCGGAAGTCGCGCATCTCGTCATAGAGAGCCTGCCAATTGCCGGTCAGCACATGCTCGCGGGTAATGACGATGTCGATTTCCTTGGCGCCATCGGCAACCGAAGCCTCGATCTCGCGCAGCTTGACGTCATGCGGAATGAGGCCGGCAGGAAAACCGGTGGAGACGGCGGCAACCGGAATGCCCGAACCTTCAAGCGCGTCGACGGCGGTCGAAACGAAACGATGATAGACGCAGACGGCGCCGGTGGTGATACCGCGACTGCCCATGCCAAGCGCATCGAGAATGTCCTGGCGAACCGGCTGGCGCGCCTTGGCACAGAGCCGCTTGACGCGTTCGGTCGTGTCGTCGCCGTTGAGCGTCGTCAGGTCGATGCAGGTCACGGCCTTCAGCAGCCAGGCGGCCTGCGCGTCCTTCTTCACCGTCCGGCGACCAGGCAGCGTCGAGACGCGTCGTTCGGCAGCCGAAAGGTTGACACGCTGGTCGACAACCCAGCCGAGATCAAGCTCCATGCCATCGTTGCGCGGCCAGTTATGGCCAGCGGCCACAGGTGCCACGGCTTTCGCGGCCACATTCTTCACAGCAAGGTCTTCCAAGCGATTGCTCCTCGAACTCCCTGACATCGCGGCACGATAGCACGGCTGTTACCCGTGTCGGCGGCGATTCTCATTTTGTTATTTTTCTATCGTATTTTTGTTAGCATTCCACCAGAAACGCGACGTGTCAAGCGACCTATCGCGTTTCGGTGAAATGCTGCCATTTTTTGGCGAGGTCTCAGATCACCGGAATGCGCGTGTCGCCGTCCTCGGTGATCACCGAACGAAAGACGTTCATCGGTGCAAAGAATGCGGGCTTCAGCTTGCCGATCTTGCTCAGGTCGACAACGAGGTGGCTTTCGCGCGCGAGCGAGATCACCTTCTGCTTCACCGCCACCTCATGAAAATGCACGCAGGTTGCACCACGTCCCGGGTCCACGCCTGCGGCCGAGAGAAAGGCGACATTGATCCCAAGCAAATCGAGCGTTTCCAGCCCAGAATTCCCCGAGAACGACGCCGAGGCCGGATGATAGACACCGCCGAGCATGACGATGCGGACATTGGGTTTTCGCGTCAGCCTGTCAGCAACATTTAACGAGTAACAGACTGCAGTAATTGAATAATTGTCCGGAATGAGATCGACCAGATACTCGAGCGTCGTACCGCAATCGATAAAGATGGTTTCGTCCGGACGAATGTGCTGCGCCGCATGGACACAGGCCTCGCGTTTTGCCGCTGCATGACTGTCGGCCTCGCGCGCCAGCTCATAGGGCATATCGCCATCGATCTCGCCCGCAGGCACGATGTGGCCGCCGAGGAAGGTGAATTGCCCGGGATTATCGGCGACATCCCGCCGGATGGTCATCTCGGAAACCCCGAGCAAGGCAGCGGCATCGCGCAGATGAAGAACGCGACGGCCGGAGAGCGCGTCGGCGAGTTGAATGATGCGGGCTGTCTTGCGGCTGGCCATAATCGTTCCGTCTGTCCGGTCGTTCGAGCCAAAACATCACAGCAGAGATGGCCGAACACAATTTGTGACAATTATCACAAAGTGTCGTTATTCGGCAAGTAACTTCACACGACCCGGCAAAAGCAGACGACGGAGACCGCAATGCAAGCCTCCGTCGTCGAAAATTGTCGCTTTGAGAATGCCGCCGGCGGTAGATCAAAGAAACCCGCCGCCGCTTTTCGCTCGGCTAGCTGGCGATCGGCGCGGTACGCGCTGCCAGCCACGCTGCGGTCTCCGGATCGAACACCCCTTCCATGGTCTTGGCTACACGCCAATGGTAGGTGTCGATCCACTGCCGCTCAGTTTCGCTCAGCAGGCTGATATCCGCGAGCCGCAGATCGATCGGCACCAACGTCAGGCTGCGGAAGCTCATGAAACCATCGCCGTCGTCGATCACTTCCACCTGGTTCTCGATGCGGATGCCGTATTCCCCAGCCTTGTAATAGCCAGGCTCGATGGTCGTCACCATGCCCGGCCGCAATTCGATCTCGTTGACGCGCCGGTCGAAACGCTGCGGCTGCTCGTGCACCGACAGGAAGTGGCCGACACCGTGACCGGTGCCATGATCATAGTCGAGCCCGAGGTCCCAAAGCGGCCGGCGCGCGAAGGCGTCGAGGTGATGGCCGTAGGTCCCCTTCGGGAATTTGAGCGAGACCATGGAGATCAGCCCCTTGAGGACCGCCGTATAGGTGCGGCGCACTTCATCGCTGACAGCTCCGATCGCGGTCGTGCGCGTCGCGTCCGTCGTGCCGGTAAAATACTGCCCACCTGAATCGAGCAGATAGATGCCTTGCGAGGTGATCGGCGCATCGCTCTTGGCGCTGGCCGCATAGTGGCACATGGCGGCATGGCCGGCGGCCGCCGAGATCGAGCGGAAGCTCGGCTCGACGAAGGTCTCCTCCATCTGCCGAAGGGCGAGAATACGATCCTCCGCCTCCAGTTCGGTTACCGGGCGCCCGTCCTTCTCGCGCTTGGCCGCATTGGCCTCCAGCCATGCGAAGAACCTGATCCACGCAGCACCATCATGGCGATGGCAATCGCGAAAGCCCTGGAGTTCAACGGGATTCTTCAGCATCTTGGCAAGCGTGATCGGGCTGCGCAAAAGGCGCACGCTGCCGCCAGCCTCGCGCGTCGCATGGGCGACCGCCGATGGGGCAAAGCCGGCATCGACGAGCGCCACCCGCCCGGCGGCAGCGGTCCGGACGCGGTCGAGCAACACCTCCGGCTCGGACATCGTCACGCCGTCGAGTTCGAAGTCCGAGAGGTCATTGGGCAGCTTGCGGTGGTCGACGAGCCATTCGACCCGGCCGTCCCTGTCGGCGATCATGAAGGATTGCGGCATTGGGTTGAACGCTATGTCACGGCCGCGAACATTCAGGAACCAGGCGATGTTGTCGGGCTGCGCCTCGATCAGCACGTCGGCGCCTTGCTCCGCCAGCATCTGGCCAATGCGGCGCTTCTTGTCGGCGACGCTTTCGCCGGCATAGTCGCGCGACAGGGCCATCACGTTGCCAAGCGGGCGTTCGGGCTGGTCCGACCAGATCGCATCGACGAGATCATCGGTTACGGCGACCCACTCGGCGCCAGCGGCGACAACCGATTGGCCGCAATCCATGTCCCAGGTCGACGGCAGCAGCATCGAATTGAAGCCGACGCGTTCGCCCTTGCGCAGGTTCTTCCGCAGCCAGTCCTTGAGCGGTGCGTCGTAGAAATGCTCGATGGCGAAGCTGTCGGCATCAATCTCTTGGCGAACCTGCACCTGATAGCGACCGTCGACGAAGATTGCCGCGCGGTCGCGCATGACGATCGCAACGCCGGCAGAACCGGTGAAGCCGGTGACAAAAGCGAGCCTGTTGTCATGGGGCGCACAATACTCGCCCTGATGTTCGTCGAACCGCGGGACGACGTAGCCGTCCAGCCCCTGCTCGTCGAGTTTGCGGCGCAGGGCCTCGATCCGGCCGGAAGCCTCCAGCCTGTCTTTCGATGTCATGTGGTCTTTCCCTATTGAATATTTGTCTTCACGCGCCGCCGATCGTTTCGGCGAAGTGACAGGCGGTCATGCCGTTGCCGACCGGCCGCAGTGCCGGCTTTTCCCGGCGGCAAAGCTCGGTTGCGTGCGGGCAGCGGACGTGGAAGGGGCAGCCGGGCGGAATGTCGAGCGGGCTCGGCAACTCACCCGACAGGGCTGGCGCCCTGCGCCGCTCCGTCGGGTCGAGCGACGGGGCCGCGGCCAGCAGGGCTTGCGAGTACGGGTGCATCGGCTTGGAAAACAGCGCCTCCGACGGCCCGATCTCGACGATGGCGCCGAGATAGATCACCGCCACGCGATGGGAGACATGGCGCACCAGCCTGAGGTCATGGGCAACAAAGAGCACCGTCAGCCCCAGATTGTCCTGCAGTTCCAGCAGCAGATTGACGACCTGCGCCTGAACGGACACGTCGAGCGCGGAGACGAGCTCATCGGCAACAAGGCAGGTCGGCTCCAGCGAGAGTGCCCGCGCGATGCCGATGCGTTGGCGCTGGCCGCCGGAAAACTCGTGCGGATACTTGTCGGCTGCGCCATCAGGCAGCCGCACAAGGTCGAGCAGTTCGTCGACACGGCGGTCGACGCCGGCGCCCTCGCGCATGCGATGGACAGTGATCGCCTCGCGCAGAGTATCGCGCACGGTCATGCGCGGATTGAGCGAGGTATAGGGATCCTGGAACATCATCTGGACGCGCTTGTTGTAGCCGCGTCGCCTGGCGCCCTTGAGGTCGATGACACTCTCGCCTTCGAAACGGATATCGCCCGATGTCGGCCGGTGAAGACCGGCGATACAGCGCGCAAGCGTCGACTTGCCGCAACCGGACTCGCCGACGATCCCCAGCGTTTCGGCCGGCATCACGTCGAGATCGACGCCGTTGAGCGCTGAGACGACCTGCCGCGGCCGACCGGCAAGCGTATCCGACAGCGAGCGACGCTTCTCGAACCGCATGAAAAGGTCGCGGATGGAAAGTAGCGGCGTGGCCGCTTCTTGCATCGATTGGCTCATTGCGCCGCCTCCCGTGCGCTGAAATGAACGAGGGCTTCCTCGCGGTGGTGGCAGGCGACCTGGCGCAGCCGTCCGATCGCTTCGAGGCTCGGGCGAACATCCCGGCATTCCGGCCCGGCCACGGGACAGCGTGCCGTAAACGCGCAACCGGCCGGCAAGGCGTTGAGTGACGGCGGTGCTCCGGGGATGGAATAGAGCGGCGTGCGTGGTGCGACATCGCGCGGGATAGAGCGCAGAAGTCCCAGGGAATAGGGATGCCGGGCGTCGCCGATGACATCAGCCGTCGGTCCTGTCTCGCAAAGACGGCCGCCATACATCACCGCTACACGATCGCAGGTCTCCGCCACCACGCCCATGTCGTGGGTGACGAGGATCACGGCCATGCCGAGGTCGCGGCTGAGCGCCTGAATGAGCCGTAGGATCTGATCCTGGATGGTCACGTCCAGCGCCGTCGTCGGCTCATCGGCCAGCAGCAGCTTCGGGTTGGACGCAAGGGCGATGGCGATCATCACCCGTTGCCGCATACCGCCGGAAAACTCGTGCGGGTAATCGCCGAGCCTGTTGCGCGCCGCGGGAATGCCGACCATGTCGAGCAGTTCGATCGCGCGCGCCTTTCTGGCTTTCCCATCCAGATCGGTATGGGCGGCAAGGTTTTCCGATATCTGCAAACCGACGGTCAACAACGGGTTCAGTGACGACATCGGCTCCTGAAAGATCATCGCGATCTCGCGTCCACGCACCCGTCTGAGCGCGCCCTCGTCGAGCGGCACCAGATCCCGGCCCTTCCAGAGGATTTCGCCGCCGACGCGGCCGCGTGGCCGCACGATGCCGAGGATCGAGCGCAAGGTGATGCTCTTGCCCGAGCCGGATTCGCCGACAAGCCCAAGGATCTCCCCCGCCCGCACCTGAAACGAAACATCGTCGACGGCAACAAGAGGGCGCTCTGGCAGGCCGAATTCCGTGCGCAGATGCCGGACGTCCAGAACCGTTTCTTTCTCGAGTTGGTTCATGTCAGCGCCCTTTCGGTCGAAGCAGATCGGCCAGCGCGTCGCCGACGAGGCTGAAGCCGAGGCCGGTGAGCACGATGGCGATGCCCGGCATCAGGCTCATCCACCAGGCTGTCAGCAGGAAGTTGCGGCCTTCGGCGATCAACACGCCCCATTCGGCCGCCGGTGGCTGTGCGCCCAGGCCGAGATAGCCGAGCGAAGAGCCGAGCAGGATGGCGAGCGCCATATCGGTCATCCAGTAGACGATGATCGGCGAGATCGCGTTGGGAAGCAGATGCCGGAAGATGATGCGTCGGTCGGAATAACCGAGCACGCGGCCGGCCGCGGCATAATCATTGGCCTTTTGCGCCATGATCTCGGCCCGCGTGAGACGGGCGTAGTACACCCAGTTCACCGCGGTGATCGCCACATACATGTTGACGAGGCCAGGCCCGAGCACCGCGACGATGGCGATGACCAGAACGAGGAAGGGAAAGGTGATGATCGCATCGACGCAGCGGCCGAAGATGGTGTCGGCGATGCCACCGTAATAGCCGACGAAAGCTCCGATCGTCATGCCGATCAGAAGTGCGAAGATCGTGGCGAAGAAGGCCATCTGCATGTCGACGCGATAGGCCCAGATGACGCGCGAGAGCACGTCGCGCCCGAAATTGTCGGTGCCGAAGGGATGGGCGAGGCTCGGCCCCTGCTGGATTGCACTCAGGTCGAAGGCAAGCGGATCGTAGGGCGCGAACATCCCAGGGAACAGCGCCAGCGCGATCGACAGCGCGAGGATCGCAAAGCCGATGACGAAGGACGGTCGTAAGAAGGCCCGGCCGAGGAAGGCGCGCACGCGACCCGCCTTACGGATGGGAGATTGCACGACGATACTCATGACTGACGAAGCCTCGGATCGAGCCAGGATTGCACGATGTCCGTCAGCAAGAAGACGACGGAAACCAGCACGGCGAAGGTGAGTGTGAGCCCCTGGATCAGCGGATAGTCACGCGCGAAGATCGCCTCCAGCATCAGCCGGCCGACGCCCGGAACGGCAAAGACGGTCTCGGTGACCAGCGTTCCGCTCATCAGGTTGCCGATGGAAAGGCCGAGCAGCGTCACGGTGGAGACCAGTGCGTTGCGCAGCACATGCCGGGTCATGACGATGCGCCGCGAAAGCCCCTTGGCGCGGGCGAACTGCACGTAGTCGGCATCGAGCACCTCGATCAGCGAGGCCCTGAGATTGCGAAGAATGATGGCCGAGGTGTAAAGCGCGACGCTGAGCGCCGGCAGGATCAGGTGATGAAGATTGTCGAGAAAGCCCGTTCCGTAGCCGCCGACCGGAAACCAGCGCAGCTGGGCTGCGAGGACCGTCAACAGCACGAGGCCGATGTAGAAGACCGGCATGGACAGCCCGACCTGGAAGACGCTGCGGATTGCAACATCGACGGGACCGTTGACCCGCGACGCGGCAAGGAACGCCAGCGGCCCTGCGAGAGAGATCGCCAGCAGAACGGAATAGAGCGCCAGGAAGACCGTGGTCGGCAGGCGCGCGAGGATGATCTCGGTCACGGGCGCCTTCAGCATGATCGAACGCCCGAGATCGCCGGTCAGCGTGTTCTTGACGAAGACGAGAAACTGGATCGGCAGCGGCTGATCGAGGCCGAGATTGTGGCGGATCTGCTCAAGTTGCGCGTCCGTTGCCTTGGCTTCGGCCATGGCGATGGCCGGGTCGCCCGGCAGCAGCCGGACGAGCAGGAAGATGAAGATCATCACCAGAAGAAAGGTCGGGATGATCTGCAGCAACCGCGCCAGAAGATAGGATAACGAGGGCATGGATTGAACCTTGTAAGCGATGCCGGGCAGCTCTCGCCGCCCAACATCATGAATTCAGGCTGTCGTCACTTGGCCCGCCAGGCCTCGGAGAAGTCGTTCGCACCGAGCGGCGTCTGCACGTAGCCCTCGATCGACTTCGAGACGGCAACGGCAAAAGGGGTCTCGAACAGGAAGAGCAGCGGCGCGCCCTCTGCATAGACTTCCTGCATCTGCTTGTACTCGTCCTTGCGCTTGGCCGGATCGACCTCGATGTTGGACGCTTCGAACAGCGTGTTGAACTCCTGATTGTTCCAGCCCGTGCCCACGGCCTGGCGCTGCTTGTAGTAGCCGAGCCAGCCGGTCACCTGCGCCGGGTCGTTGACGTCGTTTGCCCAGCCATAGGTGTGGATGTCGAAGTCGCCGGAGCGGTTCTTCTCACCGCGGGTCGGATTGTCGACCTGTTCGACCTTGAGATTAACGCCGAGCGGCGACCACATCTGCTGCAGCGCGGTGAACAAGGTCGCGTCGTCGGCGCTGCCGGCAAGCGTCGTAAACTTCACCTCGAAGCCGCCGCCGAGACCGGCTTCGTCAAGCAGTTGCTTGGCCTTGTCTGGATTGTAGGGGTAGAGCGGCTCAGGCCCATAATGGAGCTGGGTGGCGGCCGACATCAACGACGTCATCGGTTTGCCGGTATCGAAAGTGACGAGCTTGATCAGCACGTTCTTGTCGGTGGCGTAGTTCAGCGCCTGCCGCACTTTTACATCAGCAAGCGGGTTCTTGGAGCCGTCCTCGCGTGTCTCGCGCGTATTGATCGGTGCGTAGACGATGCGGGTCGAGGGAAAGAGCTCCATCTTCAGAGCCGGATCAGCGCTGAGTTCGCCAACGCGAGCGAAAGGAATGAACTCCGCGGCATCAACTTCACCGGCCTGAAGCTTAAGGATGCGGGTGGCATCGTCTGGGATGATGACGAAATCGACCTGATCGAGATAGGGCAGCGGCTGCCCATCCGTGCCGGGCCGCCAGTAGTTGGGATTGCGTGCGAAGGTCATGCTTGAGCCCTGCACGCGGCTCTTCATCGTGAATGGGCCCGATGTGACCGGGCCGGCCTCGAAGAAGGCACGCGCCTTTTCCTGATCGTTGGCGCCGGCCGCCTTCTCGAAGGCCGCTTGCGGCATGATGCCGGTGTTGAAGGTTGCGAGGATAGAGACGATGGTCGGGTCCGGGTTCTTGAGCGCCAGCGTTACCTGATTGCCATCGGCGGAGACTTTGTCGACGGCGCCAAGCAGACCCGCCCAAGGGCCAAGCTCGGGATTGCGGGCCCGGTCAAGGGAAAACACCACGTCGGCGCCGGTCAGGGCCGACCCGTCGGAGAATTTCAGTCCGTCGCGCAGCTTGAGCTTGATCGAAAGCCCGTCGGCAGCAACGTCATAGCCCTCGGCCAACCCTGGAACGATCGAACCGTCCGGGCCGTTGCGCAGCAGCGTTTCGTATAGGCCGGTGACCATCCAGAGGTCCGGGTTGCGATCGGCATAAACAGGATCGATGACCGTGGAATCGTCATAACGCGCAAAGGTCATCGCACCGCCACGTTCGATGGCGAGCGCAGACGTGGCCGCGGCCAGCCCAAGGGCGGCACCCAGTAAGATCGGCAACAAACGTTTCATCTCTCACTCCTCCTGTTTGATCGACCGGCTAGCGCCGGCACGACGCCTCACACCAATTGGATATTGGATCCAATTTTTCCGAACGTTTTCCTTTGCGTCCGGATTGCAGCGAAGGCATTCTTGTTGTTCCCCTTTTTAAAGCGGTACTAAGCCGAGTTGATCAGCTTGCATAACCGACTTTAGCTGGACTAAAGTACAACAATAGACGCGAGTCAAGCGGAAAGAAAATCATGCCTCTCGATACCGATGAGGCGCCAGCGGCAAACGCCGGCGCCCCCCTCACCGACATGCCTGCGGCCGCAACGATCGGCCAGATGCTACGCGCGCGCCGCAAGGAAATCGGCAAGACGATGAAGCAGGTCGCGCGTGAAGCCGGCCTCACGGAGGGCTTCATCAGCCAGATCGAAAGAGGCATTTCGACCCCTTCGCTGATCTCGCTCTACAATGTCGCCAATGCGCTCGGCACCAGCGTCGATACGTTCCTGTCGCAGCCGCCGCAGCACGCCCATTCCATTGTGTCTCACGCCGGCGAACGCCGCGGTTACAATGTCGAGACGAAGGAGCGTGTCTATGAACTGCTCGAGCGCGGCTTTCCCGGCGCCCAGCTCAACGGCTGCATCACCCACATGCCGGCCGGCTACGCTTCCGAGTTAACCAGCCATGAGGGCGAGGATTTTCTCTATCTGATTGAAGGCGAAATGCTCTACGAGATCGACGGCAAGGAGTATGTCCTGAAAGCGGGCGACACCCTGCACTTCCCCTCGTCGCTACCGCACCGCGCCCGTAACATCGGCGCAGGGCCGGCCCGTGAACTCTGGGTCGGCACAACGCGCATCATTGCCGAACAATAGCGTCTGACGGCCTATTGCTTGCGTGGCCAGGTATCCGCGAGCCGATAGCCTGATGGCCACGGATCGGCCGGGTCGAGCATCACCTGATGCGTACCGGTCACCCAGGCACGGCCGGAGATTTCCGGGACGACGGCCGGGCGCCCGCCAACGGTGGTTTCGCCGACGATACGGCAATCGAACGTCGAGTCGACAATCGAGTGGCCAACAAAACGCTGGCCGACCTTGATCTGGCCGCGCGCGTGAAGCACCGCCATCCGCGCGGAGCAGCCGGTGCCGGTCGGCGACCGGTCGAGCTTTGCCGGCTGGATCACCACTGTGTTGCGTCCGTGCAGGACGCCATCGCGCTCTTCCACCGGCAGCGTCAGCTGGCAGAACGAGATATGTGCCCATTCCGGGTTTTCCGGATGCGCGAAGCCGAGCTGCTCGTTGGCGGCACGGGTGATCTTGATCCCGGTCTCGGCAAGCTCTCGCGCCTCATCCGGCGTCACGGAGAAGCCGAGCATGCGAGCATCGGTGATGACGAAGCTGTCGCCGCCATAGGCGGTGTCGACGGTGAGTGTGCCGAGCCCTTCCACCTCGATCTTGGCATCGAGCTTGCCGGCAAAGGACGGGACGTTGGTGACGGTGATGCGCTCGGCCTTGCCGTTGCGGCAGGTGGCAACGACATCGACGAGCCCGCCGGGCGCCTCCAGCACCATTCTCGTCTCCGGCTCCTGCATCGGCACGATGCCGCTGTCGAGCAGGACGGTCGAAACGCAGATCGAGTTGGACCCGGACATCGGCGGCGTGTCTTCAGGCTCCATGATGATGAAGCCCATGGTCGCGCGTGGATCCTTTGGCGGCACCAGCAGGTTGATGTGGCGGAAAACACCGCCACGCGGTTCGTTGAGCACAAAATTGCGCAGGGTCTGATCCTCGGCGATGAAGCGTCGCTGCTCCCACAGCGTCTTGCCCGGCGGTGGCGCAACGCCGCCGACGATGACATCGCCGACTTCACCCTCCGCATGGCAGGAAACAATATGAATGACCTTGCTGCTGCGCATCTCTCGCCTCCACGCGATGCATGCGGACCGCATCCACATGCCATGCCTTGATATCTGTACGCCGACACTCGGGAGACTGGCTCTCTTTTCAGTGACCAAACGGCCGCCGCAGCCGACGTGGGACCAGTAATAGAAATATTGGATCCAATATACAATCTGAAATATACGATTTTTTGCGCAAAGCCGCGATGCTGAAAGCAACGAACTCTGCCGCACGGGCGAACCGGCGCCCAAACACCGGCAATCGTTGGGTTTTATCGTGCGCGCGATTACGAGCCGAAATGCCGACCAGACTGGCATTTCGAAGGCACTGGGAGGATTGCCGACCATCCTACCCAGCGGTCATATGGATTTCGAGGGTGTCGGATGGAGCAAGCAGTTGCTGATTAGATCCGATGCATCGAAGGCCACGCATTGACCAATCTGAGGAGGCGACCAGCGAGCCCTCCCGCAATGAGGCTCGGCGTCATGCTGTCAGACGAATACCAGACGTCAGGTGATCAGCTGAAACCGACAGGAAGAGGCCGGCGTCTACCGTCCTGAAAAGAAAATCTCGAGATCTCGCCTCCGCCAGGGAATGCAGAAGCCCGGCCGATCGCTGTGAGGAAGATATTCACGGAATGCGGAGTAGATCTGGAGTCGGAACTCTCAGTCGGAGCAGGCGAAAATTGTGTAACGTCTCATTGACCTCGCTACGGGCTGGAAATCGGGAGCGTCTGTCCCGTTCACTCGTCAACCCATGCAATCGAACCTTCCGAACACCCGGTCTTGTCGCGGGACGTAGGACGACGTTCCTTCGAGCGCCCGTTTACGCTGCCGTTATCGGGGCCGCGTTCGCCTTCAATGGAGTCGCGACAGCGAACGAGCCTTGCAGCGGCAGAAAGGGAGGTGTCAATCACTGCCAAGGGTCGACGTTTATATGCAACGATGGTTCGGTGAGCGGCAGCAAAAAAGATTGCCGATCTTACATGGGTGGCGCATCGCTAATGGGATCGGCTACTTCAGAGATGGCACCAACAGCGACCGGAAGCTGCCCCTGCGCCAGCGGTACTTATTGCATCGGTCCGCGTGGCGGGCACTTCTGCATTACGGATGACGGCTCAAAAAGTTATTTAAAGAAGTAGTTTGCTTGATGGGGTTCTGGCCATCTCGCTTATGCGCAAATCTAATGGGACCCTTCGTGCGTCCCTACCTGCTTCCCGATTGCGCGATTGCATATGCCTGAAAAGTCGTTTCCGACTACTGGGTCTCCGTTTCCACGGCGCCTGACTCGATTATGCCCATGGCTAGGCCGAGTTCAACCATGGTTTTCATGTGGCCGAGCGTTACCTCATCGTACCGCAGGGCCATTTGGCTTCGCAGTTCGGATCAACCTATGTGTAACCTAAAGCTCGACAGAGCGGTCTAAGGAATTCTCCCGAAACATCGCGGCTCCGCCGTGCCGCTTCGCGTCGTCGGTAGAAAGCGCTGACAGGTTCGCGCGATTTCTCCGGACATACGTTGGTACATCTATCATCGCGTCCCGGGTGCCGTTATCTGTTGGCATACGCACTCTGTTCTCGGGACGCACTCACTGGCAGTGGCACGTCCCGGAGGAACAGGTGCGACACTTCTACGAGCGAGCCCGCATGCTGCCGAATATAATGGATATCGCGCGCTCATCTCGTCGGTCACAAGATGAACCAACTCAAGTAGACGATGATGGGACTTGATCAAACCATTAACTTCCCTGTTCAGATCATAGACTGGCCGCGGTCCTCCAGATCGCGACGCTTTCCGATTGAAGTGATGCACCGTCTTCGCACAGTTGCTCGCGTTCCGATTCTGGGGCCGTCCTTCCAGCCAACGAATAGCAGATTACGTCAGCAATCTTTCCTCAACCCCCAAGCCGCGGCACCCATATCGCCGACTGCTCGTCCCCATGCGCGCTTGCCATCCCGTCCATCACGCATGCCCCCACCCAGGCGCATACGACAGCATCCAATGCATCCTCGAAGGCCTTCATCTCGTATCTCCGAGCGGTGACCGATTGCAATGTCAATGCCGCCGCAACGCCTCGGATCCGAGCATCCAGAAGTCCGACGATCTGGCTCCAGACCTCGACAAGCTTCTCCAGTCGCGCGCCTGGAGCCACTTCCGGCCAGTATTTTCTCACCTTCGAAGCCTTGTACGGTAGCCTTCGCTCTGCGTCCGCCAATTCGATAAGCGCCGGGTGCGGGTAGACCTCGATGAGGACGCGCCCGGCAGGATCCTCGACAGCCAGCGGATATCCGATGTCGTTGAACCCGATCCGGAGTTCGTCACTGAGCTTGCCCGGGCGGGTCACGCTCGGAGTGTGAGTGCTCGCATGTCTCGCGCCATACAAGGACGAAATCATATTGTCCGATGCCCTCCGTCCGGTGATCGGTGTCATTGATAGCGGCATGTCGATTGCCACGAGATCGACAGGGGTGCCGACCTTGTCGCTGGCGGCCTCAATGATGGCAGTCGCATCAGGCAGCGATCCCCGATGCCGCAGGATCGGAACGCCGCCAAGGTCGGGCTGCAGGAAGGCA
Organism: Ensifer canadensis; assembly: GCF_017488845.2. Taxonomy (NCBI): domain Bacteria; kingdom Pseudomonadati; phylum Pseudomonadota; class Alphaproteobacteria; order Hyphomicrobiales; family Rhizobiaceae; genus Ensifer; species Ensifer canadensis. The sequence continues at coordinate 1,298,056 of NZ_CP083371.1, forward strand.
GAATAAGAAGCTGCAACCTCGACCAACTGCCAGCCGGAGCCGTCGTTGGCGATCAACGCGACCCCGCTGGGCTCGCGTTCGGTCCAAGCTGCGTCGATCCCCAGAACTGATCTCATTTCGTCTCCGTGCGGTTACGCTTTCTAGTGACTTTCCTCCAAACTGTTGCAAAGACAACCGAAGAAGAGCCGCATTCCGTGGGAAATTGGGAAGACACCCGTGGCCTTGTTCTGGCGAGGGATGAATACAAATGCGTCTCGTGCGCGGCAAAAGTAAAGTCCCGCGATGCCGACGTGCATCATCTCCTTCCGAGATCGATGGGCGGGTCCGACGAGCTATCGAACCTCGTCACCCGAAAACGGGGGTTCAGGCACGCGAAAGTATGGGTTTTGCTGGCACTCGGTGCATGGCTATCCGCCCTTATTCTCGCCTCGTGAGACCGTAAGCGGCCCTCGCTGGCAGCCAGGGCTCGGGGCGAAGCCTGAAAGCTTAATACACAGGGAACTCACCCGCCATTTCCGGCGTTATCGGGGCCGGAGGTACGACCCCAGCAAATCGTTGATCAAAAGCTCAACACGCAGCCACCCAGACCCGTATTCGATGTTGTAGAACATTGCATCCGACGCAGTATAAGCAGCAAGGAACAGGTCAGGCTCCTATCCCGGTTAGGGAAGTGTGCGAGCAGGTATGGGCTGGAACCAACGCCCCGCCCCAACGACCTCGCTTTCGTGAGCGGTGGCTGCGGTACGGTTTGTCTGGCGGCGGCTCTCTTCTCTGACTTAAACAACCGAGCTTCGTGCCGTTCCGTTTGGCGTTGGCAACAGGCGGTAAGACCTCGGTTCATTGCATACATGATGCGCTGCATCGCACGGCGGATAGCCACTTTGAGAACAATGGAGACGACGTGGCACACCTCATCGAGATACTCGTTCCTGTTCCGGATGATGATACCCGCACAATACTCGAGGGTATGCGGCAAGAGCTAACGGCGACCTTCGGCGGAGTGACAATGCATGTGACGGCGCCAGCTGAAGGGCTGTGGCAATCGGGCGGCGGCGTGGAACGGGACCGCATCGTCATCGTCGAGGTGATGGCCCAAGAACTAGACCGTGTTTGGTGGGGGACTTATCGAAAGGAACTCGAGGCTCGACTGCACCAGGATGAGATCATCATCCGTTCAATTATGATAGAACGGCTCTAGCTCTGATGGGACCATTCCCAATCCCGTCTCACGCACGCATCATGGAGCATGACAAGTTGCACGCGTTGCGAGTGTGGCAAGCGGGCAGGCCCTATTTTGGCACCCTCCGATCTATCACCGGACGAAGATCTATTGTGCGGTGCAGCAACCTTATCGCCGCCCGAGGGTTAAGTATATCCGCCAGCCTGACGCGTCCTTGGAGCACCCATGAGATCTCCGATACTCTCGAACGCCTAGCACGAATGCGCACGGTCAAAGCCGGTGACCACACCACCTCGATCCTTCGGAAACTCGACCATTTCGGGGACAATCCCGGGGCTCTGGCGGCCTGGCAATACGCGCCAGCCCAGCTCCCCTCTTCGCCAGCCCTTGTGGTCGTGCTGCACGGCTGCACGCAGACAGCCGCAGGTTACGACGCCGGCTCCGGCTGGTCCGCATTGGCCGAGGACTACGGTTTCGTGGTTCTCTTTCCCGAACAGGTCCGGCAGAATAACGCAAACCTGTGTTTCAACTGGTTCGACATTGCCGATACGCGTCGCGATCAGGGCGAGGCGATGTCCATCCGGCAGATGATCGCTGCGATGGTGGCAAAGTATGATGTCGATGAACAGCGAATCTATATCACCGGCCTCTCGCCGTAGCTCATTTTTGTTTTCGCCAACCCGAGCCTGACGTCCTTCCCGACGAGATCGAACCCGGATGAACTGCTTCCAGTCTAACAGCTCCGTTGCCGAGCATACGAAGTCGGTCCACGCGAACAGTGTCTAGCCGGGAGGCCAGCCCGCCGCTCATGGTCGCGGCGCTCCGGCAAGCGCGAATCGTTATCTCAGGACAGTCCAAAGAATGACAAAATAACGACGACAATGACAACGAGGCCGACGAGATAGATGATCTGGTTCATTTCATCACTCCTTGTGTGTGCCCAGGAAACAGCGCGATAGCCCATTGTGTTCCGATCGGAGCGGTGCGTCCGTAACGCTCGCTAGGGAGTCGGGCGAGCCGTCGGGCGGCGTCGATCGACTTTCTACTCCGGTCAATACAGTCGGTTGATGTTTGTGAATGGGCACATTCGCTGCGAGAGGAAGGCCGGACGACCCGCCGTTAACATGGCAGCCATAGCCCTCCCCGCGCCGCCTCAACCACACCAGCAGCTGTGAGCAGTCAGATAATGCACGGAGCGTCTATGCTTTCGTACCTTGGTCAATATAATCGTGATCGACGGGTGTTGTCGGTCGCCGAGCCACTGAGATCGTAAGAGAAGAGTACGTCATCGTGCGCATAAGCTGTCCCAACCGGGTGGTATGAAGGCGGGCTCCAATATGGGTCCTGAAGAATCTTTGTCTCATTCGACCGCACAATGAACGACAGGCTCGCTGTTCGAACTCCCGCCGCTACGCTGTTTTGAGTTGGAACATCTGCGGAACGGAACAAGCGATGTCGGATGGCGTTTAAGCCTTTAATCACGCTCCCGTGAGCCAAAGGAAAAGCCATGACCGAACCTGTCTCGATCCATCCCGGCGCCATCGGCGATCCGTCTGCCACAACGCTGTTCAACAAGATTTCGTGGGGTTCGATTTTCGCGGGCGTTGCGATGGCACTTGCTGTCCAGTTTCTCTTGAACCTATTGGGCGTCGGTATCGGCGCGGCGGTCCTTGATCCCGCAACGCCCGACAACCCCGAAGCAACCACCTTCTCGATCATGGGCGGCATATGGTTTGTCGTCGCTGGCATCATCGCTTCATTTGTCGGCGGATATATCGCAAGTCGCCTTTCCGGTCGTCCGAGCAATACGACTGGCGGCTACCACGGCTTGACGACCTGGGCAGTCACCACTCTCGTCGTGCTCTATCTACTGACGACCTCAGTCGGTGCGCTGGTGGGCGGCGCCTTCAGCGGGTTGTCGAGCGTGGTGGGCGGCGTGGGACAGACAGCTGCCACGGCAGCGACCGCGGCAGTTCCCGCCCTTGCCAATTCTGCCAACCCCATGGCCGGGATAGAACAACAAATTCGGGGGTCGACCGGCAACGATCCCAAAGCCCTGCAGGATGCGGCAGTCGCCGCTGTGCAGGCTGCTGTGACGGGTGACGAAGCGACCGCCGAAGATGCTCGCGTTAAAGCGGCCGATGCCGTTGCGAAGGCACAGGGCATTCCTGCCGATCAGGCGCGCGCGCAGGTCGACCAATACGAAAAGGCATATCGAGAAAACGTCGCAGCTGCCAAGCAACAGGCCCTGGAGGCGGCCGAAGCCACAGCCACAGCAATCTCCGCCGGGGCCATCCTCGGCTTCCTCGCGCTCGTGCTTGGTGCCGTCGCAGCCTGGTTCGGAGGCGTCAGCGGAACGAAGCATACCCTCCTGCTCTCCGGCCCAGCAGCAACCCGCCCTCGTGTTTAACCAACTCCGGCCACCGGAGTTCGGTGGTCGGGTTTTACCACCATGGAGCCCATCATGGCCGACAGAAAGAAACTCGCCGACCTTTTCCACGATACACTGAAGGACGTGTACTTCGCCGAAAAGAAGATCGTCGCTACCCTGCCCAAAATGCAGGAGGCTGCCATTAGCCAGCAACTCAAGGACGCCTTCACCAAGGCACCTTGGCGAAACGAAGGTCCATGTCGAACGCCTTGAGCAGGTGTTCGAGATGATCGGCAAGAAACCTGAAGCAAAGACCTGCAACGCCATTCTTGGAATTACCGAGGAAGGTGAGGAGGTCATGAAAGACTACGAGGGCTCGCCTGCCCTAGATGCCGGGCTGCTTGCTGCGGCACAGGCCGTCGAACATTACGAGATGTCCCGCTACGGCACGCTGAGAACATGGGCGCTCGAACTGGGCTACAACGAAGCCGCGGGGCACCTGCAGTCGACACTTGACTAAGAGCAGGCCACCGATCTCACGCTCACGGCGATCGCCACGTCTTTCGTAAACCAGAAGGCAGAAGCCTAAGAGGCTTTCGCGACAAAGGAGGAGAAGCACATGGCAAGCACAGCACTGAAAGCCCTTCTCGGTGTCCTGGCGGTGGCGGGGTATCAGAACAGGGAGAAAATCGGGGAGCTTCTGCGAGGTCTGACGCAGAAACCACAAGGCGGATCAATTGACCAGCAGGAGGCGACAGGGGGATTGGGCGACCTCCTTGGCGGTCTGACCGGCGGCTCGGGTGGCCTCGGCGGACTTGGCGGCCTGCTCGGCGGCACAACGACAGGCGGCATGTTAGCGGGCGGTCTCGGCGATCTTCTCAAGCAGTTCCAGCAGAACGGACAAGGAGAGGCCGCCAAATCGTGGGTGCAAACCGGCCCAAACATTGAGATCGATGATCGTGAGTTGTCCGAAGCGCTCGGGCCGGAAGTTCTGGAGGATCTCTCCGCAAGGACCGGTCTGCCTCAAGAGGAGATTCTAAGCCGCCTCAGCCGTGATCTGCCAAAGGCCGTGGACGACCTCACACCCAATGGGGTCCTGCCTCAAGAGGACGAATTCTCGTTGGACGGCAGGCAAACCGTTCCGCCGCCAAAAACACAGATAATCTAGTAGCAACAGAACGCTTAAGGGCCGCCGCATAGCGGTCCTTAAGCACTACCGACGGCGCTGGCCAGAAGGCATCCGCTGAACCTGTTCAAAAGGCGCCGTACCCACTCAGGAGGGGTCGCCGTGCGCACCCTTCACGAACCGCTTTTGCTTTGCGCTAGTAGCAGTTCCGACAGTCGCTTGGCATTCTTAAGCGCATGACCATCGCGGTCGTTGTTGAAATATGCCCAAACAGCTTTCGCCTCGCTTTGACGAATGCGCTCCGCCCAGGTCCTCAATTCAGCGTCGCTGTAGTCATGCCGATACCATTGGCTGAGCCCGTGAAACCTTATGTAGATATCATCAGCCGTTTTCACCAATTCGTCGGGCAAGCAGGGGCCACTGCAGGAGCAAAAGATAGTCCCGGATTTCTCAAAGGCGCTGAAAACGCCGTCGTTCCACCAACTCTTGTGGCGGAATTCCACAACTTTCTACGGCGAGGATCAAGCTGATCTAGAATAGCGCGCGACATCTCGGCGGAGTACCGAACGCTTGGAAGCAGTCATGTTCCTGGGGCCATCGTCGCGTGCCGGCTTCGCGGTACCCGCTCGGATCGCCTGCCGGGTGCCGTCGACTTTCTCGACGATCAAGTCGGTCCGCCGGACGCTGAGACCCTTGCGCTGAAGCCCGTCGACGAGCTGGACGACCAGACGTCCGACGTACTTGTTAATCGTCTCGGACGCGGCGATGGGCTCCGCGAACGAGCGGCTGACCTCGATCAGCTCTGGGCTGCGGATGGGATCGATGGGTTCGGACACGCGACCGAACATCTGGTCGAGACGCCGGCCACTTCGGGACCGAACCGGAGGGCGAGCGGCGCGCGAGCGGTGTTCGCCAGTTCCCCGATCGTCTGGAACCCCAGCGTACGTAGGTCGCCGACGACCTTCTCGGGCAGCCGCAGCAGGGCGATCGGCAGACGCTCGACGGCTCTGACGGTCTCGCCGCGCGGCGTGATGACGGTTTCCCTGCTGATCGCGCGCGCGCAGGCGTGTGCCGCACCCCACGTGTCGGCTATCGCCACCCTGGCCGTAAGACCCTTGGAACGAAAGCGGTTGGCGATCCCGCTCAGCATCGGTTCTTCTCCGCCTTGGATGTGGTCAGCACCCTCCGTGTCGAGGACGATGCCATCGGGCGCATCCACGGCGACGATCGGCGAGTAGACGGTCAGTGCCCACAGCGTTATCCGTTCGAGCGCCTCGGCGTCGGCAACGGGGTCGGCGTCAATCATCATGAGGCCTTGGACGAACGCCTGCGCCTTCGCGGCTGGCATTCTCACTCGGACGCCGGCCTTCTTCGCGGCGGCGTCGGCGGCCGAAACCCAGCGCTTGGAGCCGCTCTTCGCGATTACCGCGATCGCCTGTTCAAGCGGTATCGCGGGATCGGCTCGTCGAATGCGATCGGTCGCCAGATCGGGAAGATATATCGAGACAACCCTTGTCATCGCAGGCTCCTACTTCAAACTCAGCACACTCGCCCGCACGCGATCCCCATCGTTCCCGTCTTCTCGGCCGCAAGCTGCAACCTGCGCGAGGAGACCATCGGCAGGCGAACGATCTCGCCGACCACGGCGCCCAGGCCACCGTAGCCGAGGGCCTCCTCCATGCTCGCGAGGACGTCACCCTCCCGGTCGGCTTCCACGAAGATCACTCGGTCCGGGTGAAGGCCCGCCTGCGCCAAGGCGGGCATGAAGAGATCTGGCCTCGAAAAGCACCAAACGACCTTCCCTTTCGTGCGGGCGGCGATACCCGCGGCGAAGAGGGCCGCCGCCGCTCCATCGACGGTGCCCGATCCCCCACCTGCGATTTCGTGCAGAGCGCCGTAGGCGAGGCCTCCTCCGGGAAGCACTGCGTCGATCTCGTCTACTCCGAAAGGAAGGCATTCCTTTCGCTTCTCAACGCCGCCTTTGAGAGCGGCGATGAGTTCGCGAAGATCGGCGATGGCTTGCTCGCGGACAGGCGAAGGCATTCACGAATCCTTTGGATATCGGTTGGACACTTACGACAGCATTTCGTTTTGAAACCTAATCGTTCTCTTTTTGTTCCTTCCCGAGCGCTGCGTCAAAGGCACTCCCAGAAGGGAATTTATTCCTGTGGATTAGAGCGTCAAAGATTAGCGAAGTGAATCAAGATCGTAGCCGAAAGGCGCAAGTGGGCGTCTTAATTGAAAATAGTTTGTCGGCCTCGCCGCCTTGCCTGTGGATTCCCGATCATGTAGCTACGCCGCCTTTCCCGACATGAGGTCGGGCTCCGGGGACGCAATGCCGGGACGACGACCCAGACCTGACAACGAGGGCGGCCCTGCCTTGCGCGACATCCGCAGTTCGTTCATCGAGGTGGAATGCGCGCTTTGCGACCGGCGGGACAGCCTCGATCGGAAGGCGCTCGTCACGCAGTTCGGCGCGGGAGTGAGCCTCTTGACGCTGCGGCGTCGCTTCGCGCTGGGGTGCGAGCGCATGACGCATCCGGATGGTGACAGGTGCCAGACGCGGTTTCCGGGCCTGGATGAGAAGCCCACCTTCTAGCAGGAACATTTAGCTCTTCCGTCCGTTCGTTTTCCACAGACGAACACTGGAGGAGAATTCCATGACCAATCTGTATGACGACGACGCGCCAAGCGTACCCGGCAGCCGCGCCAAAAGTACGCTGACGGCGTTCTTCGACTCCAGAAGCGACGCGGAGACGGCAATCGACAAGCTGAAAGAAGCGGGCGTTGCCGACGTGCGCCTAATGCCGGGCTACGAGGCCGACGGGGAAGGCGCGTTGGCAGCCGCGGAAGGCTCGGGCTTCTGGTCGAGGCTTGGAGACTGGTTCTTCCCGGACGAGGACCGCGACGTCTACGCCGAGGGCCTGCGACGCGGCGGCTTTCTTGTTTCCGTCTCCGTCGACGCCGCCACCTACGACACCGCTCACGGCATCCTAGACGAAGAAGGCGCGATTGATCTGGACGAGCGCGCGGACATCTGGCGGACGGAGGGCTGGACGGGCGGCCGAGACCGGCAGGAGGCCGCATCCCGCGACGACGCTTTCCAAGCGGATGTTACGACGAGTCCTCCAACGGGTGTCGGCCTATACGCGCGAAGCGCCGAGCGGACGTCGCCTCGGGTTCGCGCATACGAGCTGACAGAGGAGCTTCCGGACGACGTGGTCGACGACGTCCTGCCGACGGGTCATCAGCGAGACGTGTCCGAAAGCGACCGTCCTGTTGAAGATCGGATGACGCAGAGCCAGTCGATCGACGACCTACGTCAGAGCCAGATCCTGCCGGGCAGCCGCTGAACAACCAGCCGAGTGGGGAGAGGACACGTGCCCCCTCCCTCTTCTGCCTCATTGGAGAGTAGCGATTTCCCAGCAGATGAGCGGACCGTCCTCAGGGTCGGTCCGTTGTCCTGCCTGTGCGAACCCGTTCCTCTCCAGCACGCGCTGGGAGGCGACGTTGTCCACCGCTGTTTCGGCCGAAATCCGCCTAACACGACGATCGCTACGCGCCCAGTCCAGCAGGTCGCCCACGGCTGCCGTGGCGATGCCGCGACCTTCGCGCGACGGCGCAACGCCGTAGCCGATATGCAGCTCACCGTTCCCTGGCGGCCTAATGACCGAACAGAGTCCGACGATCTCTTCGTTGGCCACGATCATCCAGGCGGACGGACTGAAATCCGCCGCGATGGCTCGGTTGAGATCGGACAGCATGCGCAGTACCTCCTGCGGTGCGATGACGCTATCCTCAACGAGGCGGAGGCCCGAAGGCGCAACGCCCTCAGCGAGCGCTTCGAAGTCGCCCGGTGTAAGTAATATGATCATGAGTTTCTCAGCTTTTGAGATCACGCCTTTCAAAGGCGATCATTGGCCGAACGCGCTTGAGTTTCAGTTGCCCACGAGATCGCAAACTGACGTCTCCGGCGGCACGGCCGGTGAAGTTCGAGTGGGGTCGGCGGCAAGCAAAGGCATCTCCAAAGACTAGGACCTCTTGCTACCAGCGGCTGGATGCTCGTGCAACTATCGTTGCGCAATTTGTAGAAGCGTCGTTTCGGTAGGTGTGTATCCGAGCAGGACCCCGCGATTTTGGGCGCAGCGCGTGGTAACGTTGGTCATGGAGATCGATGAGGACAAGATCGACGATATCGTTTTGGCGCTGTTATGGCTGACGCTACATAACGAGCGTTGTGCCTGGAAGGGTTTCGACTGGGCAACGACGGATCGGCTTCACAAGAAGGGCATGATCGGCGACCCAGTCAACAAGTCGAAGTCATTGATCCTGACCGATGAAGGCTTGGAGCGTTCGGAAGCGTTGTTCCGGGAGTTGTTTACGCGGCGGCCGCATTAACCGTCCCTTTGTGGGACTTCCGGCCGCCTCCGATGACGATATTACGTTAGAAATAAACGATATTCATCTCAGACAAGGCGGCTACTCCCACGGCTCGATGCCGATAGGAGGCGGGAAGACGCCGAGCGGATGGGGCGATTTCTCGACTACTGGAACAAAGAAGACGAAGTCGAGACTCCCCCGAGCGACCGCGCCGTCAGCGCGCCGGGGCCTGCTAGGCCGGCTATTCAGAAGATGATGTGTTCGCTACTCGTTCTCGTCGATTGCGGGAGTTTCCCTGACATCAAGATCAAGGAAGCTCTCGTCCTCTTTGTTGACGGCAGGATCCTGCCACGCGGCGACTAGCCACCCCTCGTGCTTCTTCGAAACCTGACGGAAGCGCAGTTGCTTTTCTGATTGATAGTAGGCGGCGAGCTTCTGATTGGCGCCTTCATCGAAATCGTCAGGGTGTGCCTTCATCATGACGAGAAGCCCAGCGCGACCGAGGACATGCTGAGCTTCGCGGAGAAGTCGGTGGGCGATGCCGTGTCCTCGCAGGGACGGGTTCACCCACAGTCGCTCGAGATACGCCACCGCGTCGAGCTCATCCAAATCGGCATCTTTTTTCAACGCTTTCGCCACGAGATTTCCGGTCGTTCACGAGGATGCGATAGCCTATGGCGGCGTGTTGGCTCCGCTCGTCGAAGACATCGAAATACCGCTCGTCATCATCCGGGATATATCCAGGTTGGAAGAGAAAGCCTTTGAGGTGTGCGAGAGCTGGTCCGGGGTGTCATCGTGCTCAGGATATCGTCTCAGGACGACTGCGAAGTCTAGCACAAACGGCGCTTCCGCATGCTTGCTGAAGATCGTCTCTACCTTCAGGTAGCCGTCCTCTTCGAGTTTTTCGCCGTCCATGTCCGTCGCTGACTCCTACCCGGGAAAGTAGCGGACACTTCCACGTTGTCTTTCATTGATCAAGGTCCCGGCGATCTCAGGAGGCTTTGCAACCGAACGCCCCCGCCACATCATGAAATTCGTCCTCGCCTTTAGAGATTACCCGTTTGATCACCGATGGCGGCAGAGACTCGAGTGAGTTGAAGTCGAGCGCCAAGGAGTTCTCGTGGCCGAACGAACGTTCCACTACATCGAACATCGTCTTCGTCGCGGAGTGCGGATCGACACCCTGGGTGGACGACATGGGAACTTCAATTTCGAGTATTCGTCCGCGGCCGACGCCTTGGATCGCAGCCGGCATGGCCTCGTCCTCGGTTCCACCCAAAGCTTCGACAACACGGTCGAGGGCGATCTTCGCTGATAGAAAAACGGGTACGTACCTCAGGTCAAGTGACACATTTTCATCTTGTGCCCCTGTTGCATTAGACTAAAGTCACATGTGCCGGAGGCCGTTGGGAGGCGGCTTCTCACGAAAAAGATGTCAATCCTTGGGAGGGAAATGATGCAGATAACGGATGTCTCAATACCACCAAATGACCTCAATATGCTCCAGTCGGTTCTTGACGCTTGGTGCACACAGCAGTGCATTCTGCGCAAGGATGCCACTGCAGAAGCGAAGATATTAATAAACGAGTACAAGCATGGTACTCGCTCGCAGATCGCACTCATAGACGCACTTATAAACAGCACCACGCACTAGCGGGCTCGACACCCGCTTAAAGTCGAGAACCCGGCCTAACCAGCCGGGTTTTTCATACCTAAATAAGCGATGGCACAGACTCGGCCCCTACAGTTATTCCCGCTTGCGTGTCGGAGACCATGGCACAAATGAGCGATGAGCCCCAATCAGTTTTCCCGTTGTGGCTCGCTGATATCCCCTCCGACCTATGTCGGAAAGCACGGCCATCAGCCGTCAGCTACACCCCTCCCATGGACACGATCTAGCCGTCCTTCACGAAGGTTGTCCAACCCGGCCTTCGTCTAACTGTAGAGCAGGCGCCTTATGCCGCCTCCCCACACTTGTGAGCGGACGATTTTGCAGGGACGTTCGCTCAGAAATTCTGCCAGCCGTCCGCGGCCGGTGCGGCCGCGAGGCTTGTTCGTTGGCGACCGCGCATGGCGCAGGCGGTCCGGCTTCATACCCCAACAACCCTTGTTGCACCTGTAATAGCTACATCAATGGGACCACGAGTTTTTGCCCTTAAATATTCGGACTAAGTCCCGGTTCATAGCCCGATACACAGCTCAGTATCTCGTCCGTTGGTGAACTAGCTGGCCGATGAAGACATCAAGACTTCAGGCGGCCAGATGGTCGGACGGGGGCATGGACGATATGGTCGAAGCGAGCACTTCGGACTGAATCGACGGCAGCTCGAGGAGGCGCTTAAGATATGCATCGATCGTCGGTAGATCGCCCCATAGGCTCGCCAGTCCCAAATACTTCAAGCGGACCAGGCTAACCCCCCAGAACAGGTCGGCGAGCGTTAAGTGGGGTGCGCAAAGCCAATCGTAATGGTTTTGGCGCAGGTCCGCGTCTAGCCCTAGCAGGATGTTGCGGGTGGAGCCACGAAGCTTGATCTGAAAGCCGGGATCGCGGCGGAGATCTTTCCCGCCGGCTTCCTTCGCTATCTTCGCCTGATACGCAGCGGCGAGCTCGCAGTTTTCTTCATTTGCCTTAATCAACGAGTTCAACGCCTCGATCTTCTCCTCGTAGACAGAAGACATCGCCTGCTTGATAGGTTCGGGCCGCCTGTCGTCTTCCGGATGGAAGCCGTAGAGGAGTCCGGGATGCGGAGTTAGGTCGACTGCCCTGAGCTGCCTCCGCACGTTCTTTAACTGGCGGGCATCCACCGGAATAAGCCGGTTCGATCCTGGCAGGACGGCGTCAATGTGGATGCATATACGTAAAGAGTCGACGATGACCTCTGCCGTATCTAGGTCGACAAGCGTTGGGACCGCGCACGGATCCAGCCCAGCGGCGCTAACCGAAGAAATGCCGGAATAGGCTTCGACCAACGGCCCCTTCATGACCTCTCTCCCCAGCAGCCTCAGGCGCACATAATCAGGGGAGTAGTTCTCGGCGGGAATTAAAGCGCCATCCGGCAATCTGCGACCGAGGATGAGCATTTCGTTCGACTTGAAAGCTGCCCCGCGCTGAGCCAAGGTCGCCCGCACCTTCTGTGAGCAAAACGACATCGCAGCATGAAACAGGACGAACCTGCCTTTGTGGTCCCCGTCCGGATTCCGAATGGTTCCGACCCGTGACTTCTCCACGATGCCTTTCTGCGCCAATTCGATCATTGCTTCCAATTGGGATCTGTCCATTCTCGCACTCTCCGAGTTTGCCACCGAGCAGGCTCAGGCGCTGAACCCTGCTGGTTATCGATCATTGCCCGCGGTGTCTCAGCCCCGATCAGGCGACCATTCCACGCGCCGTCCAAACTTCCGGGAACGGGATCTCTTCCATTGTCGGAAGCAGCCACTGGATCGCGTCGACGCCATGGTAGGCCGGACGCGAACCGAAGGTGCGCCGAGTAGCCATGAGATGCAGATATTTCCAGTTCGTGAACTCAACGGCGATGTCCGCCAGCAGCTCGGCGAGTGTCCGCCAAGCGTCCGCCGGATCGTCCTTGCGATAAATGTCAGCCCATATCTCCTCGATGTCCTTGCTGGGAACGTAGGCCGCGGCGTAGTTCGGTGTCAGATACTGCGGAGGGACCGGTTTGCCGTCACGGGCCAATGCAGCGAGAATGTCGTCGTAGAGGCTAGGAGAGTTGAGGCGCTCGGCGAGCTGTTTGCGGCGGTGCGGCTGCGGCTCGAAGTGTTCGAGCGAGGGCCTGTCCTTCACCCCCAGCAGGAAGACCATTTCGCGAAACGTCCAACCTTGGAGAGCCGTGTCCTTGCCATGCTTCGCGCTGAGGCCCTTGAGAATCGGCATCAACTCGGCCGGGGTCAACCAGGAAAGCGACCGCCAGTTGGCATTGAAGGCTTCCATGTGGCTAACGATACGGCGAAGCACGCGAGTGGTCGCCGGAACGTTGTCGTTGCGCAGCTCGACTTGTGCCGTGAGAAGCTCGCGGGTGATCAACGCCCAATAGATTTCACTGATCTGGACGTTTGCCAGAAACGCCGGCTCAGCTGGACTATCGCTTACGAGATCCTGGAGCGTGTGGAGTACCTCCGTCTGAACGTATCTGCTGTAAGGAGTATGGCCATCGCCGGCAGCTTGGGGATTCAACACGGTCTCATTCATCGTTCCATCCTCGTTATTGACGCCGGTCTTCTGATCCGGTCAGGCAGGGAGCGTAGGGGCAAACGTGGTACTCGGACAGGCAGGTGTTTTTCGACTCTGCGTTCAAAAGGTTGGACGATGAGATCAATTAGATGTTTGCCCTCACGCTGCCGCTGACGCTCGGCGACGGCGGGCGGGCGGGCGTTGCCTGTTCCCTCATGTGACAGGGCCAAGCTCGAGCGCCAGGCTCTTCAGGCCCCTGCTTCATTTTAAGGAATCCTGGGCCAGCGCGTTTCGCATCGATCGAAACGCTTTCCTGGGCACATTATCCGGCTGGCACGAGGCGGAAAACAAACTCATTCGCGGGTGAGAGGCAGCCGACAGCGGCTTATTCGGTTCTCGGAGTGAAGGCGGTCACTTTGGGGACCTCTGCGGCCAGAAAGTCCACGAGCGACCGTACTGCGGGGAGCAACCCGTTTCGGTAGGGGATCAATGCGCTCATGCGCGCGTCGGCAGCCATCCAGCCGGGTAAGATCTGATGCAGCCTGCCTGCCGCAATCTCTTCGCGACACATGTATCCGGGAAGCGCGGCCACGCCCAGATTCGCACAAGCCGCCTCTTTCAGCGCGATCATGTTGTTGCTGAGAAATCTCGGATCGATGGGGACCTCGGTCTCCTTGCCGTCAGGTCCCTTCAGTTTCCACGTCTCTGCACCGTGGCGATCCATCGCCAGTGTCGAATGATCGCTCAAACAAGACGGATCCGTAATTTCGCCTGCGGTCCTAAGATATTCCGGACTGGCGAAGAGGTACCATGGCACGCTGGCGATGCCGCGCTGAACCAGCGTGGAGTTCTGGAGTGATGCAACGTGCCCGCGCAACGCCAGGTCAAAGCCTTCCGCGACCATGTCGACAAGTCGGTCGGTGGCGATCTCGACGATTTTCACCTTGGGATACTTGTTCAGAAATACAGGAATAAGATCTCGAAGCGCAAACTGCGCAATTTCCACTGCAGTCGTGATCCTGATCGTCCCGCTGGGTTCGTTAAGCCGTTGCCGGACGAACTCCTCCGCCAAGTCTGCACTGTGCAACATCTGCAATGCATACTGATAAAATTCAGCGCCGACGTCCGTCATGCCGAACTGTCGCGACGTCCGATTTATGAGGCGGACGCCCAGCGAGCGTTCGAGCTCGCGCACTCTGTGGCTCAGCGTCGATTTCGGAACTCGCAAGCTTTCGCCTGCCGCAGTGAAGCCACCGCGGTCGACAACTTGAACGAAGAAATAAACGTCTTTGAGATCAAGCACCGATACCTACCATCCTGAGCCGAGAGAGCGGAAGCGTATGAAAGCCATCACCAGGGAGCGTGATGGCTTTCAATATCGACGTCCTAGACAAGAATGGTCAAGATCCTCAGCGGCTCAACTGACGAACGTAACGAACTCTTCGATGTCGAGCTTGTGATTGGGCATGTTGTTTTCGGCCAAGTTGTTGTCCGCGTAGCCCAGGGAAAGTCCGGCGACCACCATGTCGCTGTCCGCGAAGCCCAGCTCTTCGCGCAGCATGTTATGTTGCAGGGACCATATCTGCTGCGCGCAGGTATCCAGACCGCGAGCCTTCGCGGCAAGCATCAGATTCTGCAGAAAACAGCCATAGCAAATGAAACTCGCCCACTCGAGCGTGCGATCCATTGTGAAAATCATGCCGACCGGGGCCCCGAAGAAGCGAAATTGCCGTTCCACATCTTTCAGTCTTCCGTACTTGTCGCTTCTCGGGACGCCGACTGCATCCCCGAGCTGCCCGCGAAAAAGATTGAAGCGAGTGATGAACGGGTCGTGAAGGGGTTGCGGAAAGAATGGGTATTCGGGGGCGAGCTTGTCAGGCCCCGCGCGGAAGATATCCACCGCCTTGGTGGTGATGCGGTTGCGGGCATCCCCCGTGAGAACATGACACTTCCAAGGCTGGATGTTGCTTGAACTGGGCGCGTAACGCGCCGCATTAAGGATGCCACAAACAGTGTCGAGTGAAACCGGGTCCTTGAGAAAGCCTCTCTTGGCCCTTCTTTCAGTCATGACCAGGTCGACGACCGTCGACCTGTCGACAGCACTTTCTTCCCATTTCGCGTTAGCATGCATGACAGCTCCCCTTTCGTTTTTCTGAGCTGAAAGAAGACTAATCCGTCTCCTCGTTTTTAGAAGTTTCTCCGCTTGTACGCATGGTCCGAAAGACTCGAACGATCTCGATCGTTCTTATAAAGTGATAGTAGTGTTAGAGGCTTCGTTTCTGCCCGACCTCTCCACGGGGAAAGTCGCGATTTCGTCCGACCTCTCCAAATGGACGTGCGGAAAAACTGAGAAGCGAGCGGGAGATAGGGTCATGGCTTCCTGCGGCGGTGACGCCGACGCGTCGGACCTCGATACGCTCCTGGGCTTGCCATAGAGTGCACCTTCTCAGCTACCGGTCCGTTGAGCAGCGAGCGTATCAGCCTTGGAAGCAAGTTCCTCGAGACATGGCGAAACATCCCTTTGACGGGCTTTCGATAGCCTTCCGTCAATGCCGTGAGCGGTTCTAGCTGTCGGGCCATGCGCTCGTGTCAAACTGTGGTGCCGAGTCCTGCTGGTCTGCCGTGCACTACGCGTGGCAGCATCGCGCGCTAAGCGGCGTGGTAGCTACTCTGATCGAAAATCCCCAAGAAGCCCGGTTGGGATCTCACGCGGTCTAGCCACAAATTGATATACGGAAAACGGCGCATTTCGAATTTTCCCTCGTGCGCAAGTGAGACGTAAGGGAAGAGAGCAAGATCAGCGACTGTGTAGCCGTCTCCAACCAACCAATCATTCTTCGCGAGCCAGCGATCCAGCTTCTCGAGCCCCATGTACCCATCGGCATGAAGCCGTTCGATCTGCTGGGACATTTTGTCCGCGAGGCCTCGGATATGATACACGCGAGCCAATGGTATCGAACGCTGCAGGTCTCCCTGCTCGAAGAACATCCATCCGACGATCTGGGATCGCACATATGGATCTGCGGGCAAGAGCGGCGAGCCTTCCGCCAGGTACAACAGAATTGCAGCGGACTCGACGATCGTACGTCCATCTTCTAGCTGAAGTACGGGAATTCGGCTAAAGCGATTGAGCTTGTAGAACTCGTCGGTTTTGGTTTCTCCCAATTCCAAATCGAGCGTGTGTCGTTCGAACGGCTTCCGCAATTGGTTCAGCAAAATCCTTATCTTCCATGAATTGCCTGAGAAACGGCTGTCATAGAGTTTAAGCATAGGCTGGCCCCTCACCGATCTTGATGAACGACTCCTACCTTAGCCTCGCGTTCTGCGGTTTGGCAATTAGAACAAAGCTTTATCCCAGCTCCGCTCATCAACCTGCGATGTATGAGCGAATGTACTCGGCCTCGTATTCAATTGCTTTGATGTGATGACGCAATACGTCTCCGATCGAAATGATGCCGGCAAGGCGACCGTTGTCCTGGACCGGCAGGTGACGAGCCTTGTGACGATTCATCGCCTCCATCAAGCCGTTGATGCTCGTATCCTTGGTGCAGCAGTAGACGTTTTTCCACATCACCTGCTGGAGGTTCGCAGCCAACGCCTGCGAGCCGTTCCTTGTGATGACAGAGACGACGTCTCGTTCCGTGAAAATCCCCTTGATGGCATTCTGTTCGTCAACCACGACGATTGCGCCAATGTGATTGTCGTGAAGGACACGGCAGGCGTCCGCCACCGTAGCCTTCGGCGGCGCGGTAACGACAACGCATCCTTTCTCTTTCAGGATTCCCTGTACCGACATATCCTTTCTCCTCTATGAGCCTTCCTTTGAGCAGGGGGCCGGCGATCCTCGCCGGGTTAGAAGACCTTCAATCTCGGTCGCGGCTGCTAGCAGGTCCTCATCGCAGCCCCGCTTCGCTATGATCTGCAGGCCGACCGGCAGACCGTCGTTCCGACAAACCTGGATCGGCAGTGAAATGGCCGGAAGCCCTGCGAGGTTGAACGGCGCTGTGTAAGTCATGAGAGCCTCTCGGATTGACCCATTCCAGTGCCCGATAGTGACCTCTTCCGCTCCAATGCGGGGAGCGATGCAGGGGCATGTGGGCGTAATAAGAACGTCAAACTGAGCGATGACGCGTTCAATATCCTCTGTGAACCGGCGCCGGGTCTCCTGGCAGTCCGCGTATTCGGCTAGCTCTACCGCGGCCGCGAGCTTGAGACGGGACGCGGTCTCCTGTTCGTAGTGCTTTGTGATGAATGCGAGGTCATGTCGGCGAAAATGGACAGCGCCGCCCTCCGAAAGCACTATTCCCGCAAATGACGCAAAGCACCGGGCGAAGAGGTCAGCCCCGTCCAATTCAACGAGGTCATGTTCAGATCGTAAGGCCGCGCACGCCGTGTCGAAGGATTCGGCCACTCCAGAGGCGAGCGGGACCTTGCCGACTTGTCGAAAGATTCCAATGCGCTTCCTTCGTGGTGAATGGCCGGACTCGCTGTCGATCCCGAGCGGTCTGCAAACGCGGGCTACGTCCTCTACGGTCTGGCCCAGGAGGCCGATGTGGTCGAGCGAGATCGCCAAGGGGAATACGCCTGCCAGCGGCAGACGTCCGTAAGTTGGCTTGAACCCGACCACGCCGCATAGAGCCGCCGGAATTCTTACTGATCCTCCGGTATCGGTTCCCAATCCCGCGCGGACCGCGCCGTAGGCCACAGCGGCCGCCATCCCGCCGCTCGATCCGCCCGGGATTCGGCTATGGTCGTGCGGGTTGAGCGTGTCGCCGAAAGCCTTGCTCGAGGTTGTAACGCCCCAGGCGAACTCATGGGTCGTCGTTTTTCCGACGACGATAGCACCGTTGTCCTTGAGTACTCGAACTACCTCGGCGTCGTTTCCCGGCACATGATCCATATGGACAATGGAACCATATCTTGTCGAAATGCCGCCGGTATCGATCATGTCCTTGACGGCAATTGCGATCCCTTCCAGCGGACGAGCTTGGCGTTCACCGTAGCGTCGTTCGCCGTGGGACGCGGCATGGCGCGCACCGACCTCGTCGATCTCCGCAAACGCGTTGACTTCCGCTTGGCAATTCCGGGCATAGCATATCGCATCGTCGATGACATCCACGGGTGATATGGCTCCGGCGGCCAGTTCAGCCAGCAGTCTCCCGATCGACGGTCTGCCCCGATCTGCTTCGATGTGCGTGGGCATCTACCAGAGCCTTTCCAACAAGTCTGTAAGCCTCTGCGCGGCCCCCTCCCGGAGATCCGCGACCTCGCGTGGATAATTTTCGATCAGCAACGTCGCTACCGCCGACAGTTTGTCGTGATCGAAATTTAGATCGCGTAGACGGGCGGGAAGACCGAGCCGCGTGACAACGGCTTCGATGTCCCCCGAAAGTTTTGAAGCAGCTTCGACACCGGAGACCGCATCATTGAATATCCGAAGCTTCTCGCCATAGAAGGTCGAGCAGGCACGAATCACCGGCGCAAGAGTGACGCACGACGTCACGCTGTGCGGAACTCCGTAGGTGCCACCCAGTATGTGACCGATGCGGTGGCTCAAGCCGTAGATTACCGAGGCGGGAAAGAAGTAGCAGTGCCAGGCCGCGAGCTGGAGCTGGAGGAGGTCATCGAGATCGACTTCGTGCCGCTGGAGGGCCTCTTCGGTTTCGACGTTCGCCGGCCACGAGCTCAATACGTCGAGAAACCGACGGACGCCGCTGGCGGCCAATATCGCATGCGGATGATCCGGGCCGACAAGCCGCATTCCTTCCACAGCATGGTCGATGCCCTTTATCGCAGATGAAAGCAGAAGTGCCCTCGGCGTTCCTCTGATCAGTTCAGGGTCGACTATCACGACCCTCGGCACCGTCGGCTTGACGGCATAGCTGCGCTTGAACTTAATCTCCTTTGCCGTTTCCGTGACGCCGAAATAATGCGAAAACTCGGAGCCCGACAACGTCGTCGGCAACGCCGCAATCGGAAGATATGTCCCGTGCCTGATTTGGTGGAAATGCGAGACAGCCTTGGCAGCATCGAGAACCGAGCCGCCACCTACGGCGACAATCGACTTCGCACCGCTGGCTTCACAAGCTTCGAGAGCTTGATTCACCGCGAAATCGGGGACATGGGGAGGTAGGTCCACGAAGGTCCCCACGCTATTGGGGAGGTTGGGGGCTACGGAGGAACGTCTGAGCGCATCGAGCGGCTCGACTGTGAAGACGATAGGCTTCTTGATGCCGTACTGGGTAAGCTGACCTAAGGCGTCAGCGAGAATCCCACGGCCCCAGATGACGTTGTCCTGCGGAAGAAATTCAATCTTTTCCATCTCTGAAATTGCTCCAGCTCTGTAGGGCCGTGGCCGCCAATCTCAACGAAGCACGGGCACGGGGGCCGGCCGGTACGCCAACTGGCGTTCGATCGTCCTTCGGTCCTTCTCCAAGGTTTCCGGGAGGCAGAGCTTCTGCCCAAGGCGGCTGATGTCCTCATCGACCGTGAAGCGATTTGGCGTAGAGAGTGCGCAGATGTGACCGTCCGGATCGCGGAAATGGAACTGCTTCGCGTAAACGGTATCCTGTATCGTCGATACCTCGATGCCGAGCCGACGGAACCTCGCGTGCTCCTCGCCTAATGCGGCATCATTCTCCACTTCCAGCGAGAAGTGGTGGGAGAGACCCGTACCAAGCCGTCCCGGCTTGTATCCCGGTAAGCCGAAGAACGTCAGGACGGAACCGGGCGAGAGATCCTCGTCACATGCGTAGTAGAAGTGCGTTCCGCCGCGTTCGTCGAGATAGTCGGTCTTCTTGATCAGGCGCAATCCCACCTTTTCGACGAAGAAATTCTCGGTTCGCTCGGCGTCGCTGGAGATTGACGTAATGTGGTGAAATCCGCGAAGCGCGAAGTCTGCGGTTACGTCGGGCACCGGCTGCGGCCAAGTCTCGGCGGCGACCTGAAGTTCGTCGCGTCCTCCGATGAGGTTTTCCTTCGGCTGCGCACGGAATCCGGAACCGAGCACTGCTTCGTCATGTCCAAAGCCGGGCTCGGTGGTCGCGATCTCGATTATCGCCCCATCGGGATCGCGCAGATAGATGGCGTGGAAGTAGTGTCGATTGTAGGGACCGGTGACGTGCACGCCGTGGTCAGCAAGACGCCGCTTCCATTTCAGTAGTCCGTCGCGGTTCGGGACATGAAGTGCGAGATGATGATTGGTTCCTGCGCCCCAGCGTCCCTTCGGGTCGCCAACGCGCGGGTTTGCGACGCCGTCCTGGGTCGCGTCCTGTTCGAGGAAACCCGTCTCCGGAATCATGTAGAAGATGGGGTTCCATTCGATGTAGGTGATGGACTCGCTTCTCGGCTGCTCGTCCCCGTACTGATGGAAGCCAAAGGTAACGACCGGCAGTCGGGCATCGTGGTGATGAACGGTTCTCTTCACCACTGAAAGTCCCAAGACCTTTCCGTAGAATTCCTCGATACGCTTGATGTTCGAAGCGACGAAGGTTTGGCTGCTGACGCCTCTTATTACCATCTGGTTCATGTTCCACCTTTGCGATTTATCGTTCTGCATCGGCCGCGTGAGCTCGATCGACAGAAGGCTAGTTCGCGCCACACCCCGATGAGAAGCTGCTGCACAAGAGACGAAGCGTCCAAATTCATGGACGGATTGTCGCCTTACGCCGAGTCCATGCGGCTCCGCCGAGCCTGAAGGCTGTTGACGGTCATCGTCCAAAATCTTGGACACACGTTCCATCATTCACCGGCTTTCGATGAGGCCGCGCGTCGGCCATTTCTCAGCGAACGCTGCGGCTGCTGCTTCAGCGCTAACACTTGCTGGAGGCAGGAAATGACGAAACCAAAGGTGCTGATCGCGTTTTATTCACGCAATGGCTCGACCGACATTCTCGCGAACGCGATCGCCGATGGCGCGGTGCAGGAAGGCGCCGAAGTGCGTCTGCGGCGCGCCAGGGAGCTCGTCGGCGAGGACGTGATGTCCCAGGTTCCAGGCTGGCGCGAAAACGCGCGCGCCATGAATGAGAAATACGAGGCTCCAACCGAGGCAGACGCCGAATGGGCGGATGCCATCATCTTCGGCACGCCGACCAGGTTCGGCTCCATCTCATCCGAACTCAAGGCATACATCGATAGTTTGGGTGGCATCTGGTTCCAGGGCAAGCTTAATGGAAAGGTGGGATCCGTATTCGGTTCGACGTCGTCAAAGCACGGCGGGAACGAATCTACCTTGCTATCCATCTATACGCCGATGGCTCACCTCGGCTTGATCATCGTGCCCCTCGGCTACGCCGATCCGGCTATGTTCAAGGCGGGAACTCCCTATGGCGCGACCCATGTCTCAGCTCGCGACAGCCTCAAGCCCGACGAGGATCACTTGGCCGTTGGCCGGTTCCAGGGTCGCCGTGTCACTTCGGTAGCCCGCGGCCTTCAGCACGCCAATACCACCGAATCCGCGAACTGAGAAGATGACGGCACGCTGGCGCTGCCGAGCGTGCCGTCAATCAGAGGTCGAGCCGAATGGCGCAACCGTGTGACGAGGGGGAAAATTGGCTACGTCTGGCAAAGACCCTCAATGTTCCCGGAACGCGGGTACCCAGCGATAGCCTTCGCCAGCAATCGCCACCCTGCACACAGACGGGAACGATAGATGAGTAGCCAACAGCGGCTCGCCGGTCGCCGCTAATTCTCGAAGAAGGCGGGTCCGGACACGGACCGCTTCCTCGGGATCGTGCTCGAAGCCGTTATGCCATTCAAGGTGATCAAAACCGTGCGGGAACACGGCATCTCCGGCGAAAGTAAGCCTGTCATCGCCGGAGGCGAGACGGACTATGCTGTGCCCGGGAGTGTGCCCCCCTGTGCGAGTGACGACCATACCCGGCACCACTTCGCAGTCGGTTTCAAACGTCTGGCTTGCTGCCGTACTGCTCGAGGAACCGCTTGGCTGCCGACCTGATCAGGTCAGGCAAGGGGCCTGGCATGGTGGTGCGGGAGAAATCCGGCGACTCCCAGAACTCGGCTTCGGCGGCTGCCACGTGGGTCCGCAGGTCCGGACGAAGTTGATCCTTTACGCCGTCTACCAACAATCCGCCGATGTGATCGAAATGCATGTGGGTGAGTACGACGTCCGTCACCGATGCGAGATCGATCCCCGCAGCTTCTATCCGGTGCCCCCATCTCCCGGTCCTCGTAAACCCCGGGAACTCCATCCCAAGGCCGGAATCGATAAGTATGGTTGTGTCGCCCCTGCGAACCACGACTTCGTTCAGTGCCCAGTCCATCACTTCGGGCTGAAGCCGGTCGTGTAGCCAGGCCGTCCGGACTGCGGGTCCGCATTGGTGGCCATGACTTCGGCCGGTATGGAAATCACGCCGTCACTGACGACGAACACATCGATATCTCCGACCTGCATAGCGTAACGAGAGGGGACCAACTCGTCACGTCGTTCGCTGTGCGATGCTTTGTCCAAGCTCATGCTTGCCTCCTGGTGCCCAATCATCTTGGGGACGCGTTCAATGCTTGCGACTAATGCGCTCCGAGTGCGTGAGGCGCATCGTCTGCGGCAACGGTCCGAGTCTATAGGTGCGGCGTTGCTCCGGTCGATTGAGCGGAGGAAGTGCGCGGCCTACATCCGAGGACAGGGAAGCCCGTCCTTTAGGTCGAGCGCAGTCACAGCATAGCATTGCGGCGTCGCGCTAGACGTCTAAAGCAGTAGGCAGTCTCTTGTGGAAATTCCTGGTGCAAAAGCCCGGCCTTTCTCGGTCGCCGATGACAAGGACTCCCCAGCCTGCCAAGTTTCTCACGTCAACAAACGAGGGACAACATGACAACGACCAATGAAATCGCAGATCAGATTGCCACCGCCCACGGGCTGACCAACGTGCAGGGCAAGGCAATCGTCGAGAGCGTCTTTGCGGCGATCTCGGCCGCGGCGGTATCGGGAAACGAAACTTCGATCCCTGGCTTCGGCAAATTTAAGGTGAAAGACACGCCCGAGCGAGAAGCACGCAATCCGGCAACCGGACAGACGATTAAGGTAGCGGCCGCGAAGAAATTTACCTTCGCCCCAGCCAAGGCACTGAAGGACGCGCTTAACAAGTAATCGACGAACAAGGCTCCGGCGTTGCCGGAGCCTTTCTCAAAGACTTTCCGTCAGAAAGGTCTGACGTTTTCGGCCTTTGATTTCCCCGTCTTGCGATCTTGCCCGAGGTCGTAAGAGACCGTCTGGCCTTCTTTCAGTAAATCGCCATATTGCAGCGCGGAGACATGGACGAACACATCCGTGCCACCCGCATCTGGCGTTATGAAACCGAAGCCTTTGTCCCCATTGAAGAACTTAACCTTGCCAGTCGCCATATTGACCCTCACCTGTTCGACACGTTGTCGAGATAGCGTATTTTCGCGAAAAGCTAAAGAAGTGACACTACTGTTCCGGCTCCGAACATCGGATGGGGCGGGAGATAGAACGCCTCGGGGCTTGGCGTTCGCGGGCCGCGCTGCACGCTTTATGAACTGTTCCTCCTGCAAACATTTAAACCCAGTCCTGCAGCGCCCAGCACCCCATAGGAATTACCAGCGTTGTTAAAGAAAATCGCACTCGCCGCCCTATTGCTTTCGCCTAGCTCAGCATTCAGCTCGGACACGATCAGCGGCCGCGCTTCCGTCATTGACGGAGACACGATAGAAATCGCCGGCAAGCGTCTACGGCTACACGGTGTCGATACACCGGAGAGCTGGCAAAAATGCTCCGACGGGGACGGCGGTACTTATCGGTGCGGCAAGATGGCAGCAAACGAACTCGACCGTTTTCTTGCCGTCTCACGGCCAATCCACTGCGACGTGATCGACCGCGATCGATATCAGAGGCTGGTCGGCATTTGTTTTCGCGCCGACGGCCGTGAGGTAAATCGCTGGTTGGTTGAAAGTGGAAACGCCCTGGACTGGGAACGCTACAGCCGCGGGAAGTATGCAGGTGCGGAGCTAACCGCTCGGTCATCGAGCATTGGTATATGGCGGGGCGCATTCCAGCTCCCCTGCGAAGCACGAGCAGAACGATTTGGACACAAACCTGCCTGCTGAGCGAACTTCAGGCGATGGCCGACCTTCGCTCGCGTCGTGGTTTGAAGCCCGCAATCTCGAGTGACAGCGTCGGCACAAATTTCTACCGGATCGACCAAATCTAAGCTGTTCAGAAAAGCGCAAAATTGACCTGGCATTTTGCCGGGTCTTTTTTTATGTGTGTAAAATGGGCCAATCGAGGGTTCGTTTTGGGCATTCGGCGTTGCTGATTTCGAATCGGGCTCCTATTTTCTTAATGAAATCAATGGAAAAAACGCTATGAGGCAGAGTTAGTTGCTTTCAGCACGCGACCTCTGTTGCCCGACCAAGAGAATGGACCTATGACCAGAACCACGGCAGTTTCCGAACTGTCAGGGACACAAAGCCGCCGGGGTTTAGACGCGATGAAACTCGATGCCGTTGATGTCAGGCAAGCCGCTTCCGCAGCCGATATCGTCTACGAGGCATTGCGCAAGGCGATCATCGAGGGTGCGCTTGCCGAGGGGGAGAACCTGCGGCAGGACCAGATCGCCCAGATGTTCAACACCAGCCGCATCCCCGTGCGCGAAGCGCTTTCGCGCCTTGAACAGCACGGGTTGATCACAACGCAACGCTACAAAGGCGCTGTCGTTGCCGGCCTTTCGATCGAAGAGATCGAAGAGATCTTCGAATTTCGCGCTCTGCTGGAGGCGGAGGTGATCCGGCTTGCCGTGCCCAATATGGATCGAAGGACGCTCGAACTCGCCCGCAGGCATTGCGACGAGTTCGGCAAGGAATCCGATTCGGCGAAGTGGGGCGAAACCAACCGGAACTTCCACTACAGCCTCTATGAGGCCGCGCGGCGGCCTTACTACCTGCAGATCGTGCGCGCCTCGCTCGACCGCATCGATCGTTATCTGCGCGCGCAGCTGACGCTGACGGATGGCATGAAGCGCGCAGCGCGCGAGCATGAGGCGATCCTCAATGCCTGCGCCAAAGGTGACGCCGATCTGGCATCGTCGCTCACCCGGGATCACATCCTCGACGCCGGCCGTTCGCTCGTCGTTTTCCTGAAGGAGCAGAGAAGATAGGCGCCCATTCGCAGTGGCGCCGCCTCACTAGGACATGTTGCTCGCTCTCGCGTAAATTGTCGTCCAACTCTTGAACGTCCGTGGTTGACAAGGCATCAGGAACCTTGAAAAAGTGAAGCCCTATCGAGACCGGCTGCGTTGGGAGGACTTATGTCTGTGCGCGCGTTTTTCGGCCTTTCCGCTCTTCTTGTTTCTGTTTTGGCCGCCGGATGTCCGGCTTTTTCGGCTGAGACCGGCCGCCAGGTCGAGATCACCCAGGATGGTGACTATTTCGGCTTCGATCTGCGAACCGAACAGAATGTCTCGCTGGATCAGTGCGAGACCGCCTGCATCGCGGACCAATCCTGCCGCGCATTCACCTACAATCCCAAGGTGAAATGGTGCTTCCTGAAGTCCGACTTCAATCAGTTGAACGACTTCCCCGGCGCCATCGCCGGCAAGATCGTCCAGGCGCAGGCCGTGCAGCCGGACCTCGGCGCGCCGCCGCGACTCTCGTTTCTCTCCGACCAGATCCTTCAGGACGCGCGCGACGCCAAGGCGAACCTTTCACTTGCCGACGATCAGCAGGGCTTCGGTGTCAACAACCTGATCGAAACGGCGCGCGCGCAGGCGGAATCGGGCATTATCGACGGTGCATTGAAGGCGTTCCAGGGCGCGCTTGCGATCACCCCTGATGACAGCGAGCTGTGGCTTGAAACGGCGCGCACGGCAAATCGCGTCACCGGCAATACCGATGTCGCGACGCAAGCCGCCCTTGCGGCGATCAACGGCTATCAGCTGACGCGGACCGCAGAAAGCCGCGCCCATGCGCTGGCCGTTCTCGCCAAGGCGCTGGAAAATGCCGAGAATTTCCGCGGCGCCCTCAATGCCTACAAGGCCAGCCTCGAACTGGTGCAATCAAAAACGGTCGAGACCGCCTACCTCGACCTGAAGGAACGCAAGCGCTTCCGCGTCATCGAAAACACCGTTGATGCCGATAGCGCCTCGCCGCGCGCCTGCGTGCAGTTTTCGGAGCAGCTACTAAAGAGCGGCGCCGACTATGCCTCCTTCGTCACACTAGACGGCGCTGCCCCGAACGCAGTGGAAGCCAAGGGCGACCAGATCTGCGTTGAGGGTCTGTCGCATGGCCAGCGTTACAAGCTGACGCTGCGCACCGGCCTGCCCTCGTCGGTCGATGAAGTGCTTGAGGCGCCGGTCACTCTTGAGGTCTACGTCAAGGATCGCGGCCAGGTCGTGCGCTTTACCGGCGACAGCTTCGTGCTGCCCTCGACCGCGCGCCGCGGCATTCCGCTGGTTTCCGTCAACACCGACAGCGCCAAGCTCAAGCTCTACCGCATCGGCGATCGCAGCCTGGCGCAGGTGCTGCAGAACTCGCAGTTCCTGACGCAAATCGACGGCTACAGCGCCCAGCGCATTCAAGACGAAAGCGGAGAACTGGTCTGGGAAGGTTCGATCGCCATCGACAGCGTCCTCAACAAGGAAGTGGTCACCAGCTTCCCGGTCGATGAAGCATTGCCGAAGCGCAAAGCCGGCGTCTACGTGCTGACCGCAGCATCCGAAACCGGCCTCAGCCAGGATTGGGACGCCCGCGCTACCCAATGGTTCGTCGTCTCCGACATCGGCGTGTCGACCTATGCCGGCACCGACGGCCTGAACGTCTTTGCCCGATCGCTCGCAACCGCAAAGCCGATCGAAGGTGTCGAGCTGCAGCTTGTCGCCAAGAACAACGAAATCCTCGGCACGGCAACGACGGATGGCGACGGCCGCGCCACCTTCACCGCTGGTCTCATCCGCGGCACCTCCGCCCTGACCCCGGCCGTGATCACAGCCAAGAGCGGCGAAGACGACTTCGTTTTCCTCGACATGACGAGGGCGGGATTCGACCTGTCGGATCGTGGGGTCACCGGCCGTGCGGCGCCCGGCGCCATCGACGTCCTCGCCTGGACGGAGCGCGGCATCTACCGTGTCGGCGAGACGGTGCACGCGTCAGCACTTGCCCGAGACGTTAATGGCGAGGCGATCGAGAATCTGCCGCTCACCTTCGTGTTCCTGCGCCCTGACGGCGTCGAATACCGCAGGATGATCAGCGACGGCGGCAAGCTCGGCGGCCACACGCTCGATCTCGATGTTCAGGAAAACGCCATGCGTGGCACCTGGACGATGCAGATCTTCACTGATCCCAAGGCCTCGCCGATCGGCGAGAAGCAGTTTCTAGTCGACGATTTCGTGCCGGACCGCACGGAGTTCGATCTGACGAGCGAAGCAAAGGAGATCGCTGTCGGCGAACCGGTACAAGTCGTGGTCGATGGACGCTATCTCTATGGCGCACCGGCCGCCGGCCTCGAGCTTGAGGGCGAAGTGGTTCTGAAGCCGACGCGCGAAAGTGCTGCCTTCAAGGGATATTTCTTCGGCCTTGCCGACGAAGAGGCGAGCGAGGACACGCGTCTGCCGCTTGAGGACCTGACGGCTCTCGATGACGACGGCAAGTCGACCTTCGACGTGGCTTTGAGCGAAGTGCCGTCGACGACGCAACTGCTCAACGCCAATGTCACCGTGCGGATGCGCGAGGCCGGCGGTCGCGCCGTCGAACGATCCTTGACGCTGCCGGTAAAGCCGGAAGGCGCGATGATCGGCATCAAACCCGAGTTTTCGGGCGACCTTCAGGAAAACTCCGTCGGCAAGTTCCGCGTGATCGCCATCGACCCCGACGGTGCCAGGGCCGCCATGCCGGGTGCGCTCTGGAAGCTGATCAGCGTCGAGCGCAACTATCAATGGTACCGAGACGGAACCGCCTGGAAATACGAGCCGGTGGTCACCACCAAGCAGGTTGCGAACGGCACGCTCGACGTGACCGCCGATGGAGGCGAGATCGCCGTGCCCGTCGGCTGGGGCCGCTACCGTCTCGAAGTCGAGACGGCGGCCCTCGACGGACCGACATCGAGCGTCGAATTCGATGCCGGCTGGTATGTCGCATCGACATCGACCGAAACGCCCGATGGCCTCGAAATCGCGCTCGACAAGGAAAACTACGCCGTCGGCGAAACCGCCAAGCTCAAGGTTTCACCGCGTTTTGCCGGTGAACTGCTGGTAACCGTCGGCACGGAAGGCCTGATCACGACAAAGAGCGCGACGATTGTCGCCGAGGGTGGCGAGATCGATTTGCCCGTCACCGCCGATTGGGGGGCCGGCGCCTATGTCACCGCGACACTCTATCGGCCTGGTGATGCACAGGAAAGCCGCATGCCTATGCGCGCGATTGGCATCAAATGGCTGACCGTTGATCCCGCTGAGCGCAAGCTTGCCGTGGCCATCGAAGCGCCCGAAAAGACCGAACCGCGCAAGCCGCTCGATATCAGCCTGCAGGTGGCAGGGGCCGGCGCCAACGAAGAAGCCTATGTCACGATTGCCGCGGTCGACGTCGGCATCCTGAACCTGACCCGCTATGAAGCTCCGGATCCTGCCGCCTGGTATTTCGGCCAGCGCCAGCTTGGTCTTGAAATGCGCGATCTCTACGGTCGCTTGATCGATGGCTCGCTTGGGGCGACCGGCAAATTGCGCACCGGCGGCGACGGCGGCCAGGTCGCGCTGCAGGGAAGCCCGCCCACCGAAAAGCTGGTGGCGTTCTTCGAAGGTCCGGTGAAGTTCGACGCCGATGGCAAGGCGACCGTCAGCTTCGATATTCCGCAGTTCAACGGCACGGCGCGGATCATGAGCGTCGCCTGGACGAAGTCCGGCGTCGGCCATGCTGTCCGCGACGTCGTCATCCGCGACCCGATCGTCGTGACGGCGAGCCTGCCGCGCTTCCTTGCGCCGGGAGACCGCGCCGAACTGCGGCTCGACATCGCCAACACCGACGCTCCGGCCGGTGACTACCAAGTACAACTGACCACCAACGGACCGGTGACGGTGGAACAGACCGGCGCCAGCGAAACGGTACGCCTCGAACAGGGCGGCAAATCGGTTCTGACGCTGCCGCTGGTCGGCCAACACACAGGCGACGGGCTCGTTACTGTCCAGCTCACCGGCGCCTCCGGACTTTCGCTCGAACAGGCGCTCAACATTCCGGTGCGCCCGGCCACACTGCCGGTCACGCAGCGACAGGTGGTCAACCTTGCGGCGGGCAGCAGCCTGACGATCGACGGCCAGTTGCTGGCAGACAGCGTGCTCCAGGGCGCGTCGGTTTCGCTGAGCGTCACCCGGTCTGCGGCCTTCGACATTCCCGCCATCCTGATGGCGCTCGACCGCTACCCCTATGGCTGCACCGAGCAGACGACGAGCCGGGCGCTGCCGCTTCTCTATATGAGTGAATTGGCCAAGCAGTCCGGCCTTCCCGATGACGGCGAAGTGACCAAGCGGGTGCAGGAAGCGATCTACCGCGTGCTCTCCAACCAGTCGTCGTCCGGCAGCTTCGGCCTGTGGGGGCCGGGCTATGGGGACCTCTGGCTCGACGCCTATGTCACCGACTTCCTGACACGCGCACGTGAACAGAAGTACGACGTGCCTGAGGCAGCGATGGTGCAGGCACTGGAAAACCTGCAGAACGGCCTCGGCTATGACACCAATGTCAAGGATCGCGGCAACGAGATCGCCTATGCGCTCTACGTGCTCGCACGCAACCGCAAGGCCGCCGTCAACGACATCCGCTATTACGCCAACACGCTGATCAATGATTTCCCGACGCCATTGGCCAAGGCTCAGGTCGCAGCGGCGCTGGCGCTTTACGGCGATGCCCAGCGGTCACAGGAGATCTTTGCGTCCTCGGCCAACATGTCGACCGGCCTCGTCAATGTCAGCCTGTCGCGTTCCGACTACGGTTCTTCGCTGCGCGACGACGCGGCCGTCCTGGCTCTGGCCGCCGAAAGCCGTCCGGTTCCGCCGATCATTCCGGAACTGTCGAAGATCGTGGCACGGCAATGGGAGCAGAAGAAATATACCAGCACGCAGGAACAGGCCTGGATGCTGCTTGCCGCCCGTGCCGTTCAGGGCGGCGACGAGGACATGCTGCTTGACGTCAATGGCGCGTCGAAGACCGGCGGCTACGCCGCGCGGATGCCCGGCGATGCGCTTCTGTCTCATCCGGTGGTGATCAAGAACGAGGGGGCGGACGCCGTCTCCGCCGTGGTCACCACGGTTGCCGCCCCGGCTCAGCCACTGTCGGCCGGCGGTGACGGCTTTGCCATCGAGCGCACTTATTACACACTCGATGGTGCCGAAGCTAATGTCAGCCAGGCCAGGCAGAACGAGCGCTATGTCGTGGTGCTGAAGGTCACCGAAACCAACGATTGGCCGTCCCGCGTGCTTGTTTCGGACCTTTTGCCGGCCGGTTTCCAGATCGATAACCCGAGCCTGGTCGACAGCGCCCAGCTGACGAACTTCGAATGGCTCGGCGAGATTACCGCGACGCATACGGAGTTCCGCAACGATCGCTTCGTCGCCGCCTTCGACCGCGCTACCGGCGATAGCCGCGAGCTGACGCTCGCCTATGTCGTCCGCGCGGTGAACCCCGGTGTCTACGATCATCCTGCCGCAAGCGTCGAAGACATGTACCGGCCGCAGTTCTCGGCGCGCACCGCGACAGGGCGTATGGAGGTTCTGGCAGCCCAATAGGCCCGATAATGTCGATAAGGCAAAAATTGCTGATCGCGATCCCCGTCGGCCTGTTGCTGACGGGGCTGTCTGCCTTTGCGCTCGACAAGGCTGACCAGGCATTTCCGCCGCCACTGGGAGCGGCTGGCATCGTGTCTCGCGAGGTTCTCGACGTCGACGGCCAATTGCTCAGGGCCTTTGCAACACCTGACGGTCTCTGGCGGCTGAACACGACTGTCGGTGACGTCGACCCGCAGTTTCTGCGGATGCTGGTTGCCTATGAGGACCAGCGGTTTCGCGAGCACGCCGGCATCGACTTCCTGGCGCTCGGCCGCGCCGCGCTGCAGTTCGTCACCAACGGCCGCATCGTTTCCGGCGCCTCCACCCTTTCGATGCAGGTGGCGCGGCTGATCGAACCGCGCGAACAACGAAGCATTGCGGCCAAGCTGCTTCAGATTGCGCGCGCGATCCAGATCGAGCGTCGGCTGTCCAAGGACCAGATTCTCGACCTTTATCTCAGCCACGCACCCTATGGCGGCAATCTTGAGGGGGTGCGCGCCGCAAGCCTGGCCTGGTTCGGCAAGGAGCCGAAGCGACTATCTGTAGGCGAAGCCGCGCTGCTGGTGGCGCTGCCGCAATTGCCGGAAAAGCGCCGGCCGGACCGCAACCACGCCGCAGCCGAAGCTGCCCGCAAGCGCGTCCTGACTCGGATGGCGGTTGCCGACGTGATCGGCGAAGGCGAAGCTGAACGGGCCGCGATGACGGCCATTCCGAACCGCCGCCTTCAGTTGCCGGCCTATGCCGCCCATCTGGCCGAGACGGCGCTGCGCAAGCAACCGACGGCCGTGCAGCATCACACGACGCTGCGCCGCAATGTCCAGCGCGGCCTCGAAGCGGTTGCGCGCGAGGGTGCGGCCAAACTGGGACCGAGAGTGTCCGTCGCCATGATCATGGCCGACGCACGCACGGGCGAGATCATCGGCGAAGTCGGCTCGGCCGATTATTTCGACGCGAGCCGCTCGGGCTGGATCGATATGACGCGGATCACCCGCTCGCCCGGTTCGACGCTAAAACCCTTCATCTACGGTCTCGCCTTCGAGGAGGGCCTGGTCAGCCAGGAAACCATTATCGAGGATCGACCGGCCGATTTCTTCGGTTACCGCCCGCGCAATTTCGACATGAGCTACCAAGGCGACGTCAGCGTGCGCCAGGCGTTGCAACTGTCGCTCAACGTTCCGGCCATTCGCCTGCTCGACGTCGTCGGCCCTGCCCGGCTGATGGTCAGGTTCCGCCGCGCCGAGGTGAAGCCTGTGCTGCCCGCAGGCGAGGCACCCGGGCTGGCAATCGGCCTTGGCGGGGTCGGCCTGACGCTGCGCGATCTCGTGCAGCTCTATGCGGGTCTTGCCAATCGCGGCTTCCCGGTGCGGCTCGGCGATGGCATCACCGGCACGGCCGGTCTGATCGACGGCGAACCGCTGCTTTCGCCCGTTTCCGCCTGGCATGTCTCGGATGTGCTCTCGGCCGTCTTGCCGCCGGCGGGAAGCCGGCAGCGCGGCATCGCCTACAAGACCGGCACCAGCTATGGCTATCGCGACGCCTGGTCGGTCGGCTACGACGGCCGTTATGTGCTCGGGGTCTGGGTCGGGCGGCCGGACAATGGCGCCGTTCCGGGGCTGACCGGCTATGGCGCGGCCGCGCCCATTCTCTTTGAAGGCTTTGCCAAATCCGGATTGCCGATCACGCCGCTGCCGGATGCACCGCCGGGCGCTGTGCGCATCTCCCAAATCGAGCTGCCGATCAGCCAGCGCCGCTTCTCGATGACCGCAAGCGGCCTCGTCAACGCCTCGGCGCGCGAGCCGGCGCCACAGATCGTCTTTCCGCCCGAGGGCGCGCGTGTCGAACTTGGCATCGACCATGAGACCATGTCACCGCTTACTTTGAAGCTGCAGGGCGGCCGCGCGCCCTTCCGGTGGCTCGCAAATGGCAAGCCGTTGCCCGATCCGACCCGCCGGCGGACGACGCAATGGCAGCCCGATGGCGCCGGCTATTCCACCCTCACGGTCATCGACGCCGTGGGTCGGGCCGCCAGCGTGCGCGTCTTTATCGAATAGATGAGACCCTCAGTCGGCTGCAGTTTGCGCACGTCGCTCGACCCGGCGTGAACGGTCAGAATACCGCCGAGGCGCCCGACTGTCCGCGTATGGAGGGTTACGGTGCATCCCGCCAACGGGTCTCACCGCATCCACTCCTTCGGATCAATGGCAACCGGTAGTGGAATGACCAAATTTGCGACCAGCACCGCGTAAGATTGACGAAATAGTAGTTCTATCAGGAGAGGTTGCAGTCGCTCACGCTGTTTGCATCGCCTCCGCACGCGAACCTGTTTATGGTTGCGGACAATTGCTGATATCAATGAAGGATTGCTGAAATGTCGAAGGCCATGAACGTCATCGTTGCCGACGACCATGCCATCGTTCGCGAAGGCTTGAAGATGCTACTTTCGACGATGGCGGGCATATCCGTGGTTGCCGAGGCCGCCGACGGCGAAGCCGTGTTGGCGCTTGCGAGAAGTGAGCCGGCAGACCTTCTGACCCTCGATCTCGGCATGCCGGGCGTGGCAGGCATCCAGTTCATCGCCGACATCAGGGAACTGGCTCCGAGAATGAAGATCCTAGTGCTGACCGCCAATATCGAACCGCGAACGGTCCGCGCCGCCATAGATGCGGGCGCAAGCGGTTATCTCACGAAGAACGGCGACCCGGCCGAGCTTGCCTCTGCCGTTGACGCGCTTGGCGCCAACGAAATCTACCTCGCACAATCGATACGCTTTGCCGTCAGCCACCCGGAGCGACGGACCTTGCCGTCCGCGACCGACGAAGCGCTTTCGCCCATTCCCCTGACCCGGCGGGAGATGCAGATCCTTTCGCTCGCGGCTCAGGGCCTGACGGCTCGCGAGATTGCCGAACGGCTTGGCATCAGCCCGCTCACCGCGCGCAAGCACCGCGAAAACCTGATGCGCAAGCTCAGCCTGCATAGCGCTGCCGAACTCGCCGCCTACGCTGTGCGCATCGGCCTGCCCATTGGCTGAAATCCGCATGCCGCGCCGGCTCCAGCGGTGACATTCCCTTAACCACCACATCATTGGCCGCAGGTTCGAGGCTCCGAAATACGGCACCTGCCGTATGTCGCCGATCTACAACCAAGCGTAGTTCTCTGCCGACCCGATTCCGCACCGACGGGGTCGGGCCGAATGCCACGCTGCCGGAGGGGCAGCCGGCAAACCGGAGGAACTGCGATGCCCTCGATCGAGCACTGGATTTCGTTTGCGGTCGCTACGGCGATCTTTGCCTGCATGCCGGGGCCCGCCATTCTCTACATGACGGCGCAGACCTTGGCGCATGGCCGCAAAGCCGGTTTTTTGGCCGCATTCGGCATCCATATCGGCTGCTATGTGCATATTGCAGCCGCAACCCTCGGGCTTGCCGCCCTTCTCAGCCATGCACCGTTTGTCTATGCGGCAATCAAACTTGCCGGCGCCGTCTATCTGGTCTGGCTTGGCGGCACGATGCTGCTCGGCATCGGCAAGCATGATACGCATAAGACCGATGCCAAGCCCGGCGTGCTGCGCGACAGCATCCTCGTCGAAATCCTCAACCCTAAGACGGCGTTGTTCTTCGTGACGTTCCTGCCGCAATTCGTCGACCCGGCAGCGGCAATGCCGGTCTCCCTGCAGTTCCTGGTCTTCGGCATGCTGGTCAATCTGGCGTTGTCGGCCGCTGATGTCGCCGCTGTGATACTCGCATCCCTGACCCTTGGTCGCTTCACCGGCCAGAGCAGCCTGGTCCCGCGCGCCTGCGGTTCGATCCTCATCGGCCTCGGCATGATGCTGGCAACGCAGTCCGTCTGACACGAGGGGTCTTGCGATCAAACCCTTTCCTATCCCGATTGTTTCGGCGATGATATCCGGGCCTTGAACGTCAGCGCAAAGCTCGAAGTCCTTCGGATGCCATCGCAAGGCTATGGATGACGTCCGTGCGAGAGGAAAACGGTCGCATGCTCAGCCCTGCCGAGATTTCGCAAGCAGCCGAGAGCCTTCACCAGGCCGAAATCGATCGCAGCCAGGTCGGCCTGTTATCCCTCAAACATCCGGGGATGACGATAGACGACGCCTATGCGGTTCAATCCGCCTGGGTGCGGCGCAAGCGGGACCTCGGCCGACGGATCATCGGCTTCAAGATCGGGCTGACGTCAAAGGCCATGCAGCAGGCGCTTGATATCGACACGCCGGATTCCGGCGTGCTGTTCGACGACATGCTGTTCGAGGATGGTTCAACCATTCCCGCCGATCGCTTCATCCAGCCTCGCGTAGAGGCCGAAATCGCCTTCGTGATGAAGGCGCCGCTCAAAGGGCCGCGCGTCACTATCCTGAACGTGCTCAACGCCACCGACTTCGTGATCCCCGCGCTTGAGATCCTCGACACCCGCATCGTCAGACGCGATCCCGAGACACAGCAAGCCCGAGGGATCGCCGATACGATCGCCGACAATGCGGCCAATGCCGGGCTGATCCTTGGCGGACGACCGATGCGCCCCGACGCGGTTGATATGCGCTGGATGGGCGCCATCCTCTCGCGCAACGCCGAAGTGGAAGAAGCCGGATTGGGGGCGGGCGTTCTCAATCATCCCGCCCATGGCATCGCCTGGCTCGCCAACCGCTTGGCGCAGTATGGCGACGCGATCGAACCGGGCCAGATCGTGCTTTCCGGCTCGTTCGTGCGTGCGGTGGAGGCGCGCAGCGGCGACACCTTCGTTGCGGATTTCGGCAATCACGGCACGGTCAGCTGCCACTTCGCCCGAAGCGCCGCCTGACCCAGCGGCACCAATGTCTTAGGCACCCATCCTCGCGTCCTATTGCACCAGGATTGCGCGGAAATCATTGACATTCGTGCCGGTCGGCCCGGGCTTGAAGATATCACCGAGCGCGTCGAAGGCACTCCAGCTATCATTCCGCTGCAGGAGTGCTGAGGCGTCGAGCCGCTGTGCGGCGAGCCGGGCGATCGTCGTTCCGTCGGCAAAGGCGCCGGCATTGTCCTCGGAACCGTCGATGCCATCGGTATCGGCGGCAAGCGCCGCAACGCCAACGGCGCCATCAATGCCAAGGGCCAGCGACAGCAGGAACTCGCTGTTGCGTCCGCCCTTGCCTGCCCCGCGCATGGTAACGGTCGTCTCGCCGCCGGAAAGAACGACAACGGGCTTCGCGAAGGGGCGGCCGCGGCCTGCGACCTCACGGGCGATTGCCGCGTGAACACTGCCGACGTCACGCGCCTCGCCTTCAATCGCGTCGGAGAGAATGATTGCCTCGATGCCGGCCTCCCGCGCCTTGGCGGCAGCCGCCTCGAGCGAGACGGAAGCGGATGCGATCAGGCGTACTTCGTTGGCAGCGAAACGCGGGTCGGACGGCGACGGCGCATCGGCAGCCGGATCGGCGAGCCACGCCAGAACCTTTTCGGGCAATTGCAGGCCATAGCGCTCGATGATCTTCAGGGCGTCGGCACGAGTGCTTGCGTCGGGCAGGGTCGGACCGGAGGCGACCAGCGCCGGGTCATCGCCGGGAATATCAGATACGATGAGTGAAACGACCTTCGCCGGATAGGCCGCGGCCGCGAGCCGGCCACCCTTGATCAATGAGACGTGCTTGCGCACCGCATTCATGGCGCTGATCGGCGCGCCCGAGGCGAGCAGCGCCCGGTTGACGGCGACTTCATTGTCCAGCGAAAGGCCTGGAGGTGGTGACGGCAGCAGGGCCGATCCACCACCGCAGACAAGAGCAACGACCAGATCGTCTTCCGACAGGCCGCTGACCTCGGCGATCAGGCGCCGAGAGGCCTGCAGACCGCTTTCATCCGGCAGCGGATGCGATGCTTCCAGCACCTCGATACGCTGGCAAAGGGCTGCGTAGCCGTAGCGGGTGACGACGACGCCGGAAAGCGGACCATCCCAATGTCGCTCGAAGGCCTGTGCCATCTGCGCCGCACCCTTGCCGGCGCCGACGACGACGGTCCGGCCCTTCGGCCGCTCCGGCAGGTTGGCGGCAATCACCAGTGCCGGGTCGGCAGCGGCAACCGCCGATGTGAACAGCGTTTCCAGAAACGTGCGCGGATCGGCAATGGCTGCCATGTCTCTCCCCTTCATCCAAGATCTCGGGCGGCGGCTCCTCCTTCCGCCGCCCGGAGGCACGATCGGCAGACGGAACGGGCCGCCGGTCGATCATGCGTATTTTCATGCTGTCGTAGCGGTGCTTCAGGCGACCTGATGGTTCGCCATGCGCTCAAGGGCACGCACCAGGCCGGAATGGTCAAGCCCGCTGTCACCATTGGCGGCGCAGTTGTTGAACAGCTCCTGCGTCGCTGCCGTGTTCGGTAGCGAAATGCCGAGGGATTTTGCGCCCTGCAGCGCCAGGTTCAGATCCTTCTGGTGCAGCGAGATGCGGAAGCCCGGATCGAAGGTGCGCTTGATCATGCGATCGCCATGCACTTCGAGAATACGCGAGGAGGCAAAACCACCCATCAACGCTTCGCGAACCCGTGCCGGATCGGCGCCGGCCTTCGACGCGAAGACGAGCGCCTCGGACACCGCCTCGATCGTCAGCGCAACGATGATCTGGTTGGCGACCTTGGTCACCTGGCCATCGCCACAATCGCCGACGAGGGTGATGTTCTTGCCCATCAGCTGGAACAACGGCAAGGCCCGGTCGAAGCTCTCCTGAGAGCCGCCGGCCATGATCGAAAGCGAAGCGTTCCTGGCACCGACTTCGCCGCCGGAGACTGGTGCGTCGACGTATTCCGCACCGGTTTCGCGGACCTTTTTGGCGAATTCCTTGGTCTCGATCGGCGAGATCGAGCTCATGTCGATGACCAACTTGCCCTTGGAAAGGCCGTAGGCGACGCCGTTCTCGCCGAAGAGAACGTCCTTCACTTCAGGCGTGTCCGGCAGCATCAGGATGATCGTGTCGACCGCCTCGGCAAGTGCCTTCGGCGTCTCGACAAACGTCAGGCCATTGTCGAGCAGTTCCTGCCGCGGCGGGATCGCAAATTTCGAAGTGATGATCGTATGCCCGGCATCCTGCAGATGGCGTGCCATCGGCGTACCCATGATGCCCAGTCCAATAAAGCCGATCGTTGCCATTGTGCTTAACTCCTGATCTTGATGATGTCTGCGGATTGCGTGCGCTTGCGCTCGGTGCCAAGCCAGCCAAGGCCCTCGACCGTGGTCGTGCGCGGCTTGTATTCGCAGCCGATCCAGCCGTCGTAGCCCGCCTCTTCGAGCGCATCGAAGACGTAGGGATAGTTGATCTCGCCCGTACCCGGTTCGTTGCGGCCCGGGTTATCGGCAAGCTGGACGTGGGCGATGCGGCCGGCAAAGCGCCTGTAGGTACCGATGAGTTCGCCTTGCGTGCGCTGCTGATGGTAGAGGTCGTACTGGATGAAGAGGTTGTCGCTGCCGACCTCGTCGATGATCGAAGCGGCCTGCTCGACCGTGTTGAGGTAGAAGCCGGGAATATCGAAGTGGTTGATCGGCTCGATCAGCAGGCGAATGCCCTGCTTGCCCAGTTCGCTCGCGGCCAGCTTGAGGTTGGCGACCAGCGTGGTGCGCAGCACGGCTTCCGAGACCCCGTCCGGCGCGATGCCGACCAGGCAGTTGACCTGCTTGCAATCAAGCGTGGTCGCATAGTCGATGGCGCTCGCCACGCCCTTGCGGAACTCGTCGATCCGGTCGGGCAGGATGGCGATGCCGCGCTCGCCGCCGGCCCAGTTGCCGGCCGGCAGGTTGTGCAGCACTTGTTTCAGACCGTAACGCTGCAACTCGGCGCGCAGGCTGACCTTCTCGAACTCGTAAGGGAAGAGATACTCGACGCCTTCGAAGCCGGCTTTTGCAGCAAGGGCAAAGCGATCGAGGAACGGCGCCTCGGTAAACAGCATTGTCAGGTTCGCAGCGAACTTCGCCATGCGATTTTTCCTCCTTGTGATAGTTTTCAATCGAGAAGCGCTTCGATCGCGGTCGGTGCATCTTCGCCACGCGCCGCCAGTTCCTCGAACTCGACGACGGCGTTGATGTCCGCACCCATGGCGATGTTGGTGACGCGCTCGAGGATGAACTCGATGACGACGGGAACCTGGTGCTCATCCATCAGGGCGCGGGCGCGGTCGAACGCTTCCTGGAACTCGTTGGGGCTGCGCACCCGGATCGCCTTGCAGCCGAGACCCTCGGCAACGGCGACATGGTCGACCCCATAGCCCTTCTCCGCGTCTTCAGACGCATTGATGTTGTCGAAGGCGAGGCTGACTTCGAAGTCCATGTTAAAGCCGCGCTGCGCCTGGCGGATGAGGCCGAGGTAGGAATTGTTCACGACAACATGCAGGTAGGGCAGCTTGTGCTGGGCGCCGACCGCCAGTTCCTCGATCATGAACTGGAAATCATAGTCGCCGGAAAGTGCGACGATCGGCCTATCGGGATCGGCGGCACGCACGCCAAGGGCAGCCGGCAGGGTCCAGCCGAGCGGACCGGCCTGGCCGCAATTGATCCAGTTGCGCGGCTTGTAGACGTGCAGGAACTGCGCGCCGGCGATCTGGCTGAGGCCGATGGTCGACACATAGCAGGTGTCGCGGCCGAAGGCCTTGTTCATCTCTTCATAGACGCGCTGCGGCTTTAGCGGCGTCTGGTCGAAATGGGTCTTGCGCAGCATGGTCCGCTTGCGCTCGCGGCATTCTTGCGCCCAGCCCGACCAGTCGCGCAGCTTGCCGGCGGTCTTCCATTCCGTCGCAACGTCAAGGAAGAGCTTCAGCGCTGCCCCCGCGTCTGAGACGACGCCGAAATCCGGCGCGAAGACGCGTCCGATCTGCGTCGGTTCGATATCGACGTGAACGAACTTTCGACCCTCGGTATAGGTCGGTATGTTGCCGGTGTGGCGGTTTGCCCAACGGTTGCCGACGCCGAGCACGAAGTCGGAGGCGAGCATGCTGGCATTGCCGTAGCGATGCGACGTCTGCAGGCCGCACATGCCGGCCATCAGCGGATGATCGTCCGGGATCGTACCCCAGCCCATCAGTGTCGGAATGACAGGAACGCCGGTGATCTCGGCAAATTCGGTCAAGAGATCCGAGGCGTCGGCATTGATGATGCCGCCACCGGCGACGATCAACGGCCGCTCGGCCTCGTTCAGCATCGCAATGACCTTCTCGGCCTGCGCGCGCGTCGCCTTCGGCTTGTAGGGCTCGAGCGGCTCATACGTCTCGGGATCGAATTCGATCTCGGCCAGCTGGACGTCGACCGGCAGGTCGATCAGCACCGGCCCCGGTCGTCCGGAGCGCATCAGGTGAAAAGCCTTCTGGAAGACGAATGGCACCAGCGCCGGCTCCATGACGGTGACAGCCCACTTGGTGACAGGTGCTGCGATCTTGGAGATATCGACGGCCTGGAAATCCTCCTTGTCCAGGCGGGCGCGCGGCGCCTGCCCGGTGATGCAGAGGATCGGGATCGAGTCGGCGGAAGCCGAGTAAAGGCCGGTGATCATGTCGGTGCCGGCCGGGCCTGACGTGCCGATGCAAACGCCGATGTTGCCGTGCTTGGCGCGGGTGTAGCCTTCCGCCATATGCGAGGCGCCCTCTACGTGGCGGGCAAGGATGTGGCGAACCGAGCCGCGCGCCCTCAGAGCGGAATAAAACGGATTGATTGCCGCACCGGGCACGCCGAAAGCACAATCGATGCCCTCTTTCTCAAGAACGTAAACAGCCGCATCAACGGCACGCATCTTAGCCATGGGAACTCCTCCTATTTGATGAGACGATACCCCATTGTCATCAATGTTCAACATTTAAATGGAATTCATTTCCGCCAGATGGAAATAAACATCTTCAAGAATTTCGAAACAATCAATCCTGGTCCTGCTAGAGGATGATAGGAATGACTCGGCTGCTGGAGGATGGATCATGGATGCGACAGGCAAGGGAAAACGCGGCCGAAAGGCGGGCGAAAACGCAGCGCCCGGCTCCGTGCAGGTGCTCGACCGTAGCCTGACGCTGCTGGCGGTCGTTGCCGAAAGCGACGGCTCGACATTGACGAACTTGTCCGATGTCACAGGCATGGCGCCATCGACCGTGCACCGGCTGCTGACGTCTCTGGCCAACCACGGCATGGTGATGAACGACCCCGACACCGGCGCCTGGACGATCGGCCTCAAGGCATTCGAGATCGGCAACGCCTATCTGCGCTTCCGCAAGCTCGGCACCATCAGCCGTCCGTTTCTGAAACAGCTGATGGAAGAAAGCGGTGAGACTGCCAATATCGGCATCGAAGAAGGCGGCGATGTCGTCTTCATCTCGCAGGTGGAAAGCCATGCCCCGATGCGGGCCTTCTTCCGCCCCGGCCGGCGCGGGCCGATCCATGCCTCCGGAATCGGCAAGGCGATCCTGTCGACCTGGGCCGACAAGGATGTCGCGCATCTGCTGGCTGGACGCGACCTGGCGCATTTCACCGACAAGACACGCGACAACCTGTCGGCGCTGCTGCAGGACATCCAGAAGATCCGCCAGCGCGGCTGGTCGATCGACGACGAGGAACACACGCTCGGCATGCGCTGCGTGGCAGCGCCGATCTTCAACGAATATGGGGAAACGATCGCCGGGATCTCGATCTCAGGACCATCCGTGCGCGTCAATGACGACAAGCTCTTGGTGCTGGGACCGGTCGTGCGCGAGCGCGCCGATGCCTTGACCCGGGCCATGGGCGGCAAGCGCCCCGAAGATCTCTGATAAGGAGATCTTTGACAAGAAAGCCTCCCCTTGTGGGGGAGGCTTGCGTACGGCGTTGATTGGAACGTTCAGCGTCGAACGTTGGGAGACCACGCTTCCGCGATGGTTCAGACCGTCTCGAATTTCCGGCCGCCTGTGGCTTCTGTCTCGGCTGCCTGGTTGCTGGCACGATGTTTCATCGGCTTGCCGGCAACATAGGTTTCGGCCACCGATCGGTCGTCGCCCATCGTCTGCAGGATGAAGAGTTCCTCGGCGAGCGTCTTGGCCACGCGCATTCTCAGCTCCATCGACGGCTTGGCGCGACTGTCGAGCACGACGATATCGGCGTCGGCGCCGATATGCAGCGAGCCGATGCGGTCGTCGAGATCGAGCGCCCGCGCGTTGCCGAGCGTCATCATGTAGAACGAGTTGAACGGCGAAAGCCGCTGACCCTGCAGATGAAGAACCTTGTAGGCCTCATCCATGGTTTCCAGCATCGAGAAGCTGGTGCCGGCGCCGACGTCCGTTGCCACCGACCAGCGCGCGCCGAGTTTGTCGAAACGGTCGCGGTCAAAGAGGCCCGAACCGAGGAACAGGTTCGAGGTCGGGCAGAAAGTGCCGACGGCGCCCGCCTCGGCGAGAACCGAGATCTCGCGATCGCTGAGGTAAATGCAGTGCCCGAGCAACGTCTTGCGGGTCAAAAGATCGTAGCGTGCATAGATGTCGGTATAGTCCTTCGCTTCCGGGTAGAGCGACGTCGCAAAGGCGATCTCGTCCTTGTTTTCGGACAGATGCGTCTGGACGTAGCATTCCGGATGTTCGGCGACGAGCGCCCGGCTCATCTCCATCTGTTCCGGCGTCGAGGTGATGGCGAAACGCGGGCTGATGGCGTAGTGGGCGCGGCCGCGGCCGTGCCACTTGCCGATCAGTTGCTTCGTCTCGTCATATCCGAGTTGAGGCGTGTCGCGCAGCGCATCGGGCGCATTGCGATCCATCATTACCTTGCCGCCGATCATCAGCATGCCGCGGCTTTCGGCAGCGCCGAAGTAGGCATCGACACTCTCCGGATGCACCGAACAATAGGCAACGGCCGTGGTGGTGCCGTTGGAAAGCAGTTCGTCCATGAACCGGCCGGCAATGAATTGAGCATGCTCCGGCTGGCGGAACTTTTGTTCCTCGACGAAAATGTAGGTGTTCAGCCATTCGAGCAATTGCGCACCATAGGACGCGATAGCCTGCGTCTGCGGGAAATGCAGATGCGTGTCGATCAGGCCCGGCAACACCAGGTTCGGTCGATGATCGGCAACCTTGACTGCTGGCCCGGCCCTGCGGGCAACGTCCGAATGCTCGCCGATATCGGCAATCTTGCCGTTGCGAACCAGCACGGCGCCATCTTCGAAGTAGCGATAGGAGGCGTGGTCGTCGATGCCTTTGGGCGCCTCGACAAACGTCAGCACGCGGCCGCGGATCAGCAAATCGGTCATTGAACCTTCTCTCCCTTTACGACCGTCTCATACCAGGCGACGAGGAGCTTGCGCTCCTCGTCCGATATGCCGGTGACATTGGCCGGCGGCATCGCGTGCGAACGGCCGGCTTGCAGATAGATTTCGCGTGCGTGCGCGGCGATCTCGCCGTCGGTCTCCAGCGTCACGCCCTTCGGCGGCACGACCAGCCCTTCCCAGCCGGGCTCCTTGGCGTGGCACATGGAACAGCGGCCAAGCACAGTGTCGCGAACCTTCGGAAAGGCCTCGGCGGTAACGAACGGCTGCTGCGCCGCCGAAACCTTCGCCTCCTCGTCGCCGCTCAGGATCTTCGGCACGGTCGACAGCCACATGATGACAATGAAGAGCAGCGCGGTCGCAAGCCACGTCCAGGTCGGATTGCCCTTGTCGGCATGACGGGTGTTGAAATAGTGGCGGATGGTGACGCCCATCAGGAACACCAGCGAGGCGATGATCCAGTTGTACTGGGTGCCGAAGGCCAGCGGATAATGGTTCGACAGCATCAGGAACAGCACAGGCAGCGTCAGGTAGTTGTTGTGCGTGGAACGCTGCTTGGCGATGACGCCGTATTTGGCGTCCGGCGTGCGGCCGGCGATCAGGTCGGCAACGACGATCTTCTGGTTCGGGATGATGATGAAGAAGACGTTCGCCGACATGATCGTCGCGGTGAAGGCGCCGAGATGAAGGAAGGCGGCGCGGCCGGTGAAAAGCTGCGTATAGCCCCAGGCCATGCCGACGAGGATGAAATACAGGAGCACCATCAGCTTGGTGTTGTCGCGGCCGGCCGGCGACTTGCAGATCGTGTCATAGGCAAGCCAGCCGAAGCCGATCGAGGCCAGCGAAATGGCGATCGCCGTCGTCTTCGACACGTCGAGCACATTGGGGTCGATCAGGTAAAGGTCAGCGCCGGCGTAATAGACCATGCACAGCATGCCGAAACCGGAAAGCCAGGTGACGTAGGATTCCCATTTGAACCAGATCAGGTGCTCCGGCATGTTTGATGGAGCCACCAGATACTTCTGGATATGATAGAAGCCGCCGCCGTGGACCTGCC
Source organism: Ensifer canadensis (assembly GCF_017488845.2). Taxonomy (NCBI): domain Bacteria; kingdom Pseudomonadati; phylum Pseudomonadota; class Alphaproteobacteria; order Hyphomicrobiales; family Rhizobiaceae; genus Ensifer; species Ensifer canadensis. The sequence goes on from NZ_CP083371.1 coordinate 1,342,359, forward strand.
ATTCCTCGCCATAGGCTCCAACAGGCAGATCGGGTCTTTTCTTCAGGCCAAGATCAAGCGCGACGAAATAAAACGACGAACCGATCCATGCGATAGCGGTGATGACGTGTAGCCATCTCATGGCAAAGGTGAGCCAATCCCAGGCTATGGCATACTCGTACATGCAATTCTCCCATTTCTCCGTGGCGCATTATGTGTCATTGCTGGAGGCCGCGGGAACGTCGCTGGTTCACCAACACTTTCAAAAAAATCTATAAAATCGCGACGGAATGGATGCGTTAAATAGTGCCCGGAGGAGAGATCGGGAGGCATGTCATATCTGGACAATGTTCGCGTCTTCGTACGCGTCGTAGAGCTTGGAACCCTGTCGGCAGCTGGTCGCGACCAGCGCGTAACGCCGGCGGTTGCCAGTAATAGAATCAAAGAGTTGGAGCGCCACATGGGCGTTCGGCTGTTCAATCGGACGACACGCAAGCTGACCCCGACGGAACACGGCCGTGTGTTCTACGACGGTGCCGTCAAGATTCTCGAAGCTGTCAATGAGGCGGAGAACGCCATCGCGGATCTGTCGCACAATCCGAAGGGTGCGCTGAAGATTACCGCTCCGTTGGGGATAGGTCGGCGGCTGATCGCCTCGGGCATTCCGGAGTTTCACGACAAATATCCGGATATCGAGGTGCGGCTCAGGCTCTCCGACCACAATGTCGATATCCTGTCGGAAGGCGTCGATGTCGCCTTCAAGCTCGGCATCCTCGAAGATTCGAACCTGCGCATGCGCGGCATCATGAACTGCGAGCGCGTCGTCTGCGGCGCACCGGCCTATTTCGAGAAGCGCGGCGTGCCGCAAACACCCGACGAGCTCATCGCCGACAAGCATGACTGTCTGCTGCTGCGCTATCCCGGTTCCAAGGAGTACTTCTGGACATTGCAGACGCCTGAGGGTGTCAGGAAGCTCGAAGTGACCGGGCCTTACGATTCGGATGATGGCGATGTGCTGACCCAATGGGCGCTCGATGGTCGCGGCATCATCAACAAGCCTCTCTTCGAGGTGAAGAGCTACATCAACACCGGCGAGCTGGTGCCAATCCTTGCCTCGACACCGCCGCTCGGCGTGCAACTGGCGGCCATCTATCCGCACAAGCGCTTCCAGGACCCGAAGGTTCGGCTGATGATCGACTATATGGCGGAGCGCTGTCAGCGGCTGATCGGCAAGATGCTCGCCTGACAGCCCTGCCTAAAACAGCGCTCTGCTTGATCGGTTAAGGCACGAGCACGATCTTACCGGTCGTGCTTCGTGTTTCCATGGCACGGTGCGCCTCTGCCGCCTGTTCCAGCGGAAACCGACCACCCAGATGGACCTTGAGCCGCCCGTCCTCCACGCGACGGAACAGATCGCCGAGATCGGTTTTCAGGGCGGACGGCGTGAGCAACGGCAATAGAGCGAACCCACGCAGGGATTGATTGCCCGAAAGCATTTGTTCGACGTCAGCGGCTTCGAGTTCGAAGCGACCCATCGCGCCGAAGACGAGCTCACCGCCTTGCGCCAGAACACCAAGCGCGGATTTGGTGAAGGATCCGCCGACCATGTCGTAGATCGTCTCGACTGACCCACCCGCCAGATGCTGTCCAAGCTCCGACTGCCAATCCGCTGCCTTGTAGTCGATTGCAAGGTCCGCGCCGAGCGAGCGTGTCAACGCGACCTTCTCGCTGCCGCCCGCAAGCGCGATTACCGTTTTTGCACCCGCCTCTCTTGCAAGCTGAATGAGCAGCGAGCCGACACCGCCGGCCGCAGCAGTCACCAGCACGGTCTTTCCCTGCGGATTGCTTTGCCGAACGAGATGAAGCGCCGTCAGCCCCTGGATCATCAGCGCTGTCGCCACTTCGAACGAAACGTCGCCGGGGATCGGCACGAGTGCGTCAGCGTCGATCGCGACATATTCGGCGCACCCGCCCGCCCCGCGGCCGAAGGCGAACATCGGCACGGCGACACGCGTGCCGACCGCCGGCGTTTTCACGCCTTCGCCCTGCGCCTCGACAATGCCCGCGACCTCGACACCCGGCACCATCGGCAAACCAGGCTTCACCGCATATCGATCCTGCCGCATCAGAACTTCGAAGAAATTGAGTCCGATCGCCCCGACCCGCACCAGCACTTCGCCGTGCGCGGGCACCGGCTTCGGCATATCGATCAGCTCAAGGACTTCAGGGCTCCCGAAGGAGCGGTACTGGATTGCTTTCATGGATCTCGACCTCATTTGACTGGCTTTGATCCATAGATAGCCTTAGGCTCCCGTTCGGCTCTACACACCCTTTTGTTCCATACTGACCGGTTGGTAACCATGGCCGATATCATCAAGAGACTGCCGTCACTGCCATCCGAGCGTGCGCTCAAGGTGATCTCCGGGCGATGGAAGGCAGTGATCCTCTATCACCTGTTCGACGGTCCGAGGCGCCTTTCGGAGTTGCGACGGCTTGTGCCGGCCGTCAGCCAGAAAGTCCTGATCCAGCAGCTTCGCGAAATGGAGGAACATGGCCTCGTTCATCGCGAGATCTTTCGCGAAGTGCCGCCAAGGGTGGAATATTCGGCAACGGCGCTTGGCCACAGCCTCGAGCCGGTCCTGCTTGCCCTGTGCGAATGGGGCCAGCGTCACGCCGAAGAACTGGGTGAATTCGACCAGGTCGGCGATTGCATCATCCGGCCGCGCCAAAGCGCCTGAGCGTCAGGCGCCGACGCGCTTGCCTGGCTTGACCGAGGAGACAGCCGGCGCTTCCCAATGATGATTGAGAGCGGCGGTCATGATCTCGGCTGCGGCCAGGGCCGCTATGACCGCCGGCCTCTTGTCCTTCACCGCCGTGCCGCCGATCGGGCAGATAAGGCGGTCGAAAAGATCGGGCCGGCCGATTTCCCGTGACAGCCAGTTCTTGAAGGTCGAACGCTTGGTCTTCGAGCCGATCATGCCGACATAGGAAGCGTCGTCACGCCTGAGCGCCTCGGCTGCAATCAGGAAGTCGAGCGCGTGGTCATGGGTGAGGATCACGAAGGCGCTGCCGCGCGGCGCATCGCGGACCACCGCCTCGGGCATCGCCGTCAGGCAGGTCTCGATACCGTGGATATCGGCGGCCGAAAGCTCGTCCTCGCGGGTGTCGACGAGGATAGTGCGCACCGGCACGAGCGATAGCGCCATCGCCAGCGCATCACCGACATGCCCGGCGCCGAAGACGTAGACATGGGGGCGGCTGGCAATCTCCAGATCGCTGCGTTCAATCAACATGGCGGCTTTCTCCCGATCGATGCGCGTGAAGGCGAGCGCGACGCGCCCGCCGCAACACTGGCCGATCTCGGGACCAAGCGGGACCGTCATCGTGTCGGCGCTATCGCCGCGCTTCAGCGCGCGCCGACCGTGGTCGATCGCCATATATTCGAGCTGGCCGCCGCCGATGGTGCCGAAGAGGCCGTCCGGCGCCACCAGCATCCAGGCGTCGGTGTCGCGCGGCGTCGAGCCTGCGGCACCCGTCACCTCGACCAGAACGCAGTCCGGTTCGCGACGCAGGAAGTCCCTGATATCCTCTCGGCTCGCAACCATCGCCATCAACCCTGTGCTACAGCCCCTTGCCTTGCGGCGGCTCGCAGCTGCTCGATCGCCATCAGCACCCGTTCCGGCGTCGCCGGCGCATCGATGCGCGGGGGAATACGATACTCCGCAACGCTCGCCGCTGCCATCGACAACGCCTCCAGAACCGAAATGCCCAACATGAACGGCGGTTCCCCGACGGCCTTTGACCGCCGGATCGTTTCCTCCCGGTTGACCGACCATTCCGCCAGGCGAACGTTGAACACGCGCGGTCGATCGGAGGCAAGCGGGATCTTGTAGGTCGACGGCGCATGCGTGCGCAGCCGACCCTTGGCGTCCCACCACAGTTCCTCTGTCGTGAGCCAGCCCATGCCCTGAACAAACGCGCCTTCGACCTGACCCAGGTCCAGTGCCGGGTTCAGCGATCGGCCGACATCGTGAAGGATGTCGGTGCGATCGACCTGATATTCGCCGGTCAGCGTATCGACGCTGACTTCGGAGCAGGACGCGCCATAGGCATAATAGAAGAACGGACGGCCGCGGCCTTCCGAGCGGTTCCAGTGGATCTTCGGCGTCTTGTAGAAACCGGCGGCGGACAGCTGGATACGGGCGCCATAGGCAAGCTTGATGAACTCGCCAAAGGGCAAGCGTTCCGCGCCGATCCGCACTGTGTTCGGCTCGAAGGCGACATCGGCCTCGGCAACATTCCAGCGTTCGGCGGCAAAGCGCACCAGCCGCGCCTTGATCTGCTGCGCCGCATTGGCGGCCGCCATGCCGTTGAGATCCGAACCGGAGGACGCTGCTGTCGCCGACGTATTCGGCACCTTGCCCGTCGTCGTCGCCGTCACCTTGATCCGATCGAGATCGACCTGGAACTCGTCGGCCACCACCTGGGCAACCTTGGTGTAAAGCCCCTGCCCCATCTCGGTACCACCATGGTTGAGGTGGATCGACCCGTCGGTATAGACGTGCACCAGGGCGCCTGCCTGATTGTACTCGGTCTTGGTGAAGGAGATGCCGAACTTGACCGGGGTGAGCGCGATGCCGCGCTTGATGATGTGGTTTTCGCGGTTGAAGGCGATCACGGCCTCTCGACGCGCAGCGTAATCGGCCGACGTTTCGAGCTCCTCGATGATGCGCCCGATGATGTTGTCTTCGACCGTCTGGTGATATGGCGTGAGGTTGCGGCCCTCGCCGCCATAGAAGTTGAGCTTGCGGATCTCGAGCGGATCCTTGCCGACAGCATAGGCGACATCCTCGATCATGCGCTCGCCGCCGACCATGCCCTGCGGGCCGCCGAAGCCACGAAACGCAGTGTTCGAGACGGTGTTGGTCTTCAACGGCTTCGAACGAAGACGGACGTTCGGATAGAAGTAGCAGTTGTCGGCATGAAAGAGCGCGCGATCGGTCACGGGTCCAGAGAGATCGGCGGAAAAGCCGCAGCGCGCCGCAAACACCGCATCGACCGCCTCGATCCGGCCCTCGTCATCGAAGCCGACCTTGTAGTCGACGTGGAAGTCGTGACGCTTGCCGGTTGCCGACATGTCGTCGTCGCGGTCAGGTCTGACCTTGACGGCGCAACGGTATTTCTTTGCGGCCAGGGCCGCCACGGCGGCGAAGATGTTGGCCTGCGTTTCCTTGCCGCCGAAGCCGCCACCCATGCGGCGCACATTGACAGTCACGGCGTTGGACGGCACGCCAAGCACGGTTGCCACCATGTGCTGGGTTTCGCTCGGATGCTGGGTCGACGAATAAACCAGGACCTCATCGTCCTCGCCGGGAATGGCAAAGGAAATCTGGCTTTCGAGATAGAAGTGGTCCTGACCGCCGATGCGCATCTCGCCTTCGACGATGTTCTTCGCCTTGGCAAAACCGGCTTCGATGTCGCCACGCTCCAGCTTCAGCGGATCGATGACCAGAGGATAGTTCGCGGCAGCAGCCTCAAGCACGTCGGTCACATGCGGCAGATCGCGGTATTCGACCTCGACCTTGACGGCTGCACGCCTCGCGGCTTCACGCGACGTGGCGATGACGGCGAACATCGGCTGGCCGTAGAACTCGACCTTGCCGGTTGCAAACACCGGATCGTCGTGCTTGTGGGCGGGGCTGATGTCGTTTTCACCCGGGATGTCGTCAGCTGTGAGGATACCGATGACGCCCTCGCTGGCGCTGACCGCGTCGAAATCGATCGACAGGATATCGGCATGGGCGCGCTGGGACAGACCGAGATAGCCGTGCAATGTGCCGGCTGGTTCCGGAATATCGTCGATATACTCGGCCGTTCCCGACACATGTTTGTGGCCGGACTCGTGCCGTTCGTTTTCGTGGACGCCACCGCGGATGCGGTCGATGGGCTGCATCACATTCATGGGTCTCACCTCCTAGACGGCAACAGCAATGTTGCGGTCGATCCGGATGTTTCCGGTCGCCTGCGTTTCAAGATAGAAGCGGCGCAACAGGTTCTTGGCCACCAGTTGGCGATACTCCGCCGAGGCGCGCCAGTCGGTAAGCGGCGTGAAGTCCTGATCGAAGGCGGAGATCGCCTGCTCGACCGTTGGCTCCTGCCAGGCCTTGCCCTTCAGCGCCGCCTCGACATGAACAGCCCGCTTCGGTGTTCCGGCCATGCCGCCAAAGGCGATCACCGCGTCAGCGACTTCACCGGCACCGTCGAATGTCAGGCGGAATGCGCCGCAGACGGCGGTGATGTCTTCATCCAGACGCTTGGTGATCTTGTAGACGGCAAAGCTGGTGTCAGCTTCGAGGAAAGGAATGTGAACCGCTTCGACGAATTCACCGGGCTCGCGATCCTGCTTGCCGTAGGCAATGAAGAAATCTTCGAGCGCCACGGTACGGCGGCGAGCGCCCTTGCGCAGCGTCACCGACGCGCCGAGCGCAATCAATGCCGGCGGCGTGTCGCCGATCGGCGATCCGTTGGCGATGTTGCCACCGACCGTACCCATGTTGCGGACCTGCTGTCCGCCGATCCGGTCCCAAAGCTCGCGCAATTGCGGGAAATGTTCGGTAATGACGGGATAGGCTTCGGCATAGCTGACACCAGCGCCAAGCGTCACACCCTTGTCGTCGACGGTGATGCGACGAAGTTCTTCCAGGTGCGTGAGATGCACGACCGGCGCGATATCGCGCATGAACTTGGTGACCCAGAGGCCGACGTCGGTCGAGCCGGCAACGATCGTCGCTTTCGGATTGGCTTCGAGCACATCGGCAAAATCATCGACGGAAGCCGGCAGCATGAACAGTTCCGCTCCCTCGCCGATCACCACGCGGCGGCCATCCTGAAGGGCTGCGAGTTCGCCGGCGATACGATCGCGTTCGGCAAACAATGGATCCTTCCCCAGATCGCCGATGGTCGAAATCGCCTCGGCCGCGCGAATGATCGCGGCATAGCCAGTACAGCGACACAGGTTGCCCTGCAGCGCCTTCTCGATTTCGGTGACCGACGGCTTGGCGTTTTCCATCCAAAGCCCGTAGAGCGACATCACGAAGCCAGGCGTGCAGAAGCCGCATTGCGACGCGTGCGTCTGGACCATCGCCTGCTGGACGGGATGGAGTGGACCACCCGGTGTTGCCAGCGAATCCACCGTCACCACGTGACAGCCGTCGAGCGAACCGACAAAGCGGATACAGGCATTGACGGATTCATACTTGAGCTGCCCGCCGAGCAGGCGGCCGACCAGCACCGTGCAGGCGCCGCAGTCTCCCTCGGCACAGCCTTCCTTGGTTCCGCGCAGGTTGCGATCGATGCGCAGGAAATCGAGCAATGTCTGCACCGCAGAAACGTCGGAAAGCTCGACAAGGCGGTGGTTCAGGAGAAAACGGATCGTGTTGCGTATCTGAATGGTCATTGCTGATCAGCTCCCGCGATAGGTCGAATAGCCGTAGGGCGACAAGAGCAGCGGCACATGATAGTGCGCCGCCTGATCGTCGATACCGAAACGGATCGGGATGACATCGAGAAACGGGTTGGCGCCGCGCGCAGCTTCGGACCCAAGATAGTCGCCGGCGTGGAAATGCAGCTCGTAGGTGCCGGCCTGCATCAGCGATCCGCTCAACAGCGGCTGATCGCAGCGTCCGTCATCATTCGTCCTGACCGAGCGCAGATGCGTCTGGCGCTCGCCCTCGATGCGATACAACTCGATGCGCAGGTCCTTGGCCGGTTTGCCACTGGCCGTATCGAGTACATGGGTCGTCAGACGGCCGTCGTTTCCACCATGAGATTGCATGCGTCTTGCTCCTCCCGAAGTCATCTTTCCATTTCGCAGTATCCCGGTGAGCCAGTGCATTGAGAAGCGGGCGGATCATTCGAGACTTTCAAAATTTTTGGGGGGAATGACGGCGGAAAAATCCCGTTAGGAATCGAGGTGCAGAGACAAATGTCTGGAGGACTGCTTGCATGAGATACCCCCGCGATCTTCACGGCCATGGCCCGAACCCCACCATCGTCTGGCCCGACGAGGCGCGGATTGCCGTGCAATTCGTGATCAATTACGAGGAAGGCGGCGAGAACTGCGTGCTGCATGGCGACGCCGCATCAGAGGCTTTTCTCTCGGAAATCGTCGGTGCGCAGGCTTGGCCCGGACAGCGCCACTGGAATATGGAATCGATCTATGAATACGGCGCCCGCGCCGGCTTCTGGCGGCTTCATCGCATGTTCACGGAAAAGGGCGTGCCCGCGACAGTCTATGGCGTCGCAACAGCGCTGAAGCGTTCCCCGGCGCAGCTGGCCGCGATGCAAGACGCCGGCTGGGAGATCGCCTCGCACGGTCTGAAGTGGATCGAGCACAAGGAATTCAGCCCTGAGCGGGAGCGGACAGAGATCACAGAGGCGATCTGGCTGCACACGATCGTCACCGGCGAACCGCCGCGCGGCTGGTACACCGGTCGCTGTTCGGACAACACGCTCGATCTGGTGACCGAGACTGGCGGCTTCGACTACGTCTCGGACAGTTATGCCGACGATCTGCCCTACTGGCATGAACATGCGGGCCGCCACCAGCTGGTCATTCCCTACACGCTCGACACCAATGACATGCGCTTTGCAACGGCGCAGGGCTTCAACAGCGGTGACCAGTTCTTCAGCTATCTCAAAGACAGCTTCGACGTGCTCTATGCGGAAGGTGCGGCCGGCGCACCAAAGATGCTCAGCATCGGCCTGCACTGCCGCCTTGTCGGCAGGCCGGGTCGCGCCGCAGCGCTTGCGCGTTTCATCGACTACGTGAAGGGCCACGAAAAGGTCTGGTTAGCTCGTCGCGTCGATATCGCACGGCATTGGGCAAAGACCTATCCCTTCAAGGCCTGGGACGACCGTCCATCGCAGCTTTCCGAGGCTGATTTCGTCGCTCGCTTCGGTGGCGTTTTCGAACATTCCGATTGGATCGCCAGGCGCGCCTTTGCCAGCGAGCTATCGGCCGCCAACGACACGGCGATCGGGCTTGCTGCAGCGCTCACTGCAGTCTTCCGCGAGGCGAGGCCGGAAGAGCGTCTTGCCGTGCTCAACGCCCACCCGGATCTCGCCGGCAAGCTGGCGCAGGCAAAGCGGCTGACCGAAAGCTCGACCAGCGAGCAGGCTTCCGCCGGCCTTGACGCCCTGACCGATGCTGAACGCACGCGTTTCACCGAACTCAACAGCGCCTATGTCGAAAAATTTGGCTTTCCCTTCATCATCGCGGTCAGAGGCCGCAGCAAGGAGGACATCCTGGCGGCCTTCGAAACCCGGATCGAGAACGATCGCGACAGCGAGCTCGAGACGGCCTGCCGGCAGGTGGAAAGGATTGCGCTTCTCCGCCTCAAAGACATGCTGCCGAGCTGAGTGCAGGCGATGACGATCGACAGCGTCGGCCTGCCTGACTTCGCGCGCAAGGCGATCAATCTCGCCTCCGCCGGCCTCGGGGCAAGGCCGGTGTTTGCCACCGACGAGTTCTTCGCCCCGCTCGAACGGCTGTTGCAGGATTGTCCCGCTGTCTTTCATCCCGGCGTCTACGACGAACACGGCAAATGGATGGATGGCTGGGAAACGCGGCGTCGACGCGGTCCCGGCCACGACCATGCGATCGTCGCGCTTGCCGCCACCGGCCGGATCGCCGGCTTCGACGTCGATACGACGCATTTTACCGGCAACTACCCCTCCGCCTGCGCAATCGACGCCTGTCTGGCGCCTGATGGGCCGGATGAAGCAACCGCTTGGACCGAGCTCTTGGGCATGAGCCCGCTTGGTCCAAGCGCCCATCACTACTTCGCAGCCCTTGCAGATGGGACCTGGAGCCATATCAGGCTGCGGATCTATCCCGACGGTGGCGTTGCCCGGTTGCGGGTCTATGGCACGCCCGCCCTCGACCGGGATCGGATCGGCGACGACGTGGTCGATCTCGCATCCTCGCTGCTCGGCGGCCGGATCGTCGTCTTCTCCAACGGCCACTACGGCCATCAACGACTGCTGGCACCCGGGCGGGGGATCAACATGGGCGACGGCTGGGAGACGCGACGGCGGCGCGAACCCGGCAACGACTGGATCATCGTCAGGCTGGCCGCACGCACGTCGATCGAACGCATCATCGTCGATACCGCCCATTTCAAGGGCAACTATCCCGACGCCTGTTCGGTGCAGGCGGCCGACCACGGCGAGACGGACTGTACGGTCGATGCGGCGCTAACAGCATCTTCGCTCTATTGGCGGGACGTGCTCCCGCGCCAGAAACTGAGCGCCGACAGCATTCATGAGTACGGCCCTGACCTGATCGAAGAGGTCGGTTGCGCCACCCATGTTCGTCTCAACATCTACCCCGATGGCGGCGTCAGCCGGCTGCGTGTCTTCGGGCGCATTGCAAGGGCCGGCACCCCGTAAACGACCAACAGAGGACGGAGGAGCGTCACATGAAGGAGATCGAGATAAAGCCGCTGACACGCGAGGCATTCGCGCCATTCGGCGACGTGATCGAGACTGAAAACGCCCACAGCTTTCCCATCAACGGTGGAAAATGCACCCGCTACCATGATCTCGCCAAGATCGAAACCGCCGGCGAAAAGGCCCGGCCGATGATCAGCCTCGTGCGCGGCGAGCCCTATCCGCTGCCGTTGAAGCTGACCATGGTCGAACGGCATCCGCTCGGCAGTCAGGCCTTCATTCCCCTGACCGACAATCCGTTCCTGGTTGTCGTTTCGGAGGAGACGGCTGAAGGTCCGAGCGAACCGATCGCCTTCCGGACCGCGCCCGGCCAAGGCGTCAATATCGCCCGCAATGTCTGGCACGGCATCCTGACGCCGTTGGAAGACGTCTCGGACTTTGCCGTGGTCGACCGCGGCGGCGAAGGCGTCAATCTCGAGGAGCATTTCTTCGAGCAACCATTCCTGCTGCGCTGACGGCGGGTTTGACACCAGAGGACGGACCCGCTCTACCGGAGTGGGTCCCGTCATCCTTTCGTTCACGAGCCCTAGTACCCACCGTCACGCCTGAATCTCGTCGGGGTGTAGCCGGTCAAACGGCGAAAATCGCGGGAGAAATGATAGGGATCGGGATAGCCGCAGTGCGCCGCGACTGCCGAAACCTTCGCCTCCGGCTCGACCAGCAGACGTTTTGCCTGGTTGATGCGCTCATGGCGCAGCCAGTCCATCGGCGTCGTACCGATGGTGTCCTTGAATCTCCGAAACAGTTGCGATGGGCTGAGATGCGCGAGGACCGCAAGCTCATCGATCGTCCAGGCTTTGGCAAGGTCTTTTCGGACTGCGGCAAGCACACTGGTTATGCGATCGCGTGAGGCAGAATCGTCGGGTGCGGCAGCACCCACCAATCGCGGCGCACTCAGGTTGGCGATCAGGCCGGCAATCGCCGCACTGACCAGCGCATCCGTTGCCGACGAGCGATCGTCGAGATAGCCGATGACGGCCTGGAACGCGACGCGGGCCGCCTCGCGATCCGACGGCTCGAACAACGGCGACTGCTGCACATTGAGGAAGGCATAGACCTCGTCCAACCCATGTCCCTCGACACCCATCCAGAGATATCGCCATTCACGGGCGTCGGGCGCGCAGCGATGTTCATAGGCCTGCGACGTGTCGAGCCAGACCGACAGGCCCTCCTCGGCGACGAACCGCTGCCCGCGCACTTCTATCAGCCCCTGCCCCGAGGTGGTGTGAACGAGCACGTGCTGATGGAAGCGCTTGCGTATCGGCGACTCCTCCGGCAACGCCACCCGCGCGCCGGCAACCAGCGCCTTGTAGGGGAACGCGCCTGCAAAACGTGCCGGTGTGTGAAAATAGATCTCTTCGCGCTCAGCCAACATGCGCGACACTCTGCATGGCGATGCGAGTTTTGTCCATTATCTCGCGAGATTGCTGCATTTCCCAGTACTGCCTGATGACGCTATCATGCAGTTTTTGCAGGGAGTGCGGCAAATGGCAGAGACCTTATCGACGGAGAGCCAGGTGGAGGTCGCGTTTACTCCCTTGTCCCCCGATTTCGCGCGCGATCCCTATCCGACCTACAAGGCGCTGCGCGACAAGGACGGTCTGCACTATTACGAGGACTTCGACATCTGGCTGGCCTCGCGCTTCGAGGATGTCTCGGCAATCGTCATGGACAAGCGTATGGTTCGCTCGCTCGAGGACATCGCGACATCAGAGGAAATCGCCAGGATCCAGCGCGCCGGCAACTGGCACGACATGCCGCACCACTCCCGCTTTGTGCAGTTTAGCCTGCTTGACAGCGATGGCGCCGTACACGACCGGCTGCGCAGACAGGTCTTCAAACTGTTCACGCCGGCGATGATTGCCAAGCTACGCGATCAGATCCAGGCCTATGTCGACAGGCTGATCGACAGCCTCGCCGATCGCGGCCAGATCGATTTCGTCGATGATCTCGCCGCCCACGTGCCCGGTCACATCATCGGCCGACTGCTCGGCGTTCCGGACGAAGACTGTCCCCAGTTGCGCATCTGGTCGGAGAACATCGTCCAGTTTTTCGACGTCGACCGGTCGGATGAACGCAAGCGCATCGCCGAGACCAACACCACCGAATTCTACGAATACCTGACGGTTCTGAAACACGAGCGCGAGCGAAACCCCAAGGACGACCTCATCTCGGTCCTGATCGAGGCCGAACGTGCCGGCGCGATGAATTCAGACGAGTTCATCTCGACCTGCATGCTGATCCTGATGGCCGGCCATGGATCGACCATCGACGTGCTTGGAAGCGGCATGCATGCGCTGCTGCGGTTTCCCGAACAGATGGCGCGGCTGCGAAAGGACCCTGCATTGATCCAGACGGCCGTGCAGGAGATGTTCCGCTACGAGTCACCGCTGCCGTTCTTCCATCGCCACTGCATCGAGGACGTGGAAATCGGCGGGCGGACTTTCGCGCGCGGCACGAAGTTCGGAGTGCTTTATGGCGCTGCCAACCGCGATCCCAAGCAGTTCGAAAACGCCAATGCGTTCGACATCGGTCGCACCCCCAACAGGCATCTGGCCTTTGGCGGTGGCGTGCATTTCTGTCTCGGCAACCATCTCGCCCGGCTCGACATGGACATCATCTTCAGCACCTTGTTGCGGCGCTTCCCGACGATCGAGCTTGTCGACGAAGAGCCCGAATACAAGCGAGGCCTTTCGGTGCGCGGCCCCAAGCGGCTGCAGATCGCCATCAAGCCGGCCTGAACGCCAACAGATGCGCCCTCCAGCGCGAAGCAATTCGCACGATTTCAGATTTGAGTGGAGACCATGCAATGCCCAGAATTGTCTTTGTGGATGCCGAGGGGAAATCGACCGAGGTTGAGGCCGAAATCGGCCAGTCGGTGATGTCGGCAGCCGTGCAGAACGGCATAGATGCCATCGCCGCCGAATGCGGCGGTTCCTGCGCTTGCGGCACTTGCCACTGCTATATCGACGGGACATGGGCCGGCCGGCTGCCATCGCCCGACTATCAGGAGCAGGATATGCTGGATTGCGTCGTCAATCCGGACGAAAGAAGCCGGCTCAGCTGTCAGATCACTGTTTCCGACGCGCTTGACGGCCTCGTGGTGCATCTGCCGGCCGGGCAATACTGATTGAGGAGCGCTCGCGCCACCAACCACCGCCAAACGCAAAAAGACCGGAGCCGCAGGAAACGCCTGCAGTCCGGCCAGCTTCGCGGGGGAAGTTATGTGAGGCCGGGGCGTTGTCTGCCCCGGCCTTTTTCCTATTCGGCGAAGAAGGCGAAGCGCACGATGAAGAGCGCTGCGACCAGCTGCGTTGCCGGATGGATGACGCTCCACTTGCCGGTGAACACTTTGAGCACGACATAGCTCACGAAGCCGAAGGCAAGGCCGTTGGCGATCGAGTAGGTGAAGGGCATGGCCAGTGCCGTGAGTGCGGCAGGCGCCGCTTCCGTCAGGTCGTCCCAGTCAACTTCCGTCAGTTCGCGCATCATCAGGCCGGCAACATAGAGCAGAGCCGGTGCCGTCGCATAGGACGGAACGGCCGCTGCCAGCGGCGAGAAGAACAGGGCGGCAAGGAAGAGCACGCTGACGGTCAGCGCCGTCAGGCCCGTGCGACCGCCTGCCTGGACGCCGGAGGCGCTTTCGACATAGGCGGTGGTGCTGCTGGTGCCGATCAGCGAGCCGGCAACGATGGCGGTGCTGTCGGCCAGAAGCGCCCGGCCGAGGCGGCTTGGCTTTCCTTCTTCCACCAGCTTGGCGCGCTTGGCCACACCGATCAGCGTACCCGTAGCATCGAAGACTTCGACGAGCACGAAGACGAGGATCACGTGGAGCAAGCCGCCATGGAGCGCGCCCATGATATCGAGCTGCATGAAGGTGGGCGCGATGCTCGGCGGCGCGGAAACAATGCCCTTGAACTCACTCACCCCCAGTAGCATCGACAGAATGGTGACGACGAGGATGCCGATCAGGATCGAGCCGCGGACCTTGAGCGAATCGAGCACTGCAATGACGAAGAAGCCAAGGATCGCCAGCAGCGGTCCGGTCTGCTTCAGGTCGCCGAGACCGACCAGCGTCGCCGGATTGTCGACGACGATGCCGGCATTCTTCAGCGCGATGATGCCGAGGAAAAGACCGATACCGGTCGCAATCGCGCTTCTGAGCGAATGCGGGATACCGGCGATCAACCAGCTTCTGACCCCTGTTACCGTCAGGATCAGGAAGATCATGCCCGAGATGAACACGGCACCCAGCGCCTGCTGCCAGGTAAAGCCGAGGGCTGCGACGACGGTAAACGCAAAGAAGGCGTTGAGGCCCATGCCTGGCGCCATGCCGATCGGCCAGTTGGCGACGAGCGCCATGACGGCCGAGCCGAGCGCCGCGGCAATACAGGTCGCGACGAAGACGGCATCCCTATCCATGCCCGTGGACGACAGAATGTCGGGGTTGACGAAGATGATGTAGGACATCGTCAGGAATGTCGTGACGCCGGCGATCACCTCAGTGCGCACGGACGTCCCATGCTCGTTTAACTTGAATAGTCGTTCAAACATATTTCCTCCCTTGGCGGCGTCGCGACGACGCAGCCGAACGACAGAGATCGGGCCACAGTCTCCTCCAGTACCCGACCAGTGCATTTCGATCATCCCCGAATTATCCGGTGCGATCGCATCACGGACCATTTCCGGTCCGTGCCGGGCGGGCGATCGTCCGCCCCCTTGAGACGACGCGAATGCCCTTGTGCACAGCCTTCGGATTGTGCGTCGTCCGGCGGCCGACTGCTAGCCGTCTATTCCAGGGTTCGACAAGGAAAGACTTTCAAATTTTTCGGAGCAGTTGCGGCCGATTGGCAGGCCGATTCCTGGCACTTTCGCCACCGGGTTCGGCGGCCGAAGCACGCCGAATAAATATAGTGGAATGGCCTCTTGACCTTCCAACGGTGGGAAACCTCATGTTTGTCTCACATCGAAAAGAAGGAGACAAGCGATGCAGAATTACAAGATCGACAACATGACCTGCGGACATTGCGCCGGCGTCGTGCAAAAGGCGATCCTGAGCGTTGATCCGCAGGCAACCGTCAAGGTCGATCTCGGCGCGCGCGAAATCAGCGTCGACACCGCCGCCGCATCCGGCCCGATTGCCGACGCGCTGAAGACGGCAGGCTATGAGGGCCGCCAGCTCTAAATCAAGATCGCAACGGTGCCTCCAGTCACCGGTTGGCGCGCCTCGGCTCCCAAAGCCGGGGCGTTTGTCGTTTGACGCCGCCGCACGCCTTGACCCTACAACGGTGGGAAGCTCTAGCTTGCCGGCTCCGCATCTTCACGGAGACCGAGCATGCAACACGACGAACACGACGGGCACCGACATGATCACCGCAGCGTGACCGCCAGTCCCTCGAAACCCGAAAGCATGTCACTCAACTGTCTCGCGCTCTCTGCCACGGTGCATTGCCTGACAGGATGCGCCATCGGCGAGGTGCTCGGCATGGTCATCGGCTCGGCGCTTGGTTGGGGCAATGTCCAGACCATTGCACTCGCCGTCTTCCTTGCCTTTGTCTTCGGCTACGGCCTGACCATGTTTCCGCTGCTGAAGGCAGGCATGCCGTTCGCGGTGGTCCTGAAGCTGGCGCTTGCCGCCGACACGGCGTCCATCGTCATCATGGAAATCGTCGACAACGCCCTGATGCTGTTCATCCCCGGAGCGATGGATGCAGGCGTAACGTCTCTCCTCTTCTGGGCGAGCCTTGCGGTCGCGCTCCTTGTTGCCGGGGCCGCCGCGTTTCCCGTCAATCGCTGGCTGATTGCACGTGGCAAGGGTCACGCCGTCGTGCATTCGCATCACCAGCACTGAGCATTTGAATGCGATGCCTTGCTGCATGAAGAAATGTTTCAATCCGCCCTTGACCTTCCCATCGTTGGAAGCCCCATCTTCCGATAAAAGAAAAGGAAAAGGAGCACGATCATGGGATCCGTGACCACCATCGAAACGAAGAGCGCCGTAGCAATCGCCGGCAACGCCCTGACGGCCAGCATACCGGTCGAGGGAATGACCTGTGCCTCGTGCGTCGCGCGCGTCGAGAAGGCCATCCGAGCAGTCCCAGGGGTGACATCCGCCTCTGTCAACCTTGCAACGGAACGGGCCGATGTCAGGTTCGATGGATCGACCAAGACCGCCGACATCGTCAAGGCAATCGAAAACAGCGGCTATGGCGCCGCTGAGGAATCGATCGAGCTGGCAATCGAAGGTATGACCTGCGCCTCCTGTGTCGCCCGTATCGAAAAGGCATTGAAAGCGGTGCCCGGCGTCGCTGACGCCAGCGTCAACCTGGCGACCGAGCGCGCCTCGGTGCGCCTCACCAAGGGCATTGCAACAGTCGCCAGTCTCGAAGAGGCCGTGCGCGCCGCCGGTTATGACGCCAAGCGCATCACCGGCGATGCGAACACCGATGAGGAGGCCGAAAAGCGCGAGCGCGAAAGCCGGCGTCTCAGCCGCGCGTTGCTGGTTGCCGCAGCCTTGACGCTGCCGATCTTCGTCCTGGAAATGGGCTCGCACTTCATCCCGGCCGTGCACGACTTCGTCATGATCAATATCGGCATGCAGGAGAGCTGGTATCTGCAGTTCGTGTTGACGACGCTCGTGCTCTTCGGCCCGGGCTTGCGCTTCTACCAGAAGGGCATACCGGCCCTGTTGCGTCTCGCGCCCGACATGAATTCGCTCGTCGCCATCGGCACGGCCGCCGCCTGGGGCTATTCGGTCGTCGCCACCTTCGCATCTGGGCTTTTGCCCGAGGGCACGGCCAACGTCTATTATGAAGCCGCGGCCGTCATCGTGACGCTGATCCTGCTCGGTCGGGTGCTTGAAGCCCGCGCCAAGGGCCGCACCTCGGAAGCGATCAAGCACCTGATGGGCCTGCAGGCAAAGACGGCGCGCGTCGTTCGCGATGGGGAAACGATCGAGATTCCGCTCGCCGACGTGCATGCCGGCGACACCGTGCTGGTGCGCCCCGGCGACCGCGTGCCAGTCGACGGTACCGTTGTCGATGGCAATTCCTACGTCGACGAATCGATGATCACCGGCGAGCCGGTTCCCGTCGAGAAGATCGCCGGCGCCGACGTCGTCGGCGGCACCATCAACAAAACAGGCTCCTTCACCTTCCGCGCCACCAAGGTCGGTGCCGACACTGTGCTTGCCCAGATCATTCGCATGGTCGAACAGGCCCAGGGCGCCAAGCTGCCGATCCAGTCGCTGGTCGACAAGGTGACGGCCTGGTTCGTTCCGGCCGTCATCGCCATGGCAGTCCTTACTTTCGCGATCTGGCTCGTCTTCGGCCCGGATCCCGCGCTGACCTTCGCGCTCGTCAACGCCGTCGCGGTGCTGATCATCGCCTGCCCCTGCGCGATGGGCCTAGCGACCCCGACCTCGATCATGGTCGGCACCGGTCGTGCCGCCGAGATGGGTGTGCTGTTCCGCAAGGGAGAGGCGTTGCAGACACTGCGCAATGCCGAGATCATTGCCGTCGATAAGACGGGCACGCTCACCAAGGGTCGCCCGGAACTGACCGATCTCGACACGTCAGCCGGTTTTGAGCGCAGCGAGGTGCTTGCACTCGTCGCCGCCGTCGAAACCCGATCGGAACACCCGATCGCCGAGGCAATCGTCGAAGCGGCGAAGTCCGAAGGCATCGCCATTCCGACCGCCGCGAACTTCGAGGCTGTTCCCGGATTCGGCGCGAGCGCCACGGTGAATGGGCGGAGCATCCATGTCGGCGCCGATCGGCTGATGACCCGGCTGAAGCTCGACGTCTCGGTGTTTGCCGACCAGGCAGCCCGCCTCGGGTCGGAAGGCAAGAGCCCGCTCTATGCAGCAATCGACGGCAAGCTTGCCGCCATCATCGCCGTTGCCGACCCGATCAAGGAAACGACGCCGCAGGCGATCCGCATGTTGCACGATCTCGGTCTCAAGGTGGCGATGATTACCGGCGACAACCGCCGGACGGCCGAAGCGATCGCCGCCAAGCTCGGGATCGACGAAGTCATCGCCGAGGTGCTGCCCGACGGCAAGGTTGCCGCTCTGAAGCGCCTGAAGGCTGACGGCTGCGCCGTCGCCTTCGTCGGCGACGGTATCAACGATGCGCCTGCTCTTGCCGAAGCCGATGTCGGACTTGCGATCGGTACCGGCACCGATGTCGCGATCGAAAGCGCCGATGTTGTGCTGATGTCCGGCGATCTCCTGGGCGTGCCCAACGCGATCGCGCTGTCGAAGGCAACGATCCGCAACATCAAAGAAAACCTGTTCTGGGCCTTTGCCTATAACGCGGTCCTGATCCCGGTTGCAGCGGGCGCGCTTTATCCGCCCTATGGCCTGTTGCTGTCGCCGATCTTCGCCGCCGGTGCCATGGCGCTTTCCAGCGTCTTCGTGCTCGGAAACGCGCTTCGGCTGAGGGGTTTTCGCGGCGTCGTCGCGCAAACGCCAGCGGCGCGATAACATCAAAGCCTCTCCCCGGCGGGACACGCCCGCATGGCGTCCGCCGGGGAGAGTTCCTATATTCGACATGAATGCCCGCGCTCTGCGCGCCTCTTGAAAGGTGAAGCCATGAACATCGGCGAAGTCGCACGCGCCTCCGGCGTCTCGACGAAGATGATCCGCTATTACGAAACGATCGGCCTCATTCCTCCGGCCGATCGCAGCGAGGCCGGCTATCGCAACTACGGCGACAACGACGTCCACACCCTGCGCTTCATCCGCCGCTCCCGCGATCTCGGTTTCACCGTCGAGCAGATGACCGACCTCTTGACACTCTGGCGCGATCGTTCGCGCGCCAGCAGTGAGGTGAAGAAGATCGCGCTCGAACACGTCGATATCCTCGAGCGCAAGGCGGAGGAGTTGAAGGCTATGAGCCGGACGCTCAAGCATCTGGCCGCCAACTGCCACGGCGACGGACGACCGGATTGCCCGATCCTCGACGATCTCGCCGACATGGCCAACGAACCGGGCAAGGCCCTCGAGCCCGCGCGCTTCGGCCCGGCCGGCATCGACCCGGTCCGCAATCGCCGACAGGCCTGAAGACCGAAACTGACCGAGGCTCACGCATTCGTGAGCCTCGGTCCCGCCGGTAGCATTGACAGGAATCGACAGCGTTTCTACGGATTGATGATGGAAAAGGTACGAACTGCATATCAGCGTCTGCTGACGATGCTCAAGCTGGTGACGATGCTGTCGCTGGCTGTGCTGCCCTTTTCCAGCGCCGCCGGCATGACCCATGTCGCATCACACACAGCCATGCAGATGCACGCGGCGATGCAAAAGCACGCGGCGATGCAGACAGATGCCTCGGTCGATATCAGTGCCTCAGCGCTGAACGAGCATTGCCCAAGTGCCGAAAGCGGCAAGGCAAAACCCATCGGCGATAGCAGCAAGGCCGACAAGAAGGATTGCTGCAAGACCTTCTGTGCGTCCGTTGCCGTTCTTGCCGACGCCGGTGAAGCCCGCTTCGGTCTTCCACGCTCCGCTTTAAGCTTCGGCCTGCAGTCGCAACTCAGCCCAGGCGAGCCCGCTGGTCTGCATCGCCCTCCAAGAGCCTGATTTCGTGAACAGCTGACCGCACGCGCGGTCTTGGCCTGCCCGGCTTTGCCGGTCGGACGCCGATATCCATCATTCACATTTCAGGTTGAACCATGAAACGTCTGTTTCCCATGGCGCTCCTGCCCATCCTTTTGGGCGGATGCGCCACCACGATGCCTGCCGAGGTCACAAGCCTCGCCGATCCCTCGCAAAGTTCCACTGGCGCCGGCGGTCAGGCTTACCGAAGCCCTGTTGCCGGCTATGTCCACCGTGAGCCTGTCGGTCCAAAACGCTGGGTGCCGCTCAACGACGCCCAGTCTCCCGCCAAGGGAGGCGCATCATGAGCAGGCAAAGGTTCAAGCTCGCCGCGATCATCGGCTTGCCGCTGGCGCTTGCCGGCTGCACCACAACCGCAGAATATTCGGCAAAGGACGCCGGCTTTACCGCGGTCGAGGCCAAGGTCAGCGCAGGCACTGCGAAGAGAAGCGTCTGGATCCAGAACCGCGAGCAGGCCGCAAAGGCTGAAGCACAGGTGAAAGCCCTGCTGGCACGCAAATCGGTCGATGCCGACACCGCCGTGCAGATCGCGCTTCTCAACAACAGGGGCCTGCAGGCCGCCTATGCCGATCTCGGCGATGCGTCGGCGGATGCCTGGCAGGCAACGATGCTCCTCAACCCGACTGTTTCGATCGGTACCACCGGGATCGGGGCGCCGGAGCTTCAAGCCTATCGCGCCATTGAGGGGCTGATCACCACCAATATCCTGGCGCTCATGACGCGGGAGAAGACCATCGCCGTTGCCGACACCCGCTTTCGCCAGGCGCAACTTGCGGCGGCCCTTCGAACGCTTGCGCTTGCGGCAGAAACCCGGCGCGCATGGGTCGAGACGGTTTCGGCCTGGGAAACGGTCGGGCAGCTCAACCGGGCGCAGGCCGCAGCCGACGCATCCTCCGAACTCGCCGCCAAGCTGGGCGAAACCGGTTCTATGGGCAAGGGTGACCAGGCACGCGAGCACGTCTTCAATGCCGAACTCGCCGGCCAGGTGGCGCAAGCCCGGCTTGCGGCACGACTTGCCAAGGAAAGCCTCACCCGGAAAATGGGTCTCTGGGGAGCGGACGCCGACTACCAGGTCCCGAACCGACTGCCCGACCTGCCGAAGACCCTCGCCCACCGGAACAGCATCGAGGGCGAAGCGCTCAAGCGCCGTGTCGACCTGCAGATGGCCCGCCTCGAGCTTGAGGCCGTGGCAAAGTCCTATCGATTGACCGAGGTGACACGCTTCGTCAGCGAACTCACGCTCGTCGCAGGGGCAGAAGCCGAGCGCGAACGCGAAGACGGGGACACCAAGGTCGAGACCACCGGCCAGGGTGAGTTGGAGTTCTCCATCCCGATCTTCGACACCGGCCAGGCGCGCTTGCGCAAGGCGGAACTGGCGCATATGCGCGCTGCCAACCTGCTTGCCGAGAAGGCCGTCAACGTCCGCTCGGAAGCTCGCTCGGCCTATCAGGCCTATCGATCGCGCTACGATATCGCCAGACACTATCGCAACAACGTCGTGCCCTTGCGCAGCAAGATCGAGGAAGAGGCCACCCTCAGCTACAACGGCATGATCACCAGCACCTTCGAAATGCTCGCCGACACGCGCGCCAAGGTGGACTCGGTGATCCTCTCCATCAACGCCAAACGCGATTTCTGGCTGGCGGACGCCGATCTGATGACGGCCATCCATGGCGGCGGGGAAGAAGGCACTGCGGTCGAGACCGCCGCTCCTGCCGCAGCGGATGCGGATTGAAAGGAACGATGACCATGTTCAACAGACGACAAATCCTCGGTGCCGGCGCGGCACTCGTTTCTACCACCGCCTGGGCGCAAACCTCGACCTCCGGCCTGCCGGAGGCGGCAGGCATGGACAACGCCGCCACGCAAAAACCGCTCGTGCCGACGAGCGGGCCGGACTACAACCCGGTCGTCACGCTCAATGGCTGGACGCTGCCGCACCGGATGAACAACGGCGTCAAGGAGTTTCACCTCGTCGCCGAACCGGTGGAGCGTGAGATGGCAGACGGAATGACCGCCTATCTCTGGGGCTATAACGGCCAGTCTCCCGGCCCAACGATCGAGGCAGTCGAGGGCGACCGGGTGCGCATCTTCGTCACCAACAAACTGCCGGAACACACGACGATCCATTGGCACGGGATGATCCTGCCATCGGGGATGGATGGTGTCGGTGGCCTGTCGCAGCCGCATATCCCGGCCGGCAAGACGTTCGTCTACGAGTTCGACCTCGTGAAGTCCGGGACCTTCATGTACCACCCGCATGCCGACGAGATGGTACAGATGGCCATGGGCATGATGGGCTTCTTCGTCATCCATCCCAAGGATCCGGCCTTCATGCGGGTTGACCGCGACTTCGTCTTCCTGCTCAACGCCTATGACATCGACCCCGGCACCTATGTTCCGCGCATCATGGAGATGACGGATTTCAACATGTGGTGCTGGAACAGCCGCATCTTCCCGGACATCGATCCGCTGGTCGTTTCCAAGAACGATCGGGTGCGCGTGCGCGTCGGCAACCTCACCATAACCAACCATCCGATCCACATGCACGGCTACGATTTCGAAGTGACCTGCACCGATGGCGGCTGGGTTCGCCCGGAGGCCCGGTGGCCGGAAGTCTCGATCGACATTCCCGTCGGCGCAATGCGCGCCTACGAGTTCGACGCTAAATACGAAGGCGATTGGGCGATCCATTGCCACAAATCGCACCACACGATGAACGCGATGGGCCACGATATCCCGACCTTCATCGGCACCGACAAGACCCAGGTCGCGGCCAAGATCCGCAAGATCAAGCCCGACTACATGCCCATGGGCACGGCCGGGATGGCCGACATGGGCGAAATGGAAATGCCGCTTCCCGACAACACCATCCCGATGATGACAGGCTGGGGCCCGCACGGCGCATTGGAGATGGGCGGCATGTTCTCGGTGGTGAAGGTGCGCGAAGGCATCTCCGCCGGCGATTACAGCGACCCCGGCTGGTACGAAAACCCTCCGGGAACACAGGCTTGGGAATGGACCGGCGCGCTGCCGGAGACCACCCGGGCAACCGATGCCAAGACAGTGATTACGCCGCCTCCCGCAAAAAAGGGCTGACCGCAATGACCTCTTCCAAAACAACCAAGGAAACCAAGATGAAGACGACACTTTTCGCGCTGGCGTTCCTCGCCGCTTCCTCGCTCGCCTCGCCGATGCTGGCCAGCGGCTCTCACGCCGGCGGTCATGATGTCATGTCGGTCGGCAAACCGGGCGACGCCAAGAAGGCGACCCAGACCGTACGCGTGACGATGAAGGAAACCGACGACGGCAAGATGATCTTCACGCCGGCAAGCATCAAGGTCCGCCAGGGGCAGACCGTGCGCTTCGCAATCAAGAATGTCGGCGAACTCGAACATGAGTTCGTGCTCGACGACAAGGCGCAGATCCAGGAGCACAAGGCCGCGATGGAGAAGTTTCCGGACATGGAACACGCTGATCCGAACGCCATCCGGCTCGAGCCCGGCAAATCCGGCGAGATCGTCTGGACCTTCACCAACAACGGCACGTTCCAGTTCGCCTGCCTGGTCCCCGGCCACTACGACGCCGGCATGCATGGGCCGCTCGAAGTCGTGAAGAAATAACTGTAACCCACTGAAAGGATGACACTATGAAAACGCTCCTCACATTGTTTGCCGCTCTCGCCATCGCCGCTTCCGCCCAAGCTGCGGAATTCACCAAGGGGACGGTCAAGAAGCTCGACGCCTCGGCCAAGAAGGTGACCATCGCCCATGAGGATCTCAAGAACCTCGACATGCCTGCGATGACCATGGTGTTCCGGGTCAAGGATGATGCGATACTGGCCAAGCTCAAGGAAGGCACTGCGATCGAATTCGTCGCCGACCGGGTCGATGGCAAGCTCACTGTGACCGAGATCAAGTAATCCAATGTCCAAGGCCCGGTATAACGACAATTCCGGGCCTTGGACGACGAGGCCGAACTGAAAAGAAAGGAGCGTCCGATGATGGACCTCAAACGCAGACATTTCATCGCCGGTGCGATCATGGGCATGACGATGCTCACGGCCGGTGTGGCGATCGCAGCAGGCCCGATGACGATCTACAAGGATCCGCAATGCGGCTGCTGCGAACAATGGGCGGAAGCCATGGAGGCAGCAGGCTTCAAGGTCGATATCCGCGACGAAGCCGACATGACGCCGATCAAGTCCCGGCTCGGCGTGCCGGCCGACATGGAGGGGTGCCACACCGCCGTCATCGACGGTTATGTCGTAGAAGGGCATGTGCCGCTTGAGGCCGTACAGAAGCTTGTGTCCGAAAAGCCGGACATTGCTGGCATTGCCGTGCCCGGCATGCCCGCAGGTTCGCTTGGCATGGGCAACGATCCGCAGGCGTCCTACGACGTCTACACCATCGCCAAGACCGCCGGCACTGCTGCGACCGTCTATTACGAGGTCCGGCCGGCGCAATAGCGCGGGCACTTTATCGGCGATAAGGCTCAGGCGGCGCGCCAGGCGCCGTCTTCCCCTCGGGCCAGCAACGGCGTGCGGAACACACCGACCACGCACTCCGGCCAACGCGGCGCAAGATCGGCCAGAGGCTGTCGCCAACGCTCGGTCTGCAGCATGGCTGCACCGATTGCGATCGGCTCGACGCCGCAAGTCTCCATCAGCGTCAAGCCGGCAACGATCGACGTGCCGCTGGAGATGACGTCGTCGACGAGCACAACGCGCTTGCCCTCAAGCAGCGGCAGCATGCGCGGATCGACGTAGAGCCGTTTCTTCTGGTCGGGCGTGGTGATCGACGACAGCGGCACAGAGAGATCGTCGACATACCAGAATTTGCGCGACGTTCCGAGCGGCACGTAACGGGCATGGCCGAGCTTGCGGGCGACGGCAGCTGCCAGGGTCAGCCCCAGCGTCGGCAGACCGGCGATGACATCCGGTTTTAACGGCGCGAGCCTGGTGGCCAGTTCCGTTGCCAGCGCTTCTTCGACCGCAAAACTCGCCTGGTTGATGATCAGCGAGGCCAGCGCGTGTTTGCCATCGGAGAGCTGCCGGATCGGCAACAGGATCTGGCGACCGTCTTCGAGAGTTGCCGGGAAGAAATCCCGATAACCGCTTCCAGTATCGAAACTTTTCGGCGGGAACACATCCTGCCAGAATTCATGCGGCTGCATCGGTACTGTCCTCTTCTGCGCCACCAAGGCTTCGAACGAAAGGCGATGAAAACGCCGGCGCACTGTTCTGGTTCCGGCGGTTTTCGTCTATACCGTTTACCACTTCGATCAAACCGAAAGGGCGCCCCGGCAGACGCAAATCTGGGGAATTCGACGGCCCTTCTCCGACAGACATGCAAGGAACTGCCAGACAATGCGCGTGCCAGATGGGATCACCAACGATCTGCCCTTCCTCACCGAATTCCGTCGTGATCTCCACGCCCATCCGGAGCTTGGCTTCGAGGAGGTTCGCACAAGCGATCTGGTCGCGAAACTGCTTGAAGAAGCCGGGCTTAAAATCCACCGTGGCCTTGGAAAAACCGGCGTCGTCGGCACGCTGCAAATCGGCAACGGCACCCGCTCGATCGGCCTGCGCGCCGACATGGATGCGCTTGCCATGCCGGAACTTGCCGACCGGCCGTACAAATCGAAGGAAGCCGGCAAGATGCATGCCTGCGGCCATGACGGCCACACCGCCATGCTGCTTGGCGCCGCCCGCCATCTCGCCAGGACGCGCAATTTTTCCGGCACGGTGCATTTCATCTTCCAGCCGGCCGAAGAAGGTCGTGGCGGTGCCAAGCGCATGGTCGAGGATGGCCTCTTCCGGCTCTTCCCCTGCGACGCGGTTTACGGCCTGCACAACATGCCTGGCCTTGCCCCCGACGAGATGGCCGTCGTCGCCGGGCCGCAGCTCGCCTCGTCCGACAGCTGGCGGTTGACTTTCCGCGGCGTCGGCACCCACGGCGCCAAGCCGCATCTCGGCCGCGACCCGGTGACGGCAGCCGGCACGTTCCTCGCCTCACTGCAATCGATCGTCGGCCGCGTCGTCGATCCGCTACAGCCGGCCGTCGTCAGCGCCTGCTCCGTTCGCGCCGGCGACCCGAAGGCGCTCAACGTCATTCCCGATACGGTCGAGATCGGCGGCACGGCGCGCGCCTACACGCCTCATGTTCGCGATCAGCTCGAGGAAGAGATCGGCCGGCTGGCGCGCGGTACGGCCGAGATGTATGGCATCAAGGTCGACTACGCGTTCGAGCGTCGCATTCCGCCCGTGGTCAATGACGCCGGCGCCAGCGAACGCGCCCTTTCGGCAGCCCGTGCCGTCTTCGGCGAAAAGACCCGCACGCAGTTTCCGCCATCGACCGCCGGCGACGACTTCGCCTTCTTTGGTCTCGAAGCTCCCGGCTGCTACGTCTGGCTCGGCAACGGACCCGCCGTCGACGGCGCACTGCACCACAACACGGCCTATGACTTCAACGACGACGCGATTGGTCCGGGCACCACCTTCTGGACGACATTGGTGGAACAGGAACTGAGTGCTTCGGCCGGCCTCTGAACATGTATCGCCGTCGCTCAGAATGTCCGCTGCTCCGAAACGTCGCGCCCCTTCGGTAGAGGCCGGTGGTTGCCGAAGGGATCAGCGGGGCGTCAATCGACGCCTGAGCATGATGACAAAGCTTGAGAATGCCTGGTTGACGAAAGGCTCGCTCAGTTCTGCCTCATTCCTGCCCCGTGCCGGAATCCAGCGAGCTGACGTCCGTCAGGTCAAAAGACCGTTCAGCCCAAGGACTTGGGCTGGCCAGATTCCTGTGACAGGCACAGGAATGAAGGAGAATTTGGCTAACGCCGAGCCTTCCTTACTCCTCGTACTGACGTTGTCAGCAGTCTGAGGGCGACAATCGTCGCCGTGCTTGATGCCTCAGAGGACTTCGAGCACCGGATTTTCGAGAAGCTTTCCGGTTAGCACATCGGCGATGCCGCGATCGGTCTGGTGCGGCCCTGCATTGCAGGCAAGCGTTGCCCCGAAGCAGGCCTTGAAGACGAGGTAAGGCGGCTGCCAATCGACGATCCGCCCGACAGCATCGCGCAGGGCGGCAAAGCCGGCAGACACATCGGCCAACGGTGCATCGGAGACGAGGCCGCAGAGCGGCAACGGCAGGACCGCGTCGATCTTGCCCGCCGATGCGACAGCCATGCCGCCACCGGCGGCGATGACGGCATTGGCCGCCTCCATGATGTCGCGGGCATTGCCGCCGAAGACTGTCAGGTTGTGGCTGTCGTGTGAAACGGTGGTCGCGAATGCACCGCGCCACTCTCCCCAACCGGTAAGCAGGCCGACGCGCGGCTTGCTGTCGGCGCGGCCGTGGCGATGAGCGACGGCGATCAACGTTGCGCCTTGCGGCGGAACGACGAAGCCATTCTCGACCGCGGCCAGAACCTCGCCCCACTGCGTGAAGCGCGGGCGATCGACCGTAGCGACCCTCACCTTTGAACCGGTCGACGCAATGGCGAAATCGGTCTCGCTCAATGGCTCGATTTTCATGGTGCCGGCAAGCGCTTCTACATTGGTCCTCGGCAGGGCATCGATCATCCGTCCGGCAACGGCGACCTGTTTGCCGCCGGCGATCACGGCACGGGCCGCGAGATCGGTAAGATCCTCGAAGATCACGATATCGGCGCGCCGTCCGGGGGCGATGAGGCCGAGGTCGGCACGGCCGAGGCGGGTCGCGGCGTTCAGCGTCGCGGCGCGAAGCGCCCATTCGGGCCTTAGGCCATAGCGCACGAGCCGCCGCACGACGTCGTCGAGCCCACCCGAGCGATCGAGATCATCAGGAAAGACATCGTCAGTGCAAAGCGTCACGGTTTGCGGCAGATGGCCGAGTGTATTCAGCGCCTCGACGAACTCGGGCAATAGGTGATCGTGCGAGCCGCGCAGTTCGATCGAGAGCCCGGCGCGAAGCTTGGCCATCAGGTCGTCCGAAGAAACCAGTTCGTGGTCCGAGCTGACGCCCGCGGTCACGAATGCCTGCAGGTCCGCACCGGCAAGGCCGCGCGCGTGGCCGTTGACCGGCTTGCCCGCGGCAAGCCCTGCCTGGACGATTGCGTGCATGCGCGGATCGCCATCGATAACGCCGCGCATGTTCATCATCTCGGCGATGCCGCCGATCTCGGGCCAGGAAAGCATCGTGGCGATGGCATCGGCATCGAAGTCGGCGCCCGCCAATTCCAGGCCAGGCGCTGATGGCACGCTGGAAGGCGCCAGCAGAACGCAGCGCAACGGCAGGTCCACGATGGCGTCTGCAGCCCAGCGAACGCCGGCCATGCCGCAGACATTGCCGAATTCGTGCGGGTCCCAGACTACGGTCGTGACGCCGCGCGGCAGCACCGCATTGGCATAGGTTGCGGGCGTGACCATCGAGCTTTCGACATGCATGTGCGTGTCGATCAGGCCCGGCAACAGGAAGGCGCCGGAGGCATCGACCATCGAGGCGGCGTCGCTGCGGCTACCGGGGGCATGCACGCTGGCGATCAGCGGACCGACAAGGCCCACATCGGCAGCGCGCCTTTCACCGGTGACCATGTCGACGACGACGCCGCCGGTGATGAGCATATCGAATGCGTCCGCACCCCGTGCCGCGGCAACCGCGCGCGTGCGCAGCGCCGGATCCATCAGGTCCATCGGTTCCTGCAGACGCGTCACTTGGCGGCTTCCTTCATCAGGGCGCCGAGGATTTGCGCGCGCGCCGTTTCCGCATGCACGTCAGTCGCATACTCGGCATTGAAGGCTGCGTGGCTTTCACGCATCTCGACCACGGTGCGCCCACGCGTCAGCGAGCCTGCAAGCTCCGCATCGATGCGCGCCTTGCGGAAGGAAATCGCCCCCGGATTGACGAATGCAACCGCAGCGGTCGGATCGTAGATCGCCATGCCCGGCCGGCCGCGGCTGGTACCAATGGACACATAGCCGGACAGCAGATCGGCGATCAGCGTGGCATTGACACCGCCCGTGGCACGAATGGGTGCAATATCATCGGGATAGGCGAAGACCTTGCGGCAAAGGTCGAGGTCGACCATGCGCAGCGGCAATTCGTGCGCCAGCACGATCGCCAGTGCTTCCGGGTCGGCGAAAGCGTTGAACTCGGCGGAGGCCGTATGGTTGCCGCTGGTCACGCCACCGCCCATCCAGGTCAGGTCGGTGATCTTCGCGGCCAGATCCGGGCGGGCAAGGCAGAGCGCGGCAAGGTTGGTCAGCGGCCCGAGCGCCAGGATACGACGCGGTTCCTCGGCTTCCTCCAACCAGCGGCAGAGCGCGGCGAAGGCGTCGCTCGTCGGCAGCGGCGGGGCCGCCGGAAGCGTCAGGCCGACGGTCGGCATGCCGGTTTGCCCGAGGATCCGCTCCGCGGTTTCGAGCTTGCCGAGCACCGGCAAGGCGCGGCCCTCATGGATGGGAAACGACCAGCCGAATGCCATCGCCGCACTCGCTGCATTGCGCTTGACCTGCTCGAGCGGCGTGTTGCCGAACACGAGCGAGATGCCGTCAATCGTTTCATTGGCATGAAGAACGACGAGCACCGCAGCGATGTCGTCGAAACCCATATCCGTATCGATCCAGATGCCCATAGTTGGTTACCCG
This sequence comes from Ensifer canadensis, assembly GCF_017488845.2. NCBI lineage: Bacteria > Pseudomonadati > Pseudomonadota > Alphaproteobacteria > Hyphomicrobiales > Rhizobiaceae > Ensifer > Ensifer canadensis. Next base: position 1,372,097 of record NZ_CP083371.1, read on the forward strand.
AACCGCTCAAGCCGGGCCGCCTTGGCGACCGGCAGATCGAAGGTAAGTTCCGTGCCCGGCTGGTGCGCAACCAGGCCCGCATCCTCTTCGGCTTTGATCGCGCCGAGCGGCGTATCGAGCAGGTATTCGCGTGTGCTGCCTGAGAAAGAGGCTCCGCGCACAGTGCCTTGGAAAGGACCTGAACCAAGGGTCACCATGCGCGGACGCCACGCAAGCCCTGCCGTGTCAGGCGGCAGGGATTCGGAAAGAGAAATCGGGCCGTTTGCGGCTTTGAGCTTGCCGCCTTCGGCTGCAAAAATGTTCTCGAAGCCGACGAAGTCGGCAACGAAGCGGGAAACCGGGCGGTTGTAGATATCCTCGGGCGTGCCGATCTGCTCGATGGCGCCGTTGAGCATCACCACGATCCGGTCAGCAAGCGACAGCGCCTCGCCCTGATCGTGCGTGACGAAGATCATCGTCACGCCAGTTTCCTTCTGCACACGCTGCAGCTCGGTGCGCATCTCCAGCCGCAGCCGGGCGTCGAGGTTCGACAACGGCTCGTCGAGCAGCAGGACCTTCGGTTCCATCACCATCGAGCGGGCAAGCGCGACGCGCTGCTGCTGGCCGCCGGAAAGCTCGGCCGGCTTGCGCGTGGCGAACTTCGACAAGCCGACGGATTTGAGGCCGGCGGTCACACGCGTCTCGATGTCGTTTGCCGGCTGCTTCTTCAGGCGCAGGCCGAAGGCGACGTTTTCGAAAACCGACAGATGCGGAAAAAGCGCATAGGACTGGAAGACGAGCCCGACCGAACGCTTGTTGGCGGAAACCCGCGTGATGTCGACACCGTCGAGGCTAATGCGGCCCGAGGCGGGCGTCAGCAGCCCGGCAATCGAGCGCATCGTCGTCGTCTTGCCGCAGCCGGATGGACCGAGGAACGCCACCAGTTCGCCCTTGCGGATCGACAGGTCGAGATCCTTCACCGCAACGGTATCGCCATAGGCGAGCGTGAGTTTTTCGAGGCTGAGGAAGGAAGCGTCAGACATAGCGGGAAAATCCTAGGAAGCGTTCGGCAAGGAAAACGATGCCGATGGACATGAAGGCGAGCAGCGCTGAAAGAGCGGCCACCGACGGGTCATAGGTGATCTCCATATAGGAGAGCATGTCGATCGGCAGCGTGCGAACGCCAGGACCGGACAGGAACAGCGAGACCGGCACCTGGTTGAAGCTCGTGACGAAGCCGAGAATGAAGGCGGCGAGAATGCCGCTGCGAATATTCGGCATCACCACCCGGAAGAAGGCTCCGGCGCGCGAAGAGCCGAGCAGCACTGCCGCTTCCTCGATATCGGAGCGCAGATTGTTGAGGCTCGCTGAGACGACACGCACAGCATAGGGCAGCACCAGCGCCGTATGCGCAAGGAAGAGCGCCAGCGTGATGTTGAAGCCGAAAGGTACGACGATATAGCGCAGCAGCGCCAGGCCGACGATGATACCAGGCACGATGATCGGCAACGACACGATCGTGCGGATGGTTTCGCCGAAGGGCAGCTTGTAGCGCGAAAGCGCGTAGGAAGCGGGAATGCCAAGCACCAGCGCCATCGCGGTACCACCGATGGCAAGGAACATCGACACGGCGAAGCTTTCACGGAAGCTTTCGACGGTGAAGACCTTGGCGACCCATTTCAGCGAGAAGCCCTGTGGCGGGAAAGCCAGGGTCTCGCCGCCCGACAGTGATGCCGCGACGATGATGAAGAACGGCCCGATCAGGAAGGCGATCACCAGAAACAGGACGAGGGGAGAAAAGACGCGGGGGGTCATCGCTTGTTCCTCGCGGTGGCGAGCCGTTTCAGGAGTAGATTGGCGGCAAAGCTCATGACGATCAGGATGAAGGCAATGACGCTCGCCGAGACGAAATCATTGGCGACGGTGACGCGCTGGTAGAGCAGCGTTTCGAGCATCAGCACCTTGGAGCCACCGAGGATTGCCGGGGTGATATAGGCAGTCAGCGAACCGGTGAAGACCAGGGTACCGCCAATGACGAGACCTTCCTTTGTGAGCGGAAGAATGACCTTCCAGAACACCTGGAACCAGTTGGCACCCAGCACGCGCGCCGCCGGAATGGCATCCTTCGGCATGTTCTCGAGCGCGCTGATCAGCGACAGGATCATCAGCGGCAGGAACAGCTGCAACAGGCCGATAAACACGGCTGTCTCGGTGAAGAGAAAGCGGATCGGTTCGTCCGAAAGGCCGATGAGCTGCAGCGCCTGGTTGACAATGCCGGTGCGCCCGAGAATGACGATCCAGGCATAGGTGCGGGCGACCGACGAAATCATCAGCGGCAGCACGACAAGGCCGATCATCTGCCCCTTGCTGCGCGGCGAAAGATTGACGATCGCAAAGGCAGCGGCATAGCCGAGCACGGCCGAGACGGCAGTCACCATCAGACCGAGCCGGAACGTGCGCAGGAAGACCGTGCGGTTCAGCGGGTCGGTGAAGAAATCGACATAAGCGGTCAGCGACCAGCTGTCGGCGCTACGAAAGCCTTCGGCGAGCAGAATGACGACGGGCGCCAGAAAGACGATCGCCGCAAAGACCGCCGCCGGCAAAGCGAGCGCCAGTGCCTCGGCGCGGTTCTGAAACATCCCTGGTCTTCCTTTCGTCGCGTTCATTCACTGCGGGATCGGCTCAAAGGTTGCCGGCCGACCCGCAAAACTGCCCCCATCACGGCGATGGGGGCGTTTGTCGATGGCTGTTACTGGCCGACCTGGGCGTTCCACTCGGAAAGCCAGGCTTCGCGGTTGTCGAGAGCGACGGCCGACGGAATGAGCTTGAGGCTCTTCACGGTTTCCTCGCCATAGGTGAGGTTTTCAGCGATTTCCGGCGCGACCTTGACGTCCTTGTTGGCCGGGCTGTCGACCAGCTTTTCGGCAAGTGCCGTCTGGATTTCGGTCGAGAGCCAGAAGTCCATGAATTCCAGCGCCAGATCCTGGTTCTTGGCACCCTTGGTCAGAACCATGACGTTCATGCCGCCCGTCTGGCCTTCCTTCGGCGTCGCCCACTTGATCGGCAGGCCGAGCTTGGTGAAACCCTCCCAGGAGAAGCGACCGATAGGTGCTGCCCAGATTTCTTCCTGCTGCATCAGCTGCACGAGCTGCGAAGACTTGACGTAGAACGTGACGATCTCGTCCTTCTTCGCGCCGACGGCGGCGATGGCTTCCTTCAGATCCGGCGTATTCTTGCCGATCGCCTCACCGACCATGTAGAGCGCTGGCGGGCCCTGGTTTGTGGTGACGTTCGGGAAGGCGACATGGCTGGCATTCTTCTCGTCGAGCAGGTCGGCCCAGGAGTTCACTTCCATCTTGTCGGATCGGTAGACGATCGACGTTGCGTAAAAGGTGTAGCCGACGCTCATGCCGTCGCCGTTCGGGTCCTTGGCAAGGTCGTAGAGCTTGTTGAAGTTCGTGAGCTTCGTGTTGTCGATCTTTTCGATCAGGCCGGCGCGCGAGGCCGAAAGAGCGTCAGCCATGGAGACGACGGCCATATCGACGACCGGACTTGCCTTGTTGGCCTCCATCTTTGCGAGGCGCTCAACGCTGTTGCCGGTCTCGACGACCAGCTTGCAGCCGCATTTGGCTTCGAAGGGCGTGTAGACCAGTTCCTTGAAAGCGTCCTGGGCAAAACCGTAGACGGAAATGGTCAGCGTCTTTTCCTGGGCGGAAGCGGCATGTGCAGCGACGAGTAAAAGCGCGCTGGAGGCGAGCAGGATCTTCTTCATGGCTGGTGTTCTCCTTCGGGGGCTGAGGTTCTGGCGTCGGCAATCGTACTTGCGTTGGCGATCGTCTGGGCAGGCTGGAACTGTGTTCTAGGCGGCGCGGCGCTCGACTGGCGCACGACCAGCTGCATCGGCACCTCGGCGTTAGCGGCGGTCACCGGTGCGCCGATGGCGGCATCGGTCGGGTCGCGCTCGCCGATCGCTTTTACAAGTGCTTCGACGGCAATCGCGGCGATCCGCGTCATGTCCATGCGCGCCGTGGTCAGTGCCGGCGTTACCACAGGCGACCAAATGAGATCGTCAAAGCCGGTAACACTTGCTCTCTCCGGAACGTTGATGCCGGCGCGCTGCAGTTCGGTCAGCGCCCTCAGCGCATGAAGATCGGAGACGCAGGCAAAGGCGGTAAAACCTTGCGCGACCTTCTCGGCAAGGCCGAGCGGACAGCCCTTGCCCTGCTCGCGCTCGAGCGGTTCGATCCACAGGGTTTCGACGAATGCGTCCTCGGCAAGCGCCGAGCGAATGCCGCCGATGCGGTCATTCTGCACGTTGGAGGCCGGATTGTTGCCGATGACGAGCACGCTCCGGTGGCCGAGCGCTTTCAGATGCTCGGCGATCTGGCGGCCCCCGCCCCAATGGTCGGCGGCAACAGTATTGCCTGGCGTGGACGGCGTATCGATGACCGCCACGGGACAGCCGACATCGGCGATGCGGGTCCCTCGCCGCGGCACGATGACCATGCCGTCGACATCGCGATCAATCAGCCGCTCGATGGCCTTGGTCTGGGTGGTGACGTCCCCACGGGAGTCGGCGATCAGAACGCCGTAACCGGCCGAAGAGGCAGCCAGTTCGATTGCCTGCGCGATCTGCGGAAAGAGCGGATTGGCGATATCGGGAAGCACCAGACCGATGACGGCGGTGCGGCCGGTGCGCAGCGCCCTGCCCGCGAGGCTCGGCACATAACCGAGTTCGGCGGCCGTCGCGCGGATCTTTTCGGCCATTTCGGCAGAGACACGCCCCTTACCGGAGAGCGCGTTGGAGACCGTCGCCGCGGAGACGCCCAGTGCTCTGGCAATCCTCGTCAGTTTTGGTCCGGAACGCGCCAAGGCCGTGGTTTCCGTTATCGGTGATTAAACGATTAATCATGCGATATATCAGAATGCCGCAACTGTCGAATCCTTTTGCCGGCACAGGATGAAATTGTGGATCCAATCGGACCGTGGACTGTGGACAAGCGGCCACCGACTCGCGTCCATTGGTTCAGTCTGAAATGCTGACAGTAAAGCGAAGCGGTCAAATGCCACCTGTTCACCGACATCACTTAACGGCCCCAGCAAAACCCTGCAGGATACCATCATGACGTTTCAGCGGAGGCGCCGGATCGTGCGGCGCCAGCGAACCGGGACCGCGCTTCTCGTGGTCGCGCTCATTTCCTTTCTGGCCGGAATGACCGACGCCATCGGCCTGCTGACAGTCGGCGACTTCGTCTCTTTCATGAGCGGCAACACGACACGAGCCGCGACAGCCGTCGCCGAAGGCAACATCCTGCGGTCGCTCATCCTTCTCGGCTCGCTCGCGGTCTTCGTTGTCGGCAATGCCATGGGAACGATCGTTTCAAGCAGGTTTCGTGCGGGCGGCGTTCTTTTCGGCGTCACCGTCACCCTCGCCCTTACCGCCGCAGGTGGCGACCACCTGCCGAACGAACTGCGCTTCTATTTCATCGTCCTTGCCATGGGCGTCGTGAACGCCTCTGTCGAGCATATCGAGGGCCTGCCGATCAGTCTCACCTATGTAACGGGCGCCCTGTCCCGCTTCGGCCGTGGCTTGGGCCGGTGGATCATCGGCACAGGCAACATACAATGGACGATCCAGATCGTGCCCTGGATCGGCATGCTTGGCGGGGCGATCGTCGGCGCCATGCTCGAGTACCGCTTCGGACAGCTCTCGCTCTGGGCCCCGACAATCCTCTCCGGTCTGTTGTTCACGCTGGTGTTGATGATTCCGCGGCGCTGGTCGCAGCGATATGCGCAGCGCTGAACCGGCGGGAGCGGCCCTCCGGTTTTAGGAACGCCCTTCGCTTGCCGATGCCAACAGCGGGTGCAAATTTCAACTTCGCCAAACAAAACGAACCAAAATTCCCACTAAATTGGTGGGGAATTTGTATGATGCGCCGCAACCGCCCGATGTGTACATTCGGATGGCAAGCGCGACCTCGCGTGATGAGCATATATGCAGGAGTTAGGGAAATGACTGGCAACACGATCGACTTTGGCAGACTTTCAGGACAGGGCCGGAAAGGAAGGCGTTCTATCCTCGCCACCGCGGCCTTGGCCATGGTTCTGTCGACGAGCACGGTAGCGCTCGCGCAGGACGCAAACTTCGATCCGGATGCCTCCATCGTCATCGGCTCGCTCTATGAACCGCAGAACCTGGACAACACCGCCGGCGCCGGCCAGGGCATCAACGAAGCCTTCAACGGCAACGTCTACGAGGCGCTATTCACGCTGACCGACGCGGGTGACGTCGCTCCCGGCCTCGTGGCCGAGCAGACCATCAGCGAGGACGGCCTGACCTATACGTTCAAGCTTCGGCCGAACGTGACCTTCCATTCCGGCGACCCGCTGACGGCGCAGGATGTGAAGCACAGCATCGAGCGCGTCGTGGCACCGGATTCCAAGAGCTCGCGCAAGAAGAGCCTGGCGACGATCAGCGAGATCCAGACGCCCGACGACCAGACGGTGGTGGTCAAGCTCTCCGCCCGCTCCATCTCGCTGCCCTATAACCTCAGCTACGTCTGGATCGTCAACGACGCGGCGAAGGATCTGAACGCCAGTGAAGATGGCACAGGCCCTTACCGCCTGGACGAATGGCGCCGCGGCTCGTCGCTGGCGCTGACCCGCAACGACAAGTACTGGGGCACGGCGCCGACCAATGGCGAAGTCGTCTTCCAGTACTTCACCGATGCCACTGCGCTGAACAATGCGCTCCTGACCGGTGCCGTCGATGTCATCACCAGTGTCCAGAGCCCGGATTCGATCGCCCAGTTCAAGGACAATCCTGATTTCACGGTGACCGCCGGCCAGTCGACCACCAAGGAGCTTCTGGCGTTCAACGACAGGGTCGAGCCGTTCAACAACGTCAAGGTTCGCAAGGCCATCGCCCGCGCCATCGACGACAAGAAGCTGCTGCAGTCGATCTGGGGCGAATACGGCACGCTGATCGGTTCCTTCGTGCCGCCGACCGATCCGTGGTACGTCGACCTGACCGGCGTCGATGCCTATGACGTCGAAAGCGCCAAGGCGCTTTTGAAGGAAGCCGGTTTTGCCGATGGCTTCTCGTTCAAGCTCGACACGCCCAACTATGATCCGCATCCGATCGTTGCCCAGTTCCTGCAGAGCGAACTGGCGAAGGTCGGCATCAAGGTCGAAATCAACATCATCACCGCCAACGAGTGGTACACCAAGGTCTATAAGGCGCATGACTTCCAGGCGACGCTGCAGGAACACGTCAACCACCGCGACATCGTGTTCTACGGCAATCCCGACTTCTACTGGGGATACAACAACCCGAAGGTTGTCGACCTGATCAAGGAATCGGAAGCTGCGGCCAACACCGACGAGCAGGCGGCCAAGCTGACGGAGGCAAACCGCATCATCGCCGAGGACGCGGCAAGCAACTGGCTTTATCTCTATCCGCAGATCGTGGTTTCGAGTTCCGCCGTCACCGGTTACCCCGTCAACGGCCTGAACTCACAGTTCTTCGCCTACAACATCAAGAAGAGCGGGAACTGATCGCTCGTTTCCCAAGCGATCCGTTATAGTCGCGTACATGTAAGGAGCCCCCGAGCGAGTTGGGGGCTCCCTTTGCCTTGCAGCTGACGGCGATTCATTGCGTCGACAACGCTACGTCAGATCTTTTCCAAGCAACACGACAGTCATGGCGCGCCAAGGACGCATCAGCGTTCGAAACGTGCTGCATCATTCCCGTGAAATCGATGAGGGTATAAGGGATTATGCAGTAGCCTCCTCGTTGATTTTGTGCAAAAGCCAGCGCTCCGGCCCCGGGTATTACACCCGTCGGACGAAAGGAAGCCGACCATTCTCGCCTATGTCCTGCGCCGCCTCGCCATCCTGATCCTGTCGCTGCTGATTGCGGCGGTGGTGCTGTTTGTGCTGTTGCGCCTGCTGCCGGGCGACCCGGCGAACGCCCTGCTTTCCGTCGGCGCCGATCAACAGCAGATCGAGGCAGCGCGCGAACAGGTCGGCTCCAACTTACCGCTCTGGGAGCAGTTCCTGCGCTTCGTCGGCAGCCTTGCGCGCTTCGATCTCGGAACGTCCTTCGTCAGCGGCAAGCCCGTTATCGAGGAAATCGCCGCCCGTCTAACCGTAACGGTGCCGCTGGCGCTGGTGGGCTTTGGGCTCGCCGTTATGATCGCCGTGCCGCTCGGGATCGTTTCGGCAGTCAAGGCCAACCGCTGGTACGGCGCGGCCATATCGACCGTGTCGCAGCTTGGCATCGCCATCCCGGTCTTCTGGGTCGGAATCCTGCTTGTCACCGTCTTTGCGGTCAATCTTCGGCTCTTTCCGTCGGGCGGTTATCCCCGGCGCGGCTGGCAGAACGAGGGCCAGGTTCTCTATGCGCTCGCGCTGCCGGTGCTGACGATCGGGCTGGTCATGGCCGCCTCGCTGATCCGCTACATCCGATCCGCAACCCAAGATGTTCTCGGCAGCGACTATCTGCGGACGGCGCGTGCGCTCGGCGCCAGTTTCTCGCAGGCGCTGATCCGGCACGGCATTCGCAACGGCGCCGTGCCGATCGTCTCGATCCTGGGCATCGAGCTTGCAACGACCCTGCTTGGCGCGGTCGTGGTCGAGCGGGTGTTCGCCCTGCCCGGCCTTGGCTCGATGCTGCTGCTGGCGATCGAACAGCGCGATTACCCCAACGTCCAGGGCGTGTTGTTCATCTCCACCCTGCTGGTGCTGCTGATCGGCTTTGCCGCCGATCTGCTTCAGCGGCTGATCGATCCCCGCTTGCGCGAACGGGCGACAGGAGCTGCGCCATGACCGCGCTTGACCTTTCGACGGGTAGACCCGCCCGCAGACACTCGCTGTCGCTTTCCATCGGGCTTGCCCTTGTCGGCCTCAATGTCGCGGTTGCACTCCTCACCCTGTTCTGGACACCCTATGACCCGCTCAATGCCTCCGGCGGCCGGCTCGAAGCGCCGTCGCTGCTGCATTGGGTCGGAACGGATCGGCTCGGCCGCGATTACCTGACGCAAATCATGATCGGCGCGCGCACGGCGTTGATCGTCGGTACTGGCGCTGTTGCGATCGGCGCCTCGATCGGCGTGACGCTCGGCATCCTCGCCGCTTTCGCGACGCGCCTGCTCGACGATGTCATGGCCGCCACCCTGGATATTCTGATCGCGTTCCCGACGCTGCTGCTGGCGATGCTGGTGGTCGCGGCCAGCGACAGTGCTAGCCTGTGGTCGGCGACCCTGGCACTTGGCCTGGCGATTTCGGCGATCGTCGCCCGCTTGACGCGGATCCTTGCCAAGCGTGTGCTGCGCCAGGACTACATCGTCGCATCCCGGACCTCCGGCACCTCGTGGCCCGGCGTCGTCGTGCGCCATGTACTGCCCAACATCTGGCCGACGCTCTCGGTGAACTTCGCCTTGCAATTCGGCCTGGCAGTGATCGCGGAAGCGTCGCTCTCCTATCTCGGCCTGGGCGCACCGCCGCCGAACGCATCCTGGGGCAGGCTGCTGCAGGAGGCACAGGGCACGGTCTATACCGCCCCCGTCGGCGCGATTGCACCCGGCATTGCCCTCGTCGCACTGGTCATTGGCATGAACCTGCTTGCCGACGGCCTGCGGGACGTCGGCGACCCGACACGCGGGAGATCGCGATGAGCGCCTTGCTTTCCGTTCAGGGCCTGACCGTCCGCGCTAGCGGCAAGACATTGGTCTCGGACCTGTCGTTCTCCATCGGCTCCGGCGAGCGAATGGGACTGATCGGCGAATCCGGCTCGGGCAAGTCGATGACCGCTATGGCCATTACCGGCCTTTTGCCGGCGAACATCTCCGTCACCGGCTCGATCGTGCTCGATGGCCAGGAGGTGGTCGGCACTGAAGACAAGCGCCTGAACCGGCTGCGCGGGGTCGCAACCGCCGTCGTCTTTCAGGAGCCGCTGACAGCCCTCGATCCGCTGATGAGAATCGGCAAGCAGATCGCCGAGCCGGTGCGCCGCAGGCTCGTGCGCGAACAGGGACGCGCGACGCGTTCAGCGGTCGACCGCGAAGTGCTCGACCTGCTCGACAAGGTCGCCCTGCCGCAACCGGAGCGCATTGCCAACGCCTATCCGCACGAAGTGTCGGGCGGCCAGCGCCAACGTGTTGCGATCGCCATGGCGCTTGCCTGCCGCCCAAAACTTCTGATCGCCGACGAGCCGACGACCGCGCTCGACGTCACCACCCAGGCCGAAATCCTCAAGCTGCTCGACGGGCTTGTGCGTGAAACGGGAATGGCGCTGCTCTTCATCAGCCATGACCTGCCTGTTGTTGCCGAAGTGGTCGAGCGTGTGATGGTGCTGCGCGACGGCATCGCGCTTGAAGAGGGCGCCGTTGTCGACGTGTTTAGCAACCCGTCGCACGACTATACGCAGACGCTTGTCGATGCCGCGCGCATGTTCGACGAGGCCCTTGGACGGACGGGATCGTGATGCTGGACCTGCAGAATGTGAACTTCGGCTATTCCCGTCACCGCAAGATTTTGAGCGACGTGTCGTTCAGCGTGCGCGCCGGCGCCAGCGTTGGACTGGTGGGCGAGTCCGGTTCGGGCAAGACGACACTGCTGCGGCTGCTGCTCGGTCTGGAGCGGCCCACGAGCGGCACGATCCGCTTCGGCGACGATGCACTCGATCCGGCCGATGGCGCGTTCATGCGCCGTTACCGGCGCGCGGTGCAGCCGGTGTTCCAGGACCCCTATTCGTCGCTCGATCCTCGCCAGAAGGTGCTCGACATCATCGCTGAGCCGCTGCAATCGCTGCGCATCGCCGGTCCACGCAAGGATGCGGTGGCGCAAGCCCTGGAGGCTGTGGGCCTGCCGCTCGATGCCATGCAACGCTACCCGCACGAATTTTCCGGCGGACAGCGCCAGCGCATCGCGATTGCGCGCGCAATCGTCGCCCGTCCACAGATCATTCTTGCCGACGAAGCCGTCAGCGCTCTCGACCTGTCGACCCGCATCCGGATCGTCGAACTGTTCAAGACGCTGTCGGCAACGCTGACGCTGGTGTTCGTTTCGCACGACCTTGGTGTCGTCGCATCGCTTTGCGAAGAGATGGTCATCCTCGAAAAGGGACAGGTGGTCGAGAGCGGCAAGACGCGCGATATCCTGACGGCGCCCCAGCATCCCTATACACAGCGGTTGCTTGCCAGCATTCCGCGCATGCCGGCCTGAGCGCTTCGGTCACTCACGAATCTACCGTTAGCGACCCCCTCACCAACGAACAAAGTACCTTGATCTAGAACAACCCCCCGTCGAGCGGAGTTGCCCATAGTGCCGCCGGCCGCAGATTCCCTGCCGCCGCATGCCCTGAATGGCAATTTTCAACTTCTTCTGGGGGTCCGGAATCATGTCTACTCGCTCCATCCTGCCAACCGCCGCCGCACTCGTTTTGCTGGCGGCCTCGGTCACTGCGGCTCAAGCCGCGGACCTTACCGCGCCGAGCGAGGCCGCCGCTCAGCTACCGGCTGCAAGCGAGCAGAGCCCATGGATGATCCGCGCCCGCGCGCTTGCCGTTTTACCCGAAGACAAGGCATCGCTGCAGTTGAATGGCACGTCACTTGACGGCGAAAAAGTCGGCGTCAGCAACTCGGTCGTGCCCGAACTCGATATCACCTACTTCTTCACCGACAATCTTGCGGCGGAACTGGTCCTGGGCACGACCCCGCACAGCGCAAGGGGCAGCGGTTCGATCGCCGGTCTCGGCGAGATCGGCAAGGCCTGGTTGCTGCCGCCGACACTGACGCTGCAGTACCACGTCAATCTCACCGACACGATCAAGCCCTATGTCGGCGCCGGCGTGAACTACACCATCTTCTACAATGAAAAAGCCCAGGGCGACTTCTCCAGCTTCAACCTCAAGAACACCTTCGGCGTGGCCCTGCAGGCCGGTGTCGACATCAAGCTCGACGATCACTGGGGTATCAACTTCGACGTGAAGAAACTGTTCCTCGAGCCAGAGGTCAACGCGACCCTGCCGGGCGCCGGCACGGTGACGGGCAAGGTCAAACTCGATCCCTGGCTGATCGGCACAGGCATCACCTACCGCTTCTGACGTTTTTCGCCAGCGGATGACACCGCTTCAGGTCTACAGCGCCGCGCGCCATATTAGACGCGCAAGGTCGCTGTAGCGCTTTGAATGGCTGCATGTTTTTATCCTTGAATCGAATAGGATTTAAGGAAACATGCAGTGGAAAATCTCCGCCCTCGCCGTTACACGGCGAGGGCAGCAACCAAACGGACAGTCGTACGTCATGCGTGATGGGCGGTGACGGCCTTGACCAATCCGGTCGTCAATTCACGGCTGCTCGCATGCGAAATATCGCCGAGCGACAACATGCCGACCATTCGCTTTTCGTCATCGATCACCGGCAGGCGCCGTATCTTCTTGCTCTCCATCAGGCGAACAGCCTCCTCGATCGTTTCGCTGGTGCGGCAGTAGACGATATCCCTTGTCATGACATCGCGCGCAGTCAGCAACGCAGCGTCGTCGTGCCCGTTTGCCCATGCCCGCAACGCAATGTCCCTGTCCGTCACCATGCCGATGAGGCGATCGTTTTCGCCGACCGGCAGAGCGCCGATGTCTTCGTCACGCATAATCCTTGCCACGGTGCGCAAATCCGTTTCAGGCGCTATCCAGCGCGCGCCGGGGTGCATCGCTTCCCACGTTCTCATTGCATCCTCCTACGGTTTGGAGGAATGACGATAGCCGAAGATCGTGGCCAATCATTGATCCTGACGGCCGACTTGTTCGCCGAACGTCGCTTATCGCAACTCCAGCAGGAAGTAGGTCGTCGGGCCGGACGGGCCGTAGTTGCTCAGGCGAAATTTAACCGCACCGGCGCCATCGACGACCGGTGGGTGAACTGTTCCGTCAAGACCCACCGGTGAAATGCGCCACTTGGCCGCCGTCTTCGACAGGGAGAGATCGACAGTCCCCTGCCGGATCAACACCGGTAACCGGCCAAAACTCTCGATGACCTTCTCTTCACTGTCACGGAACGTCATGTCCGTGTTCTGGGCGTCGGTTGCAAAGATCAACAGGAAACGCCGGCTGTCGGACAGGGTTGCCGGAGGATCGAGCGCCGAGAGAGCGACAAGACCGTTGCCGTCGGCGCGCTCCACCCGCAGCACACCGAGGTCGACCGGTTCGCGCAGGGACGCAAACGCCATCGCTTCCGTCGCCGGCGTCGCTACGCGCAGCTGCCTGGCGAAACGATCGAGAACGATTTCACCGGTGCTGCTTTGATAGATGCCGGCATCGACGGTCGTTGCGTTGTCCGGCTTCAACCTACTGCTCGCACGCAGCAGCGCCAGCACATTGTCGCTGCTTTCCCGCCGCGGCTGGGTAACCGCGATCGCATCACCCAATCGCTCGGCGCGTTCCAGACCGATACGACCGACCAGGGCAAGATCGGTCAGAGACTCCGGCTCGCGCGCCTGCATGTCGTCCGTCAGATCCTCCTCGCCGCGCACGGAAAATGGGATCGTCACATCCGAGGTCGCGACATCGCCGCGCCGATAGAGCAAGGCGGCCAGGGTTTCGCCCGCGCGCGCAACCGGATCGAGGGCGATCGCGTAGGGCAGCATCGCTTGCTTATGCGGAAACGGCTCACCATAGGCGAGCGCGATCGGTCCATGGCCGTGGCGGCAAAGGGCGTCCCAGCCCTGAAGGGCGGCATAGGCCGGCATGGCAAGACCACCCTCGTAGCGGTAGCGGTTCCAGAACAGGTGGTCGTATTCGCTGACGACAAACGGTTTTCCGAGCCAGCGCGATGCAGCGATCATCCTGATGTAGTTGACGCTATCGGCAATTGAGCTGGTTTGAAGGAGTTCGCTGCCCGGCGTGTAGCCGCCGACCCAATCGTGGTAGGTGTTCGCCGTGATGACTTGGAGGTCGCGCCTGCTGAGGGCCATCTGGCTCGACGGCCAGTTGTTGTAGTTGGTGATCAGGCCCGTGTAGCCAAGGTCGCGCAGAACCTTGCTCATGCGTGCGGTGGAGGCACGCTCGGTTTCGACAAAGAATGCCTGAAGATCGCGCAGACGCGGGCTGTCGTTATAGCGGTCCCGAGGCAACCTGATCCCGCCGGTTTCAAGCACTTCCCCGGAATCAAGCACGCCCCAGACCTTCGCCAGGCTCGCCGTCGTGCCGTAACGCTTCTTCAGCCAGAGATTGAACGGCTGAGCCAACCGGTCGTCATAGGGAGCCCGGCCGGGCCGATCATGAACCACCGCCTCAAACTCCAGGCCATTCTCATTGGCCAGAATGACCAGGGCCAGGGCCTCGTCGCGGATCGGAGCTTCGCCTGTGTAAGGGTTCACGCGCCCGAGGACCGCCTGCTGCAACCGCCTCCAATGCTCAAAGGTCCGATCGTCCAGATGTAGCATGAGTTTTACATCGCCGCCCGTGTCCCAGCGGTCATCGAAACCGCCATAGGCGCCACGCGGCGACGACAGGCCGTCGATAATCCAGTGGATGCCGTTGCGCTTCAGGGCCGCAAGCAGATACTGGATCCGATCGAGCGTTTCCGGGTCGAAATCGAGATCCCGATCACGCCCGAACATCAGACTTGCGTCGACGAAATGCAGGCGCGCGATGTTGTAGCCATGCATCGCCAGCTGGCGCGCATAACGGTCCGCGCCTTCATGATCGGGGAAGCCGCCGGACGCAGGGCTCCAGGCAAGCGAGGCGCACAACATCCTGACCGGCGTATCCGGCGCTTTCGCATAGGCGAGACGTCCCTCCTTGCCGACAACCAGTCTATGACCGCCATCGATCCGGCCGTTGGGCAGGATGGACGAGAAGTCGAGCGGGCTGCCTGGTCGCAATTCGAGGGAGATCTCCTTCACCGGAACCCATTGATCCGCGGCGCGCGCAGGCACGCACATCACCGCAAGCGCCAGCACCGTAGCCAGACATCTCTGGCGCATCAAGCTACCGCTCCAAGCAACTTGCTCTCGATCGGAACCTCCGGTCTTCGCCGCCGCCCGAAAAAACCGACAGGCAGTGCAGCGGCGTGGAAGAACCAGGCGACGACCGTGTACAGCCCCATGTTCAAGCTGCCTTTGCGAATGCTCATCAACACGATGACTGCGGCGAGGACAGCGAAGACGATGCCCAGGCCGACAGCCAGGCTCGGCGAGAACAAAAGCACACAGAGCGAGAGCGCCCACCACAGATAGACGAGACACCAGAGCTTCAGCTCGGGCAGCTCACGCAGCAGCTGGAAGAAATACGGCCGACCGAGCGACGCGCGCAGAAGTTCGCCGATACCGAAGAGATATTTGCTTTTCCAGCGTCGAACCAGCAGGCGATAGGAATTGACAGTATGTCCGAAGTGCTGGACGAAACGCCGGTCAAGGCGATGCAACCCCCATCCAGCGCTTCGCAGCCGGATGCCGAGATCGAATTCTTCGTATCCATGCAGGTTGCGATCGGAGAGGTAACCGACCGCTTCGATCGCATCGCGCCGGTAGAGCCCACCGCCGTTCATCCGGTCGATCGATCCGATCCGGTTTTCCGGCGAGTTGCGATTGACGCGACGCGAGAACTCGAGATTGGACGTCAGCATCTCCTGGACATGGCCGGTAACGCCGGCAACCTCAGGATTGTCGGCGAGAAACGCCACGGCGACGGCGAGAAAATCACGGTCGAGCAACATGTCTCCGTCAAGCAGACAGAGATGGTCGCCTTTGGAGTATTGAAAGCCAAGCTGCGGGCCAATGCCGCAGCTTGGCCGCGCCGGCGGGCTGATCTGGGCGATGACGACGGGATATTGCGCGGCAATCTCGACCGTTCGGTCGGATGAGCCGCTGTCGGCGACGATGACTTCGCCACCTGTCGCTCCGAGGGCAGCAAGCGCACTTTCAATCGTGGCCGCTATTCGCTTCTCTTCGTTCAGCGTCTTGATGATGACGGATACTGACAAGCGCGCCTCCAAAATCACCGGGGCGTCTACAGCGCCGCGCGTCAAATATGACGCGCGAAGGACGCTGTAACGCTTGAATCCTGCTGCATAATTTTCTCCTTAAATCGATTCCGATTTAAGGAATTATGCAGTAGCCAAGCGTCCCGGCGCAGCCAGTTCTACCCGCGATACTTTGAGTTTTGGTTTATTTGCACCAGCAATTGCAGCAGACGCGACCGATTGCGGATAAGGACCCAACCCGAAGCCACGCCGCATGCACCGCCAAGCAATTTGATGGCGAGGTCCCCGATCCGGGCGTGACGGTCTGCCGACACCACCTGCAGCAATTCGAACCCGATGGCGGTGGCCAAAACGAGCCCGAGGACAAGCAGGAGCCGCCGGGGATAGGCAATTGCAAAGAGCAGCCCCATCAGCCCGAACGCGCCGAACCGCTCGACATGCACGAACGTGCCCATACGCGGGCGCAGATCGAGTGGTGATAGGGTCGAATAGGCGATCACGGCGAATATGAGCCAGCCAAATAGGCCAGCGGCGCGTTTGATATTCATACTGTTCTTGTCTCTCCGCACCGCACACAACACGGCAAAAATCAGCCCGACGGCAACAGGGATGTCGCGTGCGATTGCGCGCGATCTACTTTGCCACCAACGCGCTATACACCGCGACGGTCTTTTCCGCCACGCTTGTCCAGCTATAGGCGGCTTCGGCGTGCGCCGCACGGGCGCGCATCTCGCTTTCACTGGGCGGATTGGCAAGCTTCGCCGTCATGGCCGATGCCAGCGCCTCGACATCGCCGAGCGGGAAATATTCGTCGCGTGCAAGGCCAAGCTCGACATTGGCAACGATATCGCTCGCAAGAACCGGCAAGCCGTAGGCCATGGCCTCCAACAGCGCGATCGGCATGCCCTCGTGGCTGGAAGGCAGAACGAACAGGGCCGCATTGCCGAAAAGCTCCGCAAGCCGGTCACCGGACTGAAAGCCCGTTAGAACGACACCTGCGATATCACCTGCCAGCCTTCTCACCTCCTCGGTGTAGGACGTCTCGAATTCCGCACCGCCGGCCAGAACCAACCGGAACTCCGGACTGGAACATTTGGCATAGGCGCGGATCAGATCGAGCTGGCGCTTCTCAGGCACGATCCGTGCGGCAAGCAGAATGTACCGCCGTGGCGCAAGGCCGAACTCGGCAAGAATGCCGGTCTCACCCCTGGACGGCGTGACCGACACCCCGTTGGGCACAAGGGCCATGGACACATTGTGCCGCGCGCCCATGGTCTCAGCGATATCCTTCGAAATGGCGATCCGCCCGCTTGCAAAGCGCATGCCCAGGCGTTCACCGAGCTTCAGCGTACCCTTGGCAAGAGCACCCCATTTTTGCCGGTCGTAGTCATAGCCATGATGGGTCACGACCACCTTCAGGCCGAGCATTCTCGCAAGCGGGACGAACAGTGCTGGCCCGATCGCATGGATATGCAGCACGTCGGGACGCTGCCAGCCCGCGTAGCAAACACCCATGAAAGTGTGAACGATGGCTTCCAGCGCCATCCGGCGCGGCGCCCAGAAAGGAACGACACGAATGCCATTCCAGCTGAAGGGGACAGATGCCGGAAGATATCGGCGCCGCCCGATCACGTCGACGTCCCAGCCGTGCTTCGTGAGCTTGCCGGCAAGGATCTCGACATGCTTTTCGATGCCGCCCTGCACATCCGGAATTCCGCGCAGGCCCAGCATCATCACGCGCCGCCGTCCGGTTCGCGCGCTCAGCCGACGATCTTTGCCTGTCAGCTCGCGATGATTGTGCACGAGGTGGACTCCACGCTGGGCAGTACCGCCCTTCCCGTCGACGCCTTCCAATATTCCAGATTGTACAATCTCAGTGGAAACCGACGGCTGTTGCCGACGATCAACTTGCGAGACTCGTAACTTCCTGCCCATGGCGTGGCCTCAAAGATTGCGCACCCAAGGCCATTTACGTTAACAATACTTAATAAGATCGTAATTAAATCGTTAAATATCTAATTGTTCGATCAATAAACGAACATATTTAATGCCGCGGTAAGTATATTCGCAAGCCTTGGTTAATGACGCAAGGATAAATCTGCCAACTAGGTCGCCCCGAGCGCAGCGTAGAGATCAAGCGTTCTGTCGCGATAAGCATTGGCGGAGAAATCTCTGGATATCCACGCCCTGCCGGCAGCGCCCATGCGGGCGCGCGCTGTCGGCCCAAGAGCCGTCATGTCGGCCAGCGCCCTTGCCAGATCATCAGCGTCTCCCGACGTTGCCGTCATGCCCGTTTCCCCGACCTGGATCATTTCCGGAATGCCTCCGACGGCTGAACCGACCACCGGCCGTCCCAGAGCATAGGCTTCCAGCAAGCTGATGGGCGCATTTTCGTACCATTCCGACGGCAGTACGAGTGCCCTGGATGATCCGATCAATTTGTGCAGGCTCTCGCCTGAGAGATATCCGGTGAACGTCACGTCTGCATTAAGCTCGCTCGCGAGCCGACGAAGCGATGCCTCTTCGGGGCCTGTACCGGCGACGACCAACCGCTGTTTCGAAAGTGCCGCCGCCTTGATCAGCGTGGCGATGCCCTTTTCGGGTGCAAGCCGGCCTGCGAAAACGAAATAGTCGCCCTCGTCCCAGGCGCTGCTGTAATCGTCCACATCCACGAAGTTCGGAATGTGCACCATCTGCTCACGCGGCCAGCCCCATTCGACAAGCTTCTCCACGTAGAACCGGCTCGGAACGACGATCCGGTCGACCTTGTTGCGATAGAGGCCCAGCGTACGATGCAGCACCGTTTCTGCCAGCACGACACCGCTCAAGATCGCCGAGCCCTTGACGCAGCGGTGACGCAGGACGTTGTAGACCCGTCCGCCGCGACAGTCCTCGCAGATCTTGCCGTCGCGCAGCATCTTGTAGGAAGGACAGGCAAGTTTGAGGTCGTGAGCCGTCATGACAACCGGCACGCCCGCTGCCTTCAACGTCGAAAAGATCGCCGGCGACAGGTGGTGATAGACGTTGTGTGCATGGGCAACCGACGGACGCGCGCGGTCAATCAGCCTGGCGATGTTGCGCTGGCCTTCGCGCGAATAGATCACGCTTGCCGCCTGCTCTATTTTCCGCAGAAAGCTCGTTTGCCGACCAAATTCGATTTCGGAGACGAAATACTTGGACCATTCAGAGCGCTCGTTGTCCTCGTGCTCCATGGCAAAGGGCACGACATCCCAGCCAATATCGGCGAACATCTTCATATGGTCGAAGAACACCGCTTCGGCGCCGCCGCGTCGATAGAAGTAGTTGTTGATGGCGAGAAGTCGCTTGCCGGCGGCTATCGTGTTGAGCACATCGTTCTCCTCATCCGCCAAGCCGATCGAGTGCCTTGTCGACCGGCAGGACGGTGCATCCCTTCTCGACCGCATAGCGGACCAGATGCTCGAACGTCTCCGGCGTGCAGCCATAAGGCGTCGGTCGTGGCGCGATGTCGTGCGTGAAAAAGACCAGCCATCCCGGCTGCGCGACGAGGTCATCGATCCAGCGGGTCAGCGCAAGAGCGTGCGCCTCGGGCTGGCGGATCTCGACCGCCTTCAACATCATTGGATCGACTGCACCGCGGTTGATCGCCTCCCCTGCGGCCCGGCACGTTCGGTAGCGCCGCCCCAATTCCCTGCGTGCCATCAGCCAGGCGGCGTTGTAGGGAAACGCAAAGTTCCTTGCCGGCTCAGCGACGCCACTGGCTGCCAGATAGTCCGCATTTCGGTCGAGGTCGCGCGCAAGCGCCCCCCCGGTGAGACGTCTTATCTTGCTGTGGCTGAAGGTGTGGCAGCCGACTTCGTGTTCGCGCTTGGAGAGAGCCTCACAACCCGCAGCGGTGATCAAGGTTCGATCCGGCTCAACCCGCCCTTCGAGCCCCCCGGCAATGTAGAATGTGCCGCGGACGCCGTGCCGTTCAAGGATTTCGGCACCCTGGTGCAAGGCGCTGTCAGGCACATCGTCGAAGGTGAACGAGACGAGCGGAACGTCGGTCGCAACGGCGAGCTTCTTCTGAGCAAGGCGCCAGATCAGACGATTTGCCAGCCGGTCGACAAGGCCGTCAACCTTTTGCAAAAACTCAGGCATAGGCCACGCCCCTTTTTTCGGCAGATTGAGACGGCAAGGCAAGGACCGCGCGGGCCTGCAAATGCAGACCGTAGAGCGAAAACAGGAAGGTGAACCACAGCAGGTTGCCGCCCTCGTAGAACAAGCTCTCAAGGCCGGCGTTGAAGATCGTATAGAGCCAGACGCGCGTAAAGAGCCGCGTGAGATGTGAATGCTGCTCGGCGGACGCCATGCGGGCAATATTGCGCAGCGGCAGGATGAGGATCCACAACACCGTGAGCAGCAGCCCGGGGAAGCCCGTCATCAAGGCGATGTCGAGATAGGAATTGTGGCCGTTGGCAGCCGCCACCGCCCAGGTCTCGATCGCTCCGCCGCTGTGGACCAGCTCTTCCGTTTGCCAGAATGCCTTGAAACCGTAGCCGGTGATAGGCTGCTCGGCGAGCGCGGTGAACGCGAAGCGCCAGATATCCGCCCGGTTGGTGAACGTCGCGTCGATGCCAAGTTCGGTGATGAACTCGCTGAGCGGCATGAATACGGCTGATCCGACGGCAAACAGATTGAACAGCCCGACGCCACCGATGACGATCGGGATGCGCAGGAGACGGATCTTCTCGAATATCCAGGCAAGCAATAGGATCGCCGGCAGCATCGCGGTCGAGGTCTTGCCGCCGGTATGGATGAGGAAGTTGAACGACAGCAGCACGATGGCGATCCCGGCCAATCGCGACCAGCTATTCATGACGAAAAGCCCGAAGAAGGCCGCGATCACCATCGCGGCGGCCGCACTGTTCTTGTGCGGGAAATGGCCGCGCCATAGACCCGCATTCATGGGCTCGCGCAGTTCTGACGCCTGATGAATAGAGAGCATCGGCTTAAAGGCGATGCCGTAATAGGCAACGCCGAGCATGATGAGCGTACCGATGCCCAGCATTTTGGCAAAATGCCGTTCGCTGGCGGGCAACAGCAGGTAGATGCTGGCATTGACCGTGACCATGATGGCAAGAACGGTGCCCTTGATCCCAAGCATTGGGTGGGCTGAGATCACCGATACGAAAAGGAACCAGGTAAACAGCACTGCAAGCAGCGGCCGCGGCTGCAGGATGATATTTCGCATCGGATGGCATAGGCCGTAACCGAGCATGCCCGTAAACAACAAAAGAGAAACGATCTGGTTCAATCGGTTCGAATTACCGGCCGACGGATCAAGCACTGCTGCTCCCGTCAGGTCGACGAACGGGGTGATCGATATCCAGAAGAACAGAAACGTCGTCATGAACAGGACGGTGCCGACACGCAGCCGCAGCGTTTCGGCGGCATTGGTTTCGGCGTAGGCGGCGCTCGTCATTGGCGCGCTCCCGTCAGGCAGTCGCCGGCTGCGGGCGGCGAATATATCTCCACAGGCCGAGGGCGATCGCTGCCGACACACCAAGGAAAAGGCCGAGCATAGCGCCGGCGACCAGCAGGGTCACCGTACGTGGCGGCCACGTGCGTGCGTTGGGCGGCAACGCCCGCGAGATCACCCGCACATTGGTCGTATCGATCTGCTGCTGTTCGGTAATTTGCTGGGCGCGCGCAAGATGCGTCTCGTAAATCGCCGCTTTGGCACGGGCATCGCGCTCCAGATCGCGCAGTTGCACCTGAGACTCATTGTCGGTGAAGACATTCGACTTCTCGACGTTTGCCTTACCGCGCAAGGCTTCAAGCGCCTGCTGCTCGCGATCCATGTCCGCCTTGGCCCGCTCCAGAATGCGCCGGGCCTCGTCGGCAAGCGCACCCTCGATCGTCGCGCGCTCGGATCGAGCCGACACCAGACGGGGATGCCGTTCGCCGAACGTGCGCTGCATCGAGGCAATCTGCTGCTGGAGCAAGTTGTACTGCTCGCGCAGGTTCGTCATGTTTTCGGACTCGAACTCCGACGCGCTGGCGGTTCTCCCTTGAGCGATTGCCGCACTCATCTGGTTGTAGCGTGTCTCCGCCTGGATGAAGCGCTGCTGTGCGTCCAGGACCTGGGTGTTGAGTTCACCGGAAAGCTGGTTGCTGACCAATTGACCATTGGTCGACTGCAGGCCGTTGACCCTGCGGAAATCTTCCACCGCCCGCTCGGCATCGGTCACGTTGCGGCGCAATTCGTCCAGCCGGGCGTTGAGGTTCTTGGCGACACGCCCTGCACTTTCGGCCGCCGACTGAAACAGCTCCTGCTCGAAGGCATCGACGATCGCGTTCGAGAGGGTCACGGCCTTTGCCGGCTCCTCGCTCCAAACCTTCATGACGACGACGAAAGAACGCTCCTCGCGCCGCGCCTCCACGCGCTCCGAAAGCCCGCGCATGGCTGCAAGCTCGTTGTTGACCTCTTGTTCCTGCTTCGATGAAAACAGGTTGCGCAGCGATGCAAAGGATGCCGGCTTGACGAACTCGGGATCGCGCGTGAGCTGCAATCCGTCGATCACCCGCGCCAGCACATTGCGTGACGTCAGGATCCGGAGTTTGCTCTCCACCTCCAACAGCTGCGCGTCACGCTGCGGATTGCTTGTAAAAACATCGTCGCTGACAACGTTGAGATTGGACGGGTCGACGACGATATCCGTGTAGACGGTGTATCGAGGCGACGCAGTCATTGCATAGACAAGGGCCGCAAATGTGCAAATCGTCACTGCGGCGATGATCCAGAGCATACCGTCGCGCAGCCAGCGAATACCGTCGTCTACCCCGATCTGGCTGACGAGGTGAAGCCGCGGGAAGAACAGGCCACCGACATGCGGCGTCGGCTGCGTCTCGGTCTGTGCCCGCGCAACCACCTGGGAACGCCGGACTTCCGGCTCTCTTCGCGGCGCTTGCTTTTCTTCAAAAGGAGGGAGCGCGTCCTCGTCGTCTGTCGGCAGAAGGTTGAGCAACGAACCGCCGCCGACCATCGCACGTTGACCGTGCGCTGGCTGAGGCGACCTTTGTTGTCGGGGCTCGTTCGGCCTATACATCCGCATCCCTCACGCCCGCTTCAAGACGCAAAAATCGCCGGCTTGCGCGTCTCGTATCTCCAATGAAGGATTAGAGTTGTACGGTGAAAATTCCGTTAATCGGCCCGGCAGCCGTTTACCTTGACGCTTAGAAGTCCGTCAGCAACCGGCTCCAGCTTTCGGATGCCAGACCGCCGATATAGAGGTCGTTGCGCAATGCCGCGTCCTTGAGATCTCCATGGCGCGTTACCATGCAGAAATAGCCACGGTGGCGGAACGTCAGCCAGCGTTGGCGCGAGATCGCGTTCATCAGAAATGGTTGTGCGGCGCCTGTGGCCTGGGCGTAACCTTCGCGGTCGAGGCAGGCAAACATCTCGGCCGTCACCTCAAACTCCCGACCCGGTTGGCAAAGCACATTCAGAACCGTCGCAGTCCTGTTCGCCCTGCCAAGAAAGAGGAAAACGCCAATCGCTCTTCCATCCGCCGTTACTTGTCGGAAATGCACTTCACCGAGGCCTTGGTTCTTACCGGCGATCGCGACGAGCCAATCGAACTCCTCGGTTGACCAAACGGGCCTGACCGAAAACCGTTCCATCATCGGTCGGGCGCAACCGAGAAACTCGCCGGCCCCGATCACCTTCGTCATACATCCTGAAGCCGGGGTGGGTTTGACGGATGGTCTTCGCCAGCGCAACACCCTGTCGAATGCACCAAGGACACCGAGCACCAATTTCGAACCCAATGCCGGAAATTGACGGCTGGCACGAATGGCGCTGCTGGTAGCCGGTCGAAACGATCGCTGCCACTCCAGGCTTTGTATCGGAAGCACGACCCCGCCCCCGGCAACCCAATGGTCCGCACTCACCGGCGACGAATTATCCGAGAAGCACATGTCCTGGCGCGCGGAGCGCATCGTACGAGCGAGACATGCCGCACCAACGGCACCCGCCTTGCCGTCTGACATGAACGCGCAAAGAAGCTTGCCGACGGTATGGCGACCGTGGATCGAGAATTCCATCGGCAATGCCAGGATTGCGCTGGCGATGGTGCCGTCATCGTAGACGATACTGCCATGCTCGGGAGAGTAAAGCGGACTGCCGAAGAAGACCGCTTCAAGATACTGCCGGAGGTCACCACTTGGCTCAATGTCGCGCTTGCGGAAAATCTTGCTGAAGAGCGAGCTAACTGCAGGGATATCGCCCAGCTCCATCGGTCTCACGCGGCCCGGGTGCTGCATGCGATGCCCGATGGCTGTGGCAGTTTCCAGTTCCCTCAGCTCAGCCTTCATGCGCCATCCTCGCCGGGACGACGTGCTCAACCGCTCCCTCCCTGTCGCGCCGGACGAAGCGCAGGAAGACACTCCAGGAAACGATGACCATCGCGATCTCGATCACATAGAAGGAGATGAACGTGCCCGCAGGTGGCGCATACCAAGTCGCCCACGCTGTCAACGCAGCGCCAAGGACGCTGCCGAGACCCATAACAGAGGCACGCGCAGGGTGATGCCCGGATGCTCCGAGCGCTTCCATTGCGACCGACCACATGGCAATCGGCACGACGACCCAGCAGAGAATTCGAACGAAGGACACCAACGAGACATAGTCCTTGCCGAAGAGGTAAGGCAGGACCGGCGCAAGCACGAAGACCGCGATCGCCGCCGCAATACTGATCGAAGTGGCAGCAACGAGCACCTTGCGTACCCGCTCGAAGGCATGGTGCAGGCCGGAGGCCGTTGCCTTGGCCGAACCGGGATAAATCAACCGGTTCAGCGCCTCGACCGAGAGATAGCTGCTCTCCAGCATGCGCCGCGCGACGCTATAGCTCGACATCACTTCTGCGGAGGCAACGAGGCTCAGGACGAGCAGGTCGGCATTCTGGCGCACCGCGCGCAGAATGAAGGGGATGCTGAAGTAGAGCCCCTGCGGCAGCTCTTCGCGCACGATCCCATAGACGGGCCGGCCAAGGCCCTTTACGGCATACCAGCAACCGATGGCGACAAGCACATGGCATACGAACTGCCAGACCGCCCAGGAGGCAACGGTCGCCACGCCAAAGACGATACAGGCGAGCGCCGCGGCGATGGTGCGGGCGATGGCGAAGCCGACGACAACCTTGTTGGCAGATGCGAAATTCGAGTGAGCGAGAAAGATCTGCTCCGTCAGCACGATGACGCGAACGAAGATGATGTTGGTGATCAGCATCAGCGTAATCACGGCAATGTTGGTAGCCGGGTCAGCTGACAGCGTGAAGAAGAACGGCAGCGCAATCGCGCCAAGCAAAACCAGAACGATGCCGCTGATGGCGGTCAAGATGACGTTGTGACCGAGCATGCGAGAGTACATGCTCCGATCGCGTGCGACGCGGCGCACGAGGCACTCCATCGCCCCCAGCCCGCAGAGATGCACGGCAATATTGGCAACCGCCGTGATCGCCACGAAGACACTGAACTCATGAACGCCGAGCCAACGTGCGAGGATCGCGAACGTCAGAAGCTGGGCAGCGGATCCAATGATGAGGCTGCCGCCCGAGGCGGCATAGGACATGATCATCGACAGGAACGGTCTGTGCGCGCCCGGTTCTCTGAGACCTTCCGATGCCATCCCGATCTGCCTTTGACAACAATCCGACGAAATGTGCGTCCGATGCCGGATGGGCGTTGCCGCAACAGCCGAGCACACGCTTCCGATCATCGCAAAGAATAGCACTTAGAAATGATTGCGCGGTTAACACTCCCGCATCAATTGCATTTTAGCTTCCGTTTACCTGATTGCAGTAGTGTGGATCGTGCAGCCATCGATCGACGCATGAAGGAGAGGCCGTGCCGCAAAACAACAATCCCCTTCAGGATGATCAGGCAAGCGGCGAGGCGCCGCGTCTGCACCGTTTCATGGACGTCGAACTCGAACTGGCACCCGATGTCTTGGTGCCACGAGAAGAAACGGAGCTGCTCGGACGCACGGCTTCAAGGATCCTGCATGACCGGCCATCCGGCGCAACCGTCATCGACATGTGCTGCGGCTCCGGAAACCTGGCGCTCGGGCTTGCGGCCGATGTCGTTTCCGCCCGCGTCTGGGGTGCGGACTTGACCGATAGCACCGTTGCGCTGGCCCGCAGAAACGTCACTCGCCTGAACGTCGCCGATCGCGTCACCATACGACAGGGCGATCTGTTTGGTGCGCTGGCCGACGACAATCTCGAGGGCTCGGTCGATATGATCGTCTGCAACCCGCCCTATATTTCGACATCTCGGCTCGAAGGTGACAGCGCCCACCTGCTTGAAGCCGAACCGCGGGAAGCTTTCGATGGCGGCCCATACGGCATCTCGATCCATCAGCGCCTCATCCGCGATGCTGTGGCTTTCCTGAAACCGGGCGGCTGGCTGCTCTTCGAGTTCGGCGCTGGCCAGGATCGACAGGCATCAGCCCTTCTCGCCCGCACCAAGGCCTATGAGGCCGTCACCTTCGCCACCGATGTGGAAGGCCGGCCACGCGTCGCCATCGTCAGGAAACTTGTTGCTCAAGCATCCGTTGCGGCGGGTGCCGGGGACGAGGAACGATGAGTAACATCCGGCCGCTTGAACCCGCAGACATTCCTGCGATCGCTGGAATGTTCCAGAGGGTTTTCTGCAAGGATCAGACGGAGCCGCCAGCTGCGCTCGTCGACTATATGCGGCAGCTCTACCTGGACGCACCTGGCTGCGATCGCGAGATTCGGCCCCTCGTCCACGTCAACGGCGACGGCCGCATCTCCGGTTTCGTTGGCGTTAACGCGCTGCCGATGACGTTTAACGGTCGGCCGTTGCGAGCCGCCATATGCGGCTCCCTTATGGCCGAGGATCGTGAAAGCGATCCGATGGCGGGTGCACGGTTGCTGAAGGCCTTCCTCGCGGGTCCACAGGATCTGTCGTTCAGCGAGACCGCAAGCGAAGTATCGACTCAGATGTGGACGAAACTGCGCGGTATCGTACTGCCGCAATACAGTCTTGATTGGGTGCGTGTCATCCGGCCATCGGCATTCACGCTCAGCGTCGCCGAGCACCGGATCAAGCTCGCTCGGCTGGTCAATCCGCTCGCGCATGCGTTTGATCGTTTCTATCGCAACAGGATGGGTCGCGGGGAGCGGCGCTGGTCGGCCGTCCCCGAAAGCGGAACGGGACAGGCAAATTTTCGCGTTGGTGAAATCGACAGAAGCGGTTTCGCCGATCTCGTCGGTCCGCTCACTGCCCAATTCCCTTTGCGCCCGGATTGGGCGGAAGGGCAGCTCAACAACATCCTCGCAGACGCGGTGCAAAAACCTGATCAGGGTAGCGCAATCTTCGCATCCGTCACCGCGCGCACCGGAACCGTCGTCGGCGCCTTTGCCTATCACGCTCGCTCCGGCGATATCGGCCGCGTGCTGCAGATCCTCGCCCTTCCCGGACAGGCCGGCCCCGTCATCGATTGTTTGATCGACCACGCAGCCGCGCGCGGTGTCGCGGGTCTGCGTGGTCGGACGCAGCCAGCTCTCCTTGAGGCCATGCTCGGTCGTCGCATCGCCTTTGTGCACATGGCGTCAACCGTGATCCACTCGCGCGACGACGAACTCGTTCAGGCGTTCCGCCATTCGCAAGGATTTATAAACGGGTTGGCCGGCGAACATTGGAGCCGACTTATGGGCGGCCGCTTCGACTGACCGATGCGGCCGGATTGGCCATCGCACCCTATGCCAATCAGTCAGCAATCTCCTCAACGGTCTGGACGAGTCGCGGCCCGAGATGAAGGTAGCGCGTCGCCTTGCGTTTGGCGGCAATATCCGCCCAGACGCGATCGACCTGCGTTGCCGTCAAGCCCGCAGCCTGCGCAACCGCCTCGATCGCCAGTCCGTTGTTGAGGCCATAAAGGCATAGATCCATGCGGTCGTAGGGCAGCGAGAAATAGAACTCTTCCTGCGTCTGCTCCAACGAATAGGTATCCGTCGTCGGCGGGCGGCGGCGGATTTCCTCGGGAATGCCGAGAGAGGCCGCCAACGCGTAGACCTGCGATTTGTAGAGATGCGCTATCGGCTTGACGTCGGCGGCGCCATCGCCGTTCTTCACGAAGAAGCCTTGGTCGTATTCCAGCCGGTTCGGCGTGCCGAGGACGGCGAAATTCAGCCGGTCGGCATGGTAATATTCGATCTGCTTGCGCGTGCGCTGCTTCATGTTGGTGGCGGCAACGATACCGAGATAGACAGGCGGCGGCATGCGCAGCTTGGTCTGTTTGCCCTGTGGATCCTGGACCACCAGCGACGAGATGTTGTAGCCCTCACCTTCGAGCGCGTTGGCGATCACGATCTTCGATGCCCAGCCTTCGCCGTAGGCAGGAACAAGTTGGCGGATGAAGGCGTCGCGACGCTCGTAGCAGCCCATTGCCTGCAAGATCGGCCCGATATCCTCAACCACGGCATCGACGCCAAAGGTTTCGGCGACCAGACGGCCGAGCCTCAGGCTTTCCGGGTCGCTGTCGTTCTCGGGCATGAACAGACAAAAGACGTTCTTCGCACCCACAGCTCGCACAGCCAGGGCGACAGACACGCTGGAATCGATGCCGCCGGAAAGACCTAGCACGAGGCCGCGCTTCTTCATTCCACGCAGCTGCTCACGCAGCCCTGCCACGATGCGGTCGGTTTCAGCCGCATGGTCGATATCAAGCGTTTCGGCCGAAAACGCAGCCGTGTCCTGGGTCGGGCGAATGTTCATTCTGCAGGCTCCATCGTCTCGGCCGCAAGTCGGCGGCTAACCTTACCCGTGTCCGTCTTCGGCAACTCGATGCGAAATTCGACAACCTTCGGGACCATGAAGTCCTCCAGATGGCGCGAGCAATGACGGATGATGTCCTTGTCGCTGAGCGTCTGGTCCGAGCGCACGACAAGTGCCGCGATCGCGTGGCCGAGAACCGGGTCGGGCACACCAAGCACGACGGCTTCCGCAATGCCTGGATGGGAATGCAGGACCGTCTCGACTTCCTTCGGCGCAACTTTCTCGCCGCGGGTCTTGATGATATCGTCCTTGCGCCCGACGAAATAGAGGAAGCCCTCCGCATCGGCCTGAAACAGATCGCCGGTGTAGAGCACCTTCTCCCAAGGGTGCGGTCCCGGCCGAAGCATGCGTTCGGTCGAGGCATCGTTGCGCCAATAGCCCTGCATGACGTGCGGGCCACGGATGACGAGTTCGCCGGGCACGCCCGGCGGAACGCGCTTACCCTCATCGTCGACCACAAAGGCCTCGGTGTTGGGGATGGCGATGCCGACGGAGCCCGGCCGACGATCAAGTTCTTCGGGCGGCAGATAAGTGCAGCGCTTGCATTCCGTCAGCCCGTACATCGAGTAGAGCCGCGCGCCGGGAAAGAGTTCTCTTAGCCGGGCAATATGTGCCGGCGGCAGCGCCGCGGCAGTGTTGGAAAGATAGCGAAGGCTGGGTAGAAAACCCGGCTCCAGATCGCGCATCTGCAAGATCATCGCCGCCATCGTCGGCAC
Source organism: Ensifer canadensis (assembly GCF_017488845.2). Taxonomy (NCBI): domain Bacteria; kingdom Pseudomonadati; phylum Pseudomonadota; class Alphaproteobacteria; order Hyphomicrobiales; family Rhizobiaceae; genus Ensifer; species Ensifer canadensis. The sequence continues at coordinate 1,401,600 of NZ_CP083371.1, forward strand.
GAGCGGAAATCCGGTGACACCCTCCTCGCGAATGCGCTCGAAGATCGCATGCGGAAACGCGAAGGACTTTTCGAGAACCAGCGTCGCTCCGAGCCGGACCGCCATCAGCAGCTGATAGAGGCCGTAGTCGAAGGCGAGCGGCAGGACGTTGAGGATGATGTCGTCGTGCTGGTTGCGCAGATAGGTGGTGATCGATCCGGACGCCGCATCGATATTGCGATGTGTCATCATCACGCCCTTCGGGCGCCCAGTGGAGCCGGAGGTATAGATCAGCATCGCCAGGTCAACATCGATCCCGCCGTGGACAACCGGCTGCGGCTCGCCTTCCAGGCATGTGTCGAATGCGGTGGCACCCGCAGGCACCTGGCCGTTGGGCGCCGCCGTGGAAGCAACGAACAGCATCGCATCGCCGGCAAGCGCACGGGCATCGCCCACGACCGGCATCAGTTTTGCCTGTGTGAGGATGGCGGCTGCCTCGCAATCGCCGATGATGTAGGCCAGCTTGTCTGCCTTGGTCGACGAATTGATCGGACTGAAGGTCGCGCCTGCCTTCAGCACGGCAAAGATCGAAACAGCGGCTTCCCAGCAATTGTCCATGAACACCAGCACGCGGTCATTGCGCTTGACACCGTTCCTGGAAAGCGAGGCCGCCAGTTGGCTCGAAAGCCGATCGAACTCGTCATACCGCAGCCGCTTGCGGTCGGTGATCAATGCTGTTTTCGCCGCATGCGCCGCGGCGTTGTCGATAAGGAATTGCTCGAACCGCATCTGCGTGGACCTCACCCGTTGTCGCTTACGCCGCTACCGTCGCGCCAGATTTGGCTTCGATGAAAGCCGAGATGCGCGCGAGCGAATCCAGGTTCGCCGGTACGATATCGGCGTCCGCCATGGCGATGCCGTAGTGATCCTCGATGAATGCGACCAGCTCCAGCACGCCGGTGGAGTCAATGATATCGTTCTCGATCAGCGATGCCGTGTCGGCAAGGTCGTAGGACGTGTCGCCGAACAAGAAGTTCTCGATGACAAAGGCCCTGACCTTGTCCTTGATCGTCTCCGTCATGTCTTTTCCTTTCCTTTCCTCAGTCGTTCAGGCCGCCTGGGCGGCGTGGATGCTCGTGCCAGTGAATGTCTTCAGCCATAGCTGTGTCGACAGGATTCCGACGAACGCTGCATTGTCGCGGAAGCCGGATACCGGTTGGGATTGGCACTTTTCGTAGAGTTTCGTGACCGCCTTCGGGTTGAAGAGACCACCCGCGGCAATTCTGTCTTGGCTCATTGCCTCGCGGACGTAATCGAGTTCACCGACGCCGGTGAACGAAAGGCTATCGGGTGCTCGATAGGGTTGCTTGGTGCGCTTGCCGATCGCTTCCGGCATCAGGTCCTTGGTTGCCTCGCGCAGGATGTGCTTTTCCACCAGCCCCTTGAGCTTCATCTCCGGCGGCAGACCGGACGCAAACTCGACCAGCCGATGATCGAGGAACGGGAAACGCCCTTCGATGCCATGCGCCATCGCCATGCGGTCGCCCTGGCTCGAAAGGATATAGCCGGGCAAAAGGAACCGACCCTCGAGATACTGAGCCTGATGCAAGGGATGCCAGCGGCCGAAATCCTGAGGCAGACGGCTCGCCAGCTCCTCTGCCGCGTCGTAGCCGGCAAGGCTGGCGCGCAGATCGGGCGAGAAGAAGATCTTCGTCGCCGCCGTGCTCTTGAAGCGGGGGCGATGGGAAAAGAGCGGATCGTCTAGCGCAACGTCTCCCGCCCCGAAGAACGCGGCAAGATATTCAGCCGACTGCTGCTGTAGGCCAGGGAGATAGGGATAAAGCTTGCGGAACAGATGCGGGCGGATGTGCGAGCCAGGCTGACGCCCGCAGAACCGACGCACGCGCGCTTCCTTGAAGATATCATAGCCGGCAAAGACCTCGTCGGCCCCCTCGCCGGTCAGTACGACCTTGAGCCCCTGTTCGCGCACCAGGCCCGAAAGCTGATAGAGCGGCGCCGGCGCCGTCCTGATGATCGGCCTTTCAGCAAAACGTACCACATCCGGGAACACCCTGGCGATATCGCCGGCACGGCAGGCAACGGTGCTGTGCTGCGTGCCGAGGGCCGCGGCCATCTGCATCTGGTAGGCGCTTTCGTCGTGCTCGACGCTGTCGAACGTGACGGAGAACGTGCGCAATCCTTGCGGCGCCATACCCGCCGCCAGCGCCGCGACGATGGAGGAATCAAGACCGCCCGACAGATAGGAGCCGACCGGCACATCGGCCCGCATGCGGATCCGCGTCGCGTCGCTCAACAGCGCCCGCAATTCGTCGGCGGCTTCGTCTTCATTGACGAAGCGTGAAGTGGCCTCGCGATCCGGATAGTCGAGACGCCAATAGGGCCTGATCGTCTGACGCCCCCGCTCGGCGATCATGAAATTTGCGGGTTCCAGCTCGTGGATATCACGAAAGCCTGTCCGCGGCGCGATCGGCGCCCAAAGCGTGAAGATCTGGTCGAGCGCGATCGGGTCGATCTCGGCTACGATGCCGGGCACCTGAAGCAGCGCCTTGATCTCGGATGCGAAGTAGAGTGTGCCGCCTCTGGTCGTATAGAAAAGTGGACGCACGCCCATGCGATCGCGAGCGAGCATCATTCGGTGGCGGCGGGCGTCCCAGATTGCAAAGGCAAAGTCGCCATTGAGGACGGACAGGCAGTCCTCGCCCATCTCATCGTAGAGATGGAGGATAACTTCGGTGTCGCTCGAAGTCCGGAAATGCCGGCCCTTGGCGCGCAGTTCCTCGCGTAGTTCGACATAATTGAAGATCTCGCCGTTGAAGGCGATTGTTAGCTCGCCCGTCGCATCTGACATTGGCTGCTGGCCGTCACCAAGCCCGACGATCGAGAGCCTGACATGACCGAGGCCGGCTTCCGGCGCCACGAATGTGCCATGCTCGTCCGGTCCGCGATGCGCGATCGCGGTCACCATCCTCTTGAGAAGGGTTTCTGCTTCCCGGACCGAACCGAAATAGCCGCCAAAACCGCACATGTTCAGAACTTTCACACGGGTCAATCACAACCGAAACATAATCCGCATGAAGAGTTCATGGGTTAACCGCCGGCGTTTTCTGGTTGTATGGTAAATTCTCCAGGAAGACAAAAATACGTCATCAAAACACCACAGAAATACCTTTACCCCTGCGGAATTTTTCTTTTCGTTACAATTTTAAACATTAGATAGAAAATGAGCACCGGCCAGAAAATACAGATCACAATGCCGGCGACACGATAGACATTCCAGGGCGCGTGCGCCTGCAGACCTTCCAGATAGGTCATCGCCAACAGGAAAAGCGCAGCGATACAATAGGTTGCGCCAACAAAATACATCCAGGACATCTGACCGCTCTCATGGCACAGCAGAAAAACCGAGGAATGAAAATAGAAACTAGCCGCTTATACCAGCAGAAGTAACATTCTTAAACCAAGAATTAACCTTGTTGCAGACGTGGTTAATTCGTGGACTCAGCGCCTTTCAGCTAAGTCCTGCTTCCACAAGGCATGTATTGGCTGCGGCCGTGGCTCAGAACGTCAGCGACTGTTTCTCTTCAGCGCGCATCGTTACGGGTCGCTGACCTTGCAACAAAGAGTAGATCGAACCCGCGGAATTCACGCCGGAAGGTGGATTTCTTGAGGGCAGTCCATATCGCTGATGGATTGTCGAGGCGGAAGCCGCGAAAGCTGCGCACGAGCCCGAGGGTGGCAACGACGGTGCGCAATGCCCTGACGATTGCCGGCCCGCTCAGTGACGCAAACAGGATCTGCGGATGAACGGCGAGCAAAACGCCCGTCGTCCGCGTGCGGTCGATATCCCGGAACTGGGCCAGGGAACGGTATTCGTAGCCTTCGATATCGATCTTGAAGCATAGCTTGTCGGTTCGCGCCAGCGACTGCAGTTCGGCAATCGTGATCGTTTTCGCCTTGATCGCCTGCCCCGTGTCGTCGGCGATCAGCGCTGAGGTCTCCGAGCTACCAAATCCGCCGACCGAGTTCAGCACCAGGACGTCATCCTCGGAAAGTGCAGCATTGATCAGCGCGACCTCCCCTTCGTTCTGCGGTTCCATTTCCTTGAGGATGCCGAAGCAGACGGGGTCGGGTTCGACCGTAATGACGTTGTCGGCTATCTGAGCTGCCCAATAGGGCGTCACGCCGATCCAGCCGCCGATATCGACAAAGGTCGTGTTGCCGTCGACCAGCCGCTCGATGTTTTGAAATGTGCACGGCTCCCACTCGCCGCTTTGAAGCCGCGCAAAGAAGCGCTTCTTCTCAGGCTTGTCAGGGAAATGGACGGTCTTGCAGAAGTAGGTGATCGCACGCATGGCGCTTCTCTAGCCCATATCCCGGTCAAGCGGAATCGTTTTTGCGAAGGTCTTCCATGCGGCCAGGACATGCCAACGACGGGCGCCGCCGGTTCGATTTCACGCTTCCATGCGCTCGTTTCGGCTGCGCGCTTCCGTAAGTTCGGCCGTCGTCTGGCTGAGGCGGTCAGCGAGCACGCGCATGATTTCCACCGCCATTTCGGGGAAGTCGGCCAGCAGCTTCAGGAAGTCGTCCTTGCGGATGCGCAGGGCTTCCAGCGGTGTCGTGGTGCGCACGGTCGCCGTGCGCGGGGTGTTACAGAGAATGGCGATTTCGCCGACGATCGAATTCTGTTCCACTTCCGCAAGCTTCAGCGGCCCGCTTGCAGTCGTCACCAGCACGTCGGCCTTGCCTGAGAGAATGACATAGGCGGCATCGCCAATATCGCCCTGATAGAAAAGGGCCTCCCCGGCGCTGTACATGACCCGGTCAGAGGTGAAGGCAAGGAGTTTCAATTTTGCAGGCGGCAATCCTGAAAACAGGGTTATCCGGCGCAGCATTTCGACTTCATCCTTGAGCAACATCACAATCCGTTTCTCCGAGTATCCAGCCGGGGCGACCTGCCTCCCGCGTTGCCGCGGGACCTTATGCTGGTGCCCTGACATTAATATTACATCAAGATGCCATTTCCTTATAGTCGGGTCCTTCGTTAGCCCCCACTTCCGTTTCGTTGTCGCGAACCAGTCGGCCATTTTCGAATACGGCGACACGATCGAACAGTTCCATCACCGCCGGATTTGCGACCACCCAGACGATTGCCGGATTGCGCCCGCCCTGCCGCAAGAGCGCAAAGACGTTTCGGACCACCTGCTCCTGGACCCGTTGGTCGAGCGCCAGCAGCGGTTGGTTGAAGATATAGAAGTCGCAGATGCGGATGAGCGCGCGGGCCAGGTCAAGCTTCTGGCGCTGGCCTGCGGTCAAGCGTTTGCCGCCGGCGCCGACATTGAATTCGAAGCCGAAGGCCAGCACCTCGTTATAGAGGCCAACGGCTTCGAAAAGATCGCGCACGATCGCCCGGATTTTCTCCGATCCATCGGCGTGCTTGTGACCGATGCGCCCGAAGAGCACGTTGTCGATGATGCTGCCGGACGCGATGTAGCGGTTCGGACGATAGTGCTCGATCATGCCGGCGAGGTCCGTCGGCAGGCCCTCGTCGAACTCGCGCCGGGCAGCTACGATCTTGGACATCAGTTCGTCGGTCAGGAGACCAAAGCGGTGTCGAGGCTCGATGTAGCCGAAGCACAGCCGAATGATCTTGACTTGGTCATCCTCGGCAACGTCCGCGCGTGGTCGCCCACGGACCTTTTGCAGCAACGCCTCATAAACAGGAATTTCTTCGGCCGTCATGAATGTCAACTGCTGGAAGAACGGGTGATCCGGCGGCAGGTCGCGGAACAGTTCGACGACGTTCTCGGCGATTTCCAGCCCCATTTCGTAGAAGACGTCACGCAAGCCGACGCGCTGAAGCACGGTCTTGAAGAACGGGTGTCCCTCGAGCGCACCGTCCCACATCACCTGATCGGTAATCGTGCCGAAGAGCAAGTTTTCGCCGATGGTCGCTTCGATGTTGTACGAGCCGGGCTCGAAGAACACCACGAGATCGCTGAGCTTTTCCTGTTCAAGGCGCTCCCGAAGCGCGCTGCGCATCTCGACGATACCAGAGGCAAAGGCCGCATTGCGGTTCGGGTCGATGGTGGAGCGCACGGCAAGCGCCAGAACGTCATTGGTCAGGAGGACAGCATCAAGGACAGGCCTGATCTTGATCAGAAGATCGTCTGGTCCGGTCGCCCCGGCTGCCTGATAATCGACCCAATCGCTGTTGACGTCGAAGGATGGATTGCCTGCAAGCTTGGCTTCGACCAGCTCCCACTTGCGATGGGCCGCCCTTTCGCCTTCATACCGGACCTCGGTCATTGGCGCGTGCTTCAAGCCGTAGAGCAGGTTGTCGCCAAGGCTGCCCTGAAACACATACACGTCTGAGGAGGCATAGGAAATCCGCCGGCCAGTGACCGACTCCGGCATCTCCAGTATATCCTGACCGCCGATGACAACACGACCGCCAGCCGGCCAGATCAGTCGAGCGAAGGCCTCTGCCAGAACTTCCCCGCCGGCCTTGAGTGCGACCGCCTCGCCGGGCTGCACCTGCAGCGAGACGTGGTCGAGGAGTGTCACACCACCATCATCGGTCACCGTCAGGTTGACGGCCGCGAGCGAGCCGTTCAGCGGCGCCGGACTTGCCGCTGCGAGGGCGTGGACCTTGGGATCGAGCAGCGGTTCGATGCTGAACTGCTCGACCACCTGGGCGTACTTCACCTGCACGTCCTGGCGCGCCTGGTCCCAATCGATGAGCTCTTTCAGCGGCCCGGGCAGGTCCTTGTAGGCGCCGATGACGGCGACAAGCTGGCCGATATCGAGGCGGCCCTGAAGCGCGAAATAGCCGCCGATCGAATAGAACATGAACGGCGTCACCTGGGCGAGAAAATTGTTGATGAACTTGACCAGGAATTTCCACTGATAGAGGTCGTAGCGGATCTTGAAGATGCGCGCGAGCCGCGACGCGATGTCGGCGCGCTCGAGATTGGAGGTGTCGTGGCCGCGGATCGTGCCGATGCCGTCAACGATTTCGCTCACCCGGCCAGACAATTCGCGCGCAGTCAGCTGGCGCTCGCGGCCAAGGACGAGCAACCGCTTGCGCATGCGCGGGATGATCACCGCCTGAACGGCGACGATAACAGAGGCGATCAGCCCGAGCCAGAAGCTCTGTAGCAGGATGAAGATCAGCGCCGTCAGCGCCTGACCGCCAAGCAGTGCGGGCGACACGAAGGCATCGCCGGTAAAGCCGCCGAGCGGCTCCACCTCGTCCTTGATCATCGTTGAGATCTCGGCCGGTTTCACCCGTTTGAAATGCGTCGGTGGAAACCTCAGAACGCGATCGACAAGCTCGAAGCGAATCCGCCGCAGGAGACGCTCGCCGAGCCGCCCCTTGAAGGTGTTGATATAGAATTTGAAGAGGCCGTTGACGACAACCAGAAGCAGGAACACGAGGCTCAGGGCCAGCAACATGCCTTCGCGACCGAGTTGGAAGCCGTCAAAAAGATTGATCGTCCCGAGATAGGGCAAGTCAAAGGAGATCGCCAGGAACGCCTGCGTCGCTTCCGGGCTGTCAAAACCGTCGCCCTGAATTGGTCCGTTGACGATCTGCTTGGGCAGATCGAAGGACAGGAAGTAGGGGACCATCGAGAACGCCACGACCAACAGGATCCAGAGCTGGTCCTTGCGCGTATGAGTCCAAATGTAGCGGGAGAGGCGTGGTTCCATGTTTCTGGCAACGAGACCTTATTGAACACTGCGTTGTTTGCGGCGCGGGCAGCCACCGATACCCGGCCACGATATGCTTGCTTGTGGTCCTTTCCGACTGAACTGCCACGGCCGGCCGGTCGCGAAGGCGTTTCGGCAAAAATCTGATCCGGTTTCGAATCCGGTTTATTAGATTATGCAGGAGCGCGAGAAAACCGCAATGGACGCCTGAACGCACCTTCAAGATCGGCGGTCATGCCTCCCTGCGGCGGATCAAGGCGTGGGGAACGAAAAATGCCCATATTGCACTCGATTGTCTGCCAGCTTACAACGAGTGCATGAAACACACCAGCCATCCCCCTACTCCTGCGAGCGACTGGTACGAAAACGCTTTCGACCTGACGCGCGGTATCGCCGCCTACACCGGAAGCCCGCTGATCGATGGGATCGCCAAGGTGATCGCCAGACACCCTGACGCCGATATAGCCAATGCCTTCAATCATAGGCAGGTTGCCTGCAAACTCTGGGCGCGCGACACGCTACTGGAGGCGGCGGGCAAGTCTTATAAGCGGATCGTCGTTCTCGGCGGGTGGTACGGCATTCTTTCGGCGATGTTGCTTGAGGATTGTCGCTTCGAAATCGCAATGGCTGAGAGCTACGACATTGACGCCTCCGTCGAGGCTGTCGCCCGCACCCTCAACGCGACCTTTGCCGATCGTTTCCGGGCCATCACGGCCGACATGTACGCGATCGACTACGCAAGCCTCGACGCCGACCTGATCGTCAACACGAGTTGCGAGCACATCGCCGATCTGCGGAGCTGGCTTGCGCTGATCCCATCAGGCACACGTGTTCTCCTGCAGTCGAACGATTACTTCAGCGAACCGACGCACATCAACTGCGTCGAGTCCGTCGATGCTTTCGCCGACCAGGCGAAACTCGCGACGCTCGATTTCGTCGGTGCGTTGCCGACGAAGAAATATACAAGGTTCATGCTGATCGGGACGGTTTGACCGCCACTTGCGAAAGCCGCTCACGCAGGATCGCCGCCGTGTGGGCGGCGCCTTCGAGGTCGAGCGGCGGCATCGTGGGCTTGGCCCGTGCGAGCTGCGTTTCAACGTCGCGCGCCAATCGGGCCGGCGTTACCTCGCTCTCCGGCAGGACACCGGCAAGCCCGAGCTTTTCCAGTCGAACCGCACGCGTTGATTGCTCCGTTTCCCCGCCCGCCGTGAACGGGATCAGCAGCGACGCACAACCGGCGCGAATGATGTCACACACCGTATTGTAGCCGGCCTGCGAGACGGAAAGCCGCGCACCCGAAAGCAGACTGGCAAAATCCTGCCGGAAACGGAACAGCTTCACATTGCCAGGCGCGGCGGCCTCGAATGCGTCATAGTCGACCTGCGGAAGGTTTGGCCCGGTAATCATGCACCATTGCAGCCCCGGCGGCAGGAGCTTCGCAGCTTCCAGACCGGCGCCAATCAGCTCCTTGCCGACTGCGCCGCCCCCGGCCGAGACCAGCACATCGAAACGCTCCAACGGCGGCGCTGGCGGATCGCCCGCGACCAGACCGGTATAGGCAACCTTGTCGGCGATCTCCTGCGCGTAAGGGAAGGTCTCTTCAAGCCGAGCGAAGGCGGGATCCCCATGCACGAGTACAAGGTCAAAATGCTCCTGTACCAGATCCAGCATCTCCTCGGCACGGCCGGGCTTCGTCCGCTCCTGCAGGATATCGCGAAGGGACGTCGCCACCAGTGGGCGCGGGCTCGATGCCTCGATGAGGTCGAGCAGCGGCATCAGTTCAAACCGCATCTGGCGGCGACCGAACGGAAACGCCTCGAAGATCACGACATCCGGGTCGCAGGTGCGAAAAGCGTCAAGCAACATCTTCCGCCGGCGGTCCTTGAAGTCATCATCGACCGGATTTCCGGTTTCGTCCGCCAGGCCGGAGAACCCCTTGTCGCCGGCAACAACCGGCGGCAGGGCTACGTGTTTGAGGTCGGCGCTTGGAAAGCCGGGAACGGCCGTGCCTCCGGTGACAACCGTGACGTCGAAACCATCGGCGGCAAGTGCGCTGGCAATGCGGCTTGCCCGCGCGAGGTGGCCGATCCCCAGCAGATGCTGGACATAAAAGAAGACCCGCCGCTGCCGCATCACGCCGCTTTCCATTCGTTTGCAAACAGGGTCGTCAGTTGTTCGATGCTGGAGTGGTGGTCAAAGTGCGCCCTCACCCGTTTCTCGGCGGCAGCGCCCAGTCGGCGGCGACCCTCTGGATCGCGGATCAGCTGTTCCAAGGCGAGAGACAGTGCCTTCGCGTCCTCGGAGAGCACAATACGACCGTTTTCTCCGTCGACCAGGAGTTCCGGCACGCCCGAGATTGCCGTAGACACACAGGCGAGCCGCTGGCTTGACGCTTCGACCAACACGTTCGGCAGTCCGTCACGGTCGCCATCTGCCGTCACCCGGCAGGCGAGCGCAAAGATATCGCTGGTGCGATAGTGGGCGAGCACGTCGGTCTGATCGAGCGCACCCTTCCAGGCAATTCTGTCCGAGATACCGAGCTCGCTACCCAGGACCTTGAGCTTTGCTGTCAATTCGCCGGCGCCGATATGCTCGAAGCGCCAGTGAAGATCCTCAGGCAAGAGGGCTAGAGCTTGAAGGAGAACATCGTAGCCCTTCTTGCCCACCGCCCTGCCGACACTGACGATGCGCACCGGGTCTGCCTCATCGGAACCGTCGCGGCTCGAATGTTCGCCGTCGAAACGCGGGAAACGCTCGAGATCGAGGCCGTGATAGCTCAGATGCACTCTGGCCTTTTGCGAGGTCAGGCTCTGCAGATGCTCATATCCCGTCCGGGTGCAGGTCACCGTCCAGCGCGCGCGGCCGAGCTTTTCGGAAAGCTCCCAGTCCGGCGACGTCCAGATATCCTTCGCATGCGCCGAGCACGTCCAGGGCGTACCGGCGATGACGCTGGCATAAGCTGTGACGGAAGCCGGCGTATGGATGAAGTGGGCATGCAGCCAGCGCGGATCGCCCGGCCATTCCGATGCCAGAACCAGCGCCTGCCCGAAACGGCGGAAGCGATTGCGCGTCAGGTCCCGGCCCAGATCTTTCACAAACAGCCCAAGCGCCTTCCAGAATCCGGGCTTCGGCAGCGAACGCACCAGACCCTTGAGGACACGCAATGGCTCCTCGTGCAGGTACTCCGGCAGATAGTGCACGTCGGCGCGGATCTCGTCATGCACGGGATGGCGCTTGCCGTCGGTCGGGCGCCTCAGCGCGATCAGGACCAGCTCATGCCCCGCTTTCTCAAGTCCGAGCAATTCCTGCGCAATGAAGGTTTCCGAAAGGCGCGGATATCCCTTCAGAATGACGGCAATCTTGCGGTCCGTTGGCAATGCTTCAGCTCGATTTCTTGACAATACTCAGGTGCTCACTCGACTGCTCGTCGAGCCACCCGCCTACGATTTCGGAGATATGCACCAGCCCCTCGAGCCGCAGGCCGTTGGCACAACTTTTCGACGGCGGCGCGCGTTGCGGCAAAGCCTTCAACGCGGCGGCGAAACGCAAGGGATCCACCGCCTCGTCGGGCAGCAGCATGTCGATGAGACCCCACTCGGCGGCACGACGTGCACGGATCAGTTGCTCCTCGCGCGGCTGAATCCGTGGGACGATCAGCGCCGGTTTATCGAAAGACAGGATCTCGCAATAGGTGTTGTAACCGCCCATCGCCACCACGCCCTTGGCGCCGGCAATTAGCTCTTCCATGCGATTATCGAACTCGATGATCTTGATGAAAGGGATCTTGCTTCCTTTTTTGATCAGCTTTTCGCGCTTCTTGACCGGCATATAGGGGCCAAGGACCACAAGCGCCTTATGCGTCAACTCCGGATCCTGCTGGTAGGCGTGAATAAAATCGTGGATCAGGTCGGCACCATCGCCACCGCCGCCGGTGGTGACGAGAATATAGTCGCCTTCCGGCTTGTGACCGGGCAATTCCTCGCGCGGTACGCTCCTCTGCAGGAACCCGACGAAGTTCATGCGCTCGCGCACGGCGGGCGGCACCTCGAGTTCCGTCAGCGGGTCGTAGAAGTCGGGCGGCCCATAAACCCAGATCGTATCGTAATACTGCTCGATCTTGCGCATGGTGTCGCGGCGTTTCCATTCCGCTTCGAGCAGATGCGGCGCATCCATCACCTCGCGCAGGCCGAGAACGAGCGTCGTGCCATGGGCCTTGAGATAGGTGAGCGTCTCCTCGACCTCGCCTCGCAACCCCATCGGCTCCTTGTCGACGATAAAGATGTCTGGCTTGAAGGTTTCCGCCGTGTGACGGATGATCGACTGGCGCATCTTCAACGTCTCGTCCAACTCGATATGGCGATCGAGAGACGTGTAGTCGCCGTTGTGCAGCTTGATGACGCTCGGAATCTTCACGAAATCGACGCGCGCGCGATAATCGAAGGCGCCGGCAATCGTCGCACCCGATATGATCAGGATATTCAAACCCCGATAATCTTCCACCAGCGAATGCGCAATCGTGCGGCATCGGCGCAGGTGGCCGAGCCCGAAAGTGTCATGGCTGTACATGAGTATCCGGGCATCTTCTAAGCGCCGCGTCATGCCAGAAACCTTTCGCTCAGGAAAAAACGAATCAAAACTCGCGACGCCGGCTTGCGGCCGGCGTCGAAACGAACCTCATTTGTAGGGATCGGCGGCATCGCGCAACCCGTCTCCCAAGAAGTTGAACGCCAAAATCACAAAAATGACCGGGATCGTTGGGAATAGCAGCCAGGGGTAGAAGGCGATGACGCTCACGCTTTTCGCCTCCGTCAGCAGGATGCCCCAGCTGGTGATCGGGGGGCGCAGCCCCAATCCGAGGAAGCTCAGCGCCGTTTCGCCGAGGATCATCCCTGGAATGGAAATGGTCGCTGTGGCGATGAGATGGGACATGAAGCCCGGAACCAGGTGCCGACCGATGATACGGCCGCTCTTTGCGCCCATCAATTGCGCGGCAAGAACGTAGTCCTCTTCACGCAGCGCAAGCAGTTTCGAACGCACCGCCCGGGCAAGCCCGGTCCAATCGAGAAGCCCGAGGATGATCGTGATGCCCAAATAAATCAGGATCGGGCTCCAGGTCGCAGGCATGATCGCGGCCAGCGACAGCCAGAGCGGAATGCTCGGGATCGATTGCAGCACTTCGATGATGCGCTGGACGATGAGATCGAAGACACCGCCGTGGTAGCCGGCGAGACCGCCGATGACGATGCCGAGCACGAAGCTCACCGTAATGCCGAGAAGGCCGATCGTCAGCGAAATGCGCGCACCATAGATGATGCGCGACAGGACATCGCGGCCGAGCCGGTCGGTGCCGAGCAGGAAGAGCTGACCGTCCTTTGCCGGGCATGCCAGGTGCACATTGCTTTCGAACAGGCCCCAGAAGCGGTAGCTGTCACCGCGGCAGAAGAAGCGGATCGGCTCGACGTCCTGCAGATTGTCGGTGTAGTTGCGCTTCAGCGTCTCCATATCGAGTTCCATCGTCCGCCCGTAGACGAACGGGCCAACGAACTTGCCCTCGTGGAACAGGTGAACAGACTGCGGCGGCGCATAGATGTAATCCACATTGCGCGTGTGCAGATTGTAGGGTGCGAGGAACTCGCAGATCGCGATCATCAGGTAGAGCGCGACCAGGAAAATGCCTGATATCAGCGCCAGCTTGTGCCGGCGGAACTTCCACCACATTAGCCGCAGCTGCGAAGCCTGGTTAACCCGCACCTGTTCTTCCGTCATCGCTTCGACGGAATAGGGATCGAATGGTGCTGTCGATACGTAGTGCGGCAGCGGTTCGCCGGGCGCCGGAAGGAATGACGTCACTTGGTGCTCCTGCCTTGCAGCCGTATCCGAGGATCAAGAATGGCGAGCGCGAGATCGGAAATCAGCACGCCGATGACGGTCAGAAATGCGAGGAACATCAGGAACGAGCCGGCCAAGTACATGTCCTGGCTCTGCAACGCCTTGATCAACATCGGGCCGGTCGTTTCGAGAGACAGTACGATCGCAGTGATTTCCGCGCCGGAAATGATCGCCGGCAGGATGGAACCGATATCCGAGATGAAGAAGTTCAGCGCCATCCTGAGCGGATACTTGAGCAGCGTGCGCATCGGCGAAAGCCCCTTTGCGCGGGCGGTCACGACATACTGCTTCTGCAATTCGTCAAGCAGGTTGGCGCGCAGACGCCGGATCATGCCGGCGGTCCCCGCCGCACCAACAATGATGACCGGTATCCAGATATGTTCGAGGATCGATTTCGCCTTCGCCCAACTCATGGGCTCTGCCAGATATTTCTGATCCATGAGATGGCCGATCGAGATGCCGAACCAGATATTGGCAAAGTACATCAGGATCAGCGCCAGCATGAAGTTCGGAATGGCGATGCCAATCAGCCCCACCAGCGACAGCCCATAATCGCCCCAGCTATACTGGTGCGTGGCGGAGTAGATGCCGATCGGGAAGGCGATCAGCCAGGTAAAGATGATGGTGACGAACGAGACAAGGATCGTCAGCCACATCCTGTCGCCGACGACGGCGCTGACCGGCAGCTCGTACTCGAAGGAATAACCGAAATCGCCCTGCAGCATGCCGCCCAGCCAATGAACATATCTCAGCAGCGGCGGCTGATCGAAGCCGTATTCCTTCCGGAGAGCCTCGATCTGCTCCATGTTGACGCCTTCGCCCTGCGCCCTGATCTCGGCGACGTAACTCTCGAAGTAGTCGCCGGGCGGCAGCTCAATGATGGTGAAGACGAGCGCTGAAATGATGAGCAAGGTCGGGACCATCGCCGCGATGCGCCAGAGGATGTATCGCAGCATGTCAGCCTTCCTGCTCGATCCAGAACGTATCGGGTTTGTAGACGCCGAAATAGCTCGTTGGATCGAATCCGTAGAGCCCTGCTTCCGGGACATTCTTGATCTTGTTGGCAACGAGAATTGGCTGCAGGGAGGCATTCACGATGCCGATCGAGAAGACCTGGTCGGTGTAGATCGACAGCATCCTCTCCCAGACCTCGGTGCGCTCGGCATCCTCGGCCGAGTGCCGCCAACGCTGCAGAAGCTCGGTTAGCTCAACGACGGCCGGAAGATCGGGCGCCTGCCCCATCTCACCATGCGAGAGATAGTTGAGCCCCCAAACCGGCCATTGCAGCTGATCGTCCGCAGTCGGCGCCAATTGGCCTGGGTTCATGTCCGCAGTCGGCACACCATTGTCGAGTCCGAACCACATGGACATGACGATCTCACCGCCGACGGCACGGCTGCGGAAGGTGTCGCGTTGCGACGTGCGGATGAAGAGCGAAATGCCGATCTTCTGCCAGTAGTCGGTGATCAACTGCAGGACATCGGTCTCCAGGGTGCTTTCGCCTGCGGTCTCAACGACGATCTGAGCGGCACGGCCGTCAGGGAGAATACGAATGCCATCGCTGCCGCGGTTCGTCAGGCCAGCCTCATCCAGCAACGCATTGGCCTGCACCGGGTCGTAGGCGATCCAGGCGGAGGCGAACTCCGGCCGGAACAGCGGGCTGTCCGGCAGGACAGTGTCGGCGCTCTCCTTGGTCAGTCCGTAGAAGACGGCCTTGTTGATTTCAGAACGATCGATCGCCAGCGACAGCGCCCGGCGGACGCGCACATCCTGCAGCAACGACCGCCAGACCGCATCGGAGCAATTGAGATTGGGAAGCAGCGCGACCCGTGAGCCTTGCGTCTTCTTCCAGAGGAGAACCTTTACCGGATAGCGCTTTTCCGCATCTTTCAGGAAGGTGTAGTCGATAAAGTCGATATTTGTCGCCTGCAGGTCGCTCTCGCCGGTGCCGGCCTTCGCCGGGATCAGCGCCGGAGAACTGACGTTGAGCACGAACTTGTCGATGTAGGGGAGCTGCAACCCGTTCTCATCGACCCGATGATAGAAGGCGTTACGCTCGAAGACAAACTGCTCGGCCGGCAAGGATGTTGTGTTGCGCCACGGGTCAAGCGTCGGCAGATCGGGATTTTCCGGGCGGTAGGAACGGGCCATGCGCATATGCAGCTGGTTCCACTTCTTGACCCTTTGCTCCTTCAGAAGCGCCTTGAGTTTGTCCTCATCCTGATATTTATCGTGGAACTGCTTGAGGTACGTCGCCGGCATCACCAGCACCAAGGGCTGTGGTGCGGCGAGCTTTTGCAGAAAATCAGGATTGGGCGTGGACCAGGTGTAGCGCACGGTCCGCTCGTCGAGCACCTCGAACTTTGCCGCCTCGCCGTCGATCACCAGCGCCATCGGCAGGCCCGCCGGGCTCAGTTTCTCGTTGAGCAGAACATCTTCCCAGCAGTAGCGGAAATCGTCCGTCGTAAGCGGGCTTCCGTCCGACCACTTGTGTCCCTCGCGCAGATGGAACGTGAAGATCCGGTCCTCGACCGTCTCGAAGCTTTCCAGCACGTCCGGCTGCAGTTCGAGTTCTTCGTCGTAGCCGACCAGGCGTGAGTAGCCGTAAACGGTCATCAACCGTATGTCTTTCGCGCTGCCAATCAGGCTCTGCACGGTGCCGCCGTGTTTGCCTGGCTGGCGTCCCATGGCCGCAACGTTGATGACGCGCGGGGTCTTCGGCAACCGTTCATTGACGGGCGGCAGCTTTCCCTCGGCGACAAGCGCCTCGAAAAATTTCGGCTCGCTTGCCGCTGCAAGAAGGTACTTGGGAAACGCCACTGTTGCGAGCAGGGCGAGCGCAGTTCGGCGAGTGATCATGGCCGTAACTCCCTTGCATCCACTGACTTGCGCGCGAGAACATAGTGGTCGCCACCGAGGTCAGCAGGAAAAAGCGCACCTTCCTCGCCGTCGTCGCTGAACTGCGGTCCCCAGCGCCGCATATCCGACCCCTCAATGGCCTTGAGCAGATCGAAGTCCAGCGGACGATCGAGATCCGGATAGGGGACGGCAGCGAGCAGCGACTTCGTATAGGGATGCACCGGCTTGCGCATGAGAACTTCGCGCGGCGCGAGTTCGACGATGCGCCCCGCACACATCACCGCGATCCGGTCGGCCATATAGTCGACCACCGCGAGATTGTGCGAGATGAACAGGCATGTAAGCCCAAGTTCCTTCTGCAGATCCTTGAGCAGATTGAGGATTTGGGCCTGGACGGAAACGTCGAGCGCCGATACCGGCTCGTCACAGATCAGCAGTTGCGGCACCAGAGCGAGCGCCCGCGCGATACCGATGCGCTGGCGCTGGCCGCCCGAAAAACTATGCGGATAGCGGTTGACGAACCGCTGGTCGAGCCCGACGGCCTGCAGCAGCGAGCGCACCGTCTCGACACGCGACTTCGCCGTTCCGCGCCCGTGGATTTCGAGCGGCTCGCTCAGGATATTCCTGACAGTCATTCGTGGCGAGAGTGACGACACCGGATCCTGAAAAACCATCTGGATCTTCGAGCGCAGCGTCTTCAGCTCATCACCTTCCGCCTTGAGCACGTCGATCGGACCTTCGCCGTCATCGAAGCTGACGCTGCCGCCATCAGGCGTGATGGCCCGCATCAAAATCTTGCTGACCGTCGTCTTGCCGCAGCCGCTCTCGCCGACCAGACCCAGACACTCGCCACGACGGATATCGAAGCTGACATCGTCCACCGCGCGATGGCGAGACGGGTCCTTCTTGCCGAACCACGAGGTCTTGCGCGTTCCATAGGTCTTGGAAAGGTTGCGTACGGACAGGAGAACGTCGGGGCCAACCGCCCTAGTGGAGGCCTTGGCACCCAGCAGTGTCCCAGCCTTGACCGGCACCTCCCGCAATGCCTTCAACCGCTCGCCCGGCTTCATGTCGAAATGCGGGACCGCGGCCATCAGGCCCTTGAGATAGGGATGCTGCGGATTGCGGAAGATCGCATCGACCGGACCTGCTTCGACAATCTGGCCGTGATAGATCACCACGACTTCGTCAGCCATATTGGCAACCACGCCGAGGTCGTGGGTGATCAACAGCATCGCCATGTTGAGCTTGACCTGCAACTCGCGCAGCAACTGCAGGATTTGCGCCTGCACCGTCACATCGAGCGCAGTCGTCGGCTCGTCGGCGATCAACAGCGCCGGTCGGCAGATCAGCGCCATGGCGATCATGGCACGCTGGCGCATGCCGCCGGAGAGCTCGAAAGGATACATATCATAGGCACGCTTCGGGTTCGAAAACCCGACATAACCAAGAAGCTCTTCCGTTCTGGCGCGCCTTTCGGCTTTTTCCGCATCCGTATGAATTTTCAAGACTTCGGAGATCTGGTTGCCGATCGTGTGGAGCGGCGACAGCGACGTCATCGGTTCCTGGAAGATCTTGCTGATGCGGGTACCGCGCAAGGCACGTATTTCTTCACCTTCGCGCTCCAGCGAGAGCAGGTCGATCGGCTTGCCCTTGGCCGCCGGATCGTTGAACAGGACATGTCCACCGACCCGCGCGACATTCGGCAGGATACCCATGACGGCCTGACTGATGGCCGATTTCCCGGAACCGGACTCGCCGACGAGGGCGGTCACCTTTCCTGGCAAAATTCTGAAATTCGCTTCCTTGACGGCTTCAACTTCACCGCCGAGCACCGAGAATGTGATCCGCAGACCTTCAACTCGAAGCAGGTCCGCCCCTGATGTCATCACAACACACTTCCCTCATTGCCCTTGTATCCGCCGCCTCTAAAAAAGACTATCGCAGCTTCAGGGGGCTGTCCAGCTTAGCCCCTTGCAACCACAGCATAGTTTACGGTCGCGTCGCGATCTCAGGGAAGAGGGCAAGTTTCTTGGGGCAGCACGTCGGCGCAGCGCGGCGATCGACGGAAATCGTCATAATAGAGCGTCCAGTCGGTCGCATCGGCCGCGCGATAGGGGCCGAACTTGAAATACTGATTACGGCCGAGCCCCTTGTCAGCATGCCCGACATGGCCCTTGACCGTGATGATCGGCTTACCATTGGCAAAGAGCTCGATATGTCCGGTGCCGTCGGCGCCCGGCTTCGTATAAATCGCGAAATCGATCCAGCCCGACTTCGGATCGGGCAATGGATTGCCGTGGTTCGTCACCGTAATCGCATCTGTGCAGGCGTTGAACAGATTGCCGTCGTCCGCCTTCCACGCGGAATCAGCGGCCACAAGCATGCGCATCTGGTTGACGCCCGGGCGTCCCCATACCGGCACTTCACCCGGCCTGCAGGCGGCGGCGACCCCGTCCGGCCCGGTGGAAACCGGCGCGATATAATTGGTCTCGATAGTTGCGAACAACTTGCCGAAGTTCATGCGCAACGCCAGGAACGGGCTGAAATCGCCTTCAGCACCCGGGTCGATCTCGCGTTTCCATTGCGCCACGAGATAACGATGATCACCTGAGGGGATCGGGTCGGCAAACTTCATGGAGAACCCGTACCAAATACCCTGGTCGTAGGGCACCCGCAGCGCCGTCTTCTCCCAGATTTCCGCTCTCTCACTGCAGCCGTCGAGCGAATCCGGACAGATCGGCACGACGCTCAGCTTGAGTCCGCCATTGCCGTTGCGCTTGACGATGCTCTGAAACTCGGCCGTCCCCGCGCTCTGCTCGAAATTCTCCCGGTAGTAGAGCCCGCCGTCCGGCGAGAAATCCTTTCCCTCGAACCCGTCGAAAAGCTTGGTTTCCCACGGCTGCGCTGCTGCAACGCCAGTGATGAAGAAGCTCGCGACGATGAGGGCTGCTCGGAACATTGAGGTCCTTACTGAAGCATCTTGTCGATAAGGCCACGCGGCGGTTGCAGCGGGCGGGTGTTGCGATGGAGCAGCATGACATGCTCTGCTTCCGAAAGTCCATCCTGCAAAACATCATCGAGGCGCTCATCCGGCTTTGGCAGAAGCGCTGCCTCATTCGGGTAAAGAATGGTGAATTTCTGGCGCACGCCGCGCAGCTTTTCCTGCCCGAGCGCGGTCCAGTCGCCGCCGCAATAATTGACGAAAGCCTCGCTGGCGACAACGCTGTGCGCGTATTTCTTCGTCAGGTTCTGCAGCCGCTGCACCTCGTTGACCGCCGAGCCGAAGGCCGAGAACGTTAACCGGTCGCGAAGGCCGACATTGCCGAACATTACATTGCCGACATGAAGTCCGACGCCATAGCCGATCGGGTCACGCCCTTGCTTGCGCCGCTCGGAATTGAGCAATTCCATGCGTGCGGTTGCGGCGCGCACCGCGCCGAACGCCTCGCGCGCGGCAAATTCGGAAGGTTCCTTGTGCCGGCCGCAGGGATAGACTGCCAGGAAACCATCACCGACAAAGCTGAGGATATGGCCGCCGTTGCGGTTGAACGGCGCAGCAATCGCATCGAAGTAACCGTTCAGCGTTTCGATATAGGATTGGCGGCCCTCCTTTTCGGCAAGCATGGTCGAGCGGCGCATATCCGCCATGACAAGGATCGCACGTACCGTCTCTCCGTCACCGCGCCGGACCTGCCCGCTCATCACGCGGCGGCCGGCGCTCGAGCCGAGATAGGTGGTCAGCATGTTGTCGGCGAGCTTGCCGAGAACGGCCATCTTGGCCGCAACAGCGAGATGG
This sequence comes from Ensifer canadensis, assembly GCF_017488845.2. Lineage (NCBI taxonomy): Bacteria > Pseudomonadati > Pseudomonadota > Alphaproteobacteria > Hyphomicrobiales > Rhizobiaceae > Ensifer > Ensifer canadensis. The sequence goes on from NZ_CP083371.1 coordinate 1,421,857, forward strand.
TTCTGCAGGCGCAACAGCGCGCCGATGACGTCATCGGTGAAGCCGCCGTGGCGGTCCGTCGTCCAGGAGCCGACCATACCGTGGCCGGAATCGGCGCCGAGCGACTGCATGAAGGCGATGTAGTCGGTCGCCCCCTGTTCCTTCAGCTCGTCGAAGATCGGGAACTCGGACGGCGTATCCTTGTAGAGGCGCCGACGGACATGCTCGAGATTGTTGTTGAGCAGGTAATAGTAGGGGCTGCGCAGGAACCGCTCCGGATTGAGCGCGAGTTCCTCGTGCCGCAGGCCGCTGACCTCGACGCCCTTGCCGCGCGCCCAGGTGAAGCCGAGCGCGTCATAGAGCGGATGCAGCATGGAAAAGGAAAGGTGCACGCGCATTAACGGCAGGCCGGCAGCTGCCAGCCGCTCGCAGAAGCCCTTGACGATCGTCTCCAGCGACTCGTCGCTGAGCGACGTCCGCATGAGCCAGTCCGCGACCTTGTCGATCAGGATTTCAGATACGTTATCGTTTACCGGGCCCATTTCGCGTCCTCACCGTGACAGACAGTCCAGCACCATGCCCAATTGCGATGGGCGAACGGCCCGACGATGTGTCGGCGTTCGCTCGCGGCGGCTGATGATGATACGTGCCCGTTAAGAAAATGCTCCAACCGATTCCAGCGTCGATGACGTGCAGGCACCCGGAATGCGGCACTTATATACTGCAGATATTGATGGCCCTCTGCAATTTCCAGAGGCGCGCGAATTTTTTGTTTCGCGCCGCGGCCACACGAAGATTTGATGGCACGCCAATGCACCGCAGTCAGGGGAAGGCATCGGCGCCACGCTTGACTTGTACCTTGTTTCTATCCAACAAACCACGACATGTCGCCAGGCTGGCGCCTCCCGTTCACAAAAGCTGGAACCGAAAATTGACCTCACCCCATCACGAAAGACTGCTGGCGTCGATTTCGGCTCGCACGGCCCATGTCGGCGTCATCGGACTTGGTTATGTCGGCCTTCCGCTCGCAGTTGCGGCGGCACGCGCGGGCTTTTCGGTGACCGGATTCGACATCGACCCGGCAAAGATCGTCGCGCTCGACGCGCACAAATCCTATATCGCAGCCGTACCGGACGCCGTGCTGGCCGAGCAGGCGACAGCCGGGCGCTTCAGCTCCACCACCAATTTCGGACATCTGGGCAGTTGCGATGTCATCGTCATCTGCGTGCCAACGCCCCTGACGAAACACCGCGATCCCGACCTTTCCTTCGTTGAGAATACGGCACGTGCGATTGCAGCAACGCTCAGGGCCAGCCAGCTCGTGGTGCTCGAATCGACCACTTACCCGGGAACGACCGACGGCGTCGTGCGCACGATCCTCGAGGAGACCGGCCTCAGGTCGGGCGTTGATTTCTTTGTCGGCTTTTCACCCGAACGCGAAGACCCCGGCAACCCGGTCTACGAGACGACCAGCATTCCGAAAGTCGTGGCAGGCGACGGGCCGCTCGCGGCAAGCCTGATGGAATGCTTCTATGCCGCGGTCGTCAAAACGGTCGTACCGGTATCGTCCAACGCCACCGCCGAAGCGGTCAAGCTGACCGAGAACATCTTCCGTTCGGTCAACATCGCCCTCGTCAACGAGCTGAAGATTGTCTTCGAGGCGATGGGCATCGACGTATGGGAAGTGATCGAGGCGGCGAAGACCAAGCCGTTCGGCTACATGCCGTTTTATCCGGGGCCCGGGCTCGGCGGGCATTGCATACCGATCGATCCCTTTTACCTCACCTGGAAGTCGCGCGAATACGAATTGCCCACCCGGTTCATCGAGTTGGCGGGAGAGATCAATTCGGCGATGCCACGCCACGTGGTCAGCCGGCTCGCCGAGGCGCTCGATCGCCATGCGGGCAAGGCGCTCAGCCGTTCGAAGGTCCTTGTCATCGGCCTCGCCTACAAGAAGAACGTGCCCGATATTCGCGAAAGCCCATCGCTGAAGTTGATCGAACTGATCGAGGAACGCGGCGGTCGGTGCGAGTACCACGATCCCTATGTCGCCGAGATCCCGTCGACGCGCGAATACAGCGCTCTGAAGGGCAGACGGTCCGTGACGCTCGACGGGCAGTCGATCCGGCAGTTCGATGTCGTGCTGGTGGCAACCGACCACGACCAGGTCGATTACGCCGCCCTTGCTAGTGCCTCACCGCTTATCGTCGATACGCGCAACGTTTTTCACCGCCACGGCCTGACCGGCGCACACATCGTCAAGGCCTAGCCAAGGCCGCCTTCAGCTTGCTGGCGGCAACCGCATAGCCACCTGAGGCTCCGTCCACGAAGTGCATGTGATCCCGGCTCATCGGGGTGGGCACGATGCAGGTCATAAGTGCGGAGTCCTGTTGGTGCAGGCCGTAGCGGCCGACGCCGGCCGCCTCGGCCCGACGCAGCCGCGCCTCGATCAAGGCGAGGCGCGCGGCGCTGATATCGATCGTCATCTTGAGGCCGTCATCGAATTTGCGGAAATCGGTGTTGTTGGCGAGATCGCGCCGATAACGGGTCGTATCGAACGTGCCTAGGTTCCATCCCATGCGAAAACAGATGAACAGCGCCAATGTCTGCAGCGTGATCCACAGGCGCGCCAGAAGCCGCCTACCATGCGGCGCCCGCGCCCGCGCCTCGGCTTCGATGCCTTGGGTGGAAAAGCGTGGTTCAGGCCCGAGCTCGGGAACCGGATGCGCGTGTCGCTCTTCCTCGTCGGTAAGGGCAACGATGTCGGCGATCAGCGCCTGAAATTCCGGTCCGCTGCCTTTTTCGCCGGGCACTGTAATGATCGAGGCGATCGAGCCGTGGCGTGACTGGATTGGGTTCCATCGGCACGATAGCCCTGTGAGATCGGGCCGAGTGCCCGGCGGTGCTGCCTCCACCTGGTAACGCCCCGCCTTCATGGCCGCTTCCGCCCAGCTTGCACCGCCGCCGGCAAACATCGCGTATGAGACCTCTTCGCTCGCCTTGAAGCGGGCGACGCGCATGTCGAGACCATCCGCCCTGATATCCCTGACCGGCACCAGCGCCGCGCGCAACTCGAGCCCGAGTTCTTCAAGGACCCACGTTTTCACCGCGGCAAGCGCCGCTTTCGCGCGTTCCGCCATCGATGCTGGGAGGACTGCGAGTGCCCCGTCGCCTCCGAAAACAAACGGCATGGATTTCTCGTCAAGACCGTTCATCAGCGCGGAGATGACGCTCGCGCCGGCCATGTTCACGGTCTTGTAGCGGCCCTCGGCGATCGCGCCGGTTGAATTGACGATATCGGCGAGCGCCAGCATCCAGTCGTCCGGCAAGGCACGATAATTCGTTTCATCGGCAACCCCCTCGAACGCATCGAAGAGCGGCACGCTGTCGTAGAATCGTGTTTCACTCGTCTTTGCCATCGATGCTCCGAGCTTTTACCCACTGGCTATGTCGATAGATGTTCTACGCGAGACCGCAAGAAAAAGTTTCAAATTCCGATACGCGTATCGAGAGGAGTTGCGACGACCTCGGCAGCGTAAGAGACCCTCGGGGCGATTGCGAGAAATCGCTGCGTCAGCTTTGATGGCCACGTGCCGGATAAGCTCCCGAAAAGCCTGACGATTGTTGCAAAACGGCCGTTGGCCACTGCCCGCAACAAGGCTTCGGACCACCCGACACAACATCGAATATGCCATCGTCATTTGTGGGCATTGATAAGGTTAATGTCTAAACAATAACCCATGCCATTGCAGGGGGGTGGTCATATGTGCTTGTCTATCAGTTAAGCGCAGGCAACTAGGCTTGCGCGGACAGCGTGAAGCCGAAACAGGAATGCAAGAAGACAATTTTCGAGTGCGGTTCTGGGGCGTAAGAGGGAGTTTGCCGGTGTCCGGCGAGCAGTTCCTGCGCTATGGGGGAAATACATCCTGCATCGAAATTCGATGCGGCAAGGAAGTGTTGCTCTTCGATGCAGGATCAGGATTGCGCGAAGCGGGCGCCTCTTTGATTGCCGAAGGCGTCGATAATTACGACCTCTTCTTTACGCACAGCCACTACGACCACATCATCGGCCTTCCGTATTTCAAGCCAATCTACAAGTGTCAGTCGTCGGTGCGGTTCTGGTCGGGGCATCTGCACGGCTTGACGACGACCAAGGAAATGATCCGCGATTTCATGCGGCCGCCATGGTTCCCCGTCGATCCGGATATCTGTCAGGCAAGCCTTGAAGGCGTCGACTTCAAGCCCGGAGACGTGCTGACCCCGCGCGAGAGCGTGACGATCCGCACGACGAGCCTTACCCATCCCGGCGGCTGCGTCGGCTATCGCGTCGAATGGAACGGCCGCGCAGTGGCGCTCGTCTACGACACCGAACACGAACCCGGCATCCTCGACCCGGCGGTCCTTGAGCTCATCGCCGGCGCCGAATTGGTGATCTACGACTGCACTTATCTCGAAAGCGAGATGACGCATTTTCGCGGTTTTGGTCATTCGACCGGGATGCATGGCGCGCGCCTTGCGATGGCCGCCGGCGTCAAGCGCTTGGCAATGTTCCATCACGACCCCGCGCGAACAGACGCACAGCTGGACGCGATGGAAATCGACGTACAGTCCATGTTTGCCGGTGCGTTCGCTGCCCGTGACGGTCAGATCATCGATCTATGAGGTCTTTCGCCTGACGCCACTGGCAACCGGGGTGCCCGGCCGTGACGGTGAAGAGCTTCTCGAGAAAATCCCAGACGGCCTCGTCGTGCACGAGGTGATGGGTCAAGAGACCGACCGTGCGGCCCGACTGATGCTCCTTGCCCTCTATGTCGCCGCTGACCTGCCGCGTGCGCGAGACGATATCGGCAATGATAAGCCCGTGGTCCCGACATCCGCGCGTACCGCGCCAATCCATGACGTCAACATGAGTGTTGACCAGCGGGAAAGGCGACGGCTTCTCCGGTCCGAAAACCGAAAGGGCGGCAAATCCAGCCTCGGGCAGTCGTTGCAGCAGGGCCGGATCGATCCGGTTCCACGGCGGGACGAGCATCGGAATGAAATGTTCGGGAAAGAGCGTTTGCAGACGCTCGACGCCGCATCGCAATTCATCGAGGATCAAGACGTGCGGCCGGTGGGCACCGAGTTCCTGCTTTTTCTCGCCAGGCGGCGCATGATTGCGGTGCGCCCAGCCATGCACCGTCACGCAGACATCGGCAAGGCCGGCGAGACGTCGCGCCAGCGCTTCGGTTGCCGGCGCAGGCGGCACGGCGAGCGTCACCGGCACCGCATGGCTTGCGGCAAGTAACAGAAGCCGGTCGAGCGGAACACTCGGCTCGATGGCATCGTCGTCCCTCAGCCAGAAGTCGACCTTTCGTCCCCGCACGTGCGCGCGATCGAGTTCATCGACGAGTAAGTGCCAGTTGGCATCAATGGTCACGCGGGCTCCTCCAGAAATTGATCGAAAATCTCGCCCAATCGCCGTGCTGCGGCGGGGAAGGACCGCTCTTCGAGGACGAAGCGGCGAGCCTCGTCGGCAAATTTCTGGCGGGTAACCGGTTCATCGATCAGGCGGCGGATCGCTGCCGCATAGGCATCGACGTCGCCCTCGGGTGTCAACAGCCCGGTCTCACCGTCCCGCACCACCTCGGGCACACCCGCTGTGCACTGCGCAACGACGGGCAGTCCGGCAGCCTGTGCCTCGAGATAGGCCAGCCCATAGGCTTCACCGCAGCCCGGCCAAAGATAAAGCGCGCTTTCACCGAGGATGCCTGGGATGTCGCTCGCATCTTTTTCGCCAAGCCAAATCAATCGGTCTGCCGGCAAAGTGGAAAAAACGTCGTGGACATCCTGCCGGCACGGCCCATCACCCACAACGGTCATCGTCCACGGCCGATCGACAACCAGCGACAGGGATCTGGCAAGCATACGATAGCTCTCCATCTTGTCGCCGCTGCGCATCATCGCCACGGTGACGAGGCGACAACCATCCGCAGCACTGCGGAATGCCCGTGTAAACGGAGCCGTATCGATGAAGGGGGGAAGCATCGCCTGCGGGGAGGTGGGTGCTGCCTCGACCAGGCCATCTCGATCCCGCTGCGTCAGGCAGATATTGACCGCGGCCTGTTCAATGGCGCGCAGTACATGCCGTTGAGCAACAGCGCGAACGCCTTCATTGCGGCGGAAGGAGTAGGAGGCCTCGGCTGTGACGTAGGGAATGGAAAACTCGGCAGCAAGCCCTGGCCCGATCAGATCCGGCGCCTTGTAATAGGGGTGATAGCAAAACCAGACATCAGGTGGCGTTAGGGACTGCCAAAGCGTGCGAAGACGCTCCGTTTCGCTGGCCGCGGCTGCCGCCAGCGACGCGAATTGTACCTCGCTGGCATCCGCCATGAAGCTGCGCAAATCGCTGGCAATCCACACTTCATGTCCCGCCTGCCGCAGCGCGTCGATCAACAGGCGCGCCATCAGCCGGTCACCGGATGGAACGGGGTGGCTGGGGGATTTCAGCGGTGCGTAGAAGGCGATTTTCATGCAGATCGAGCTATCGCGTCTTCGTTTGACACTGTCAACGGCAGCGGCAGTACAAGCCGGCCTTCGGGCCGCACACGGACCTTAACCGGATCAATTGACAGGTATGTCGAAATAATCCCTTCGAACAAGCCTGAGCGAGCGATCCGGCTGGATAACGTATGTCTCTTTGACGAAGCTGCTGCCGCTCACAAAAGTATGCGGCACCATGCTGCCCACCGGCGCCTTCGTCAGCTTCGTCCTCGGCTGCCCGCCATAGGTGATGCTTCCCGGTATCGGCTCCAGATCCGGAGTGGTGCAGCCGGCCAGAGCAAGGCCCAACACTGCAAGCAGTACCAATGGCCCGCAGGGACGGAACGCGCGTTTCGATACAACCATCACCAAAACCTCCTTCGGGCCGGCCCCGGACGAGGCGCTCGTGACCCAGTATCCAACGCCTCAAAAACGATACGTCATGGTCGCCGCAACATTTCACACTCGCCCAAAAATGCATTCACCCGATTCCGACTGAAGGCATCATTCAATAGGCCGGTCGGCGCCATCAGGTCCAGCTGGCTTTCCGGTCTCCGTCGTCAAGAAGGGCGCGGGCCACTCAAGACGACGTGACGCAAATCTACTGCGCACTGGCATTGGCAGCGAATTGTATCGTGGTGGCTTCCTGAGCCTGTACCGCCAGCAACCCGTAGGCAACGTAGTACTTGTAGATATTGCTGACATATTGAACCGTCTCGCGCCCAACGATCGCGGCCGCGGCATTTTCGACATTGCCGAACCACAAATTCGGATCGAGGCCCATGTCCTTTGCCTTTGCACGGAACTTGTGCAAATTGCCGGGGCCGGCGTTATAGGCCGCGAAGGCGAAGAGCATGCGGTTGCGCGGCGTGACCGCCGGGTCATCGAGATAGGTATCGATCAGGTACCTCAGATACTTCGATCCGGCCTCGACATTCAGGTTCTGGTCCTTGTCGATGCCATGGATGCCGACAGCCTTGTCGGCGGCGGTAGACGGCAGAAGCTGCATGATGCCGACTGCACCGCGCGGGCTGCGCCGGGACTGGTCAAGCTGCGATTCCTGATAGCCCTGCGCCATCAGCATCAGGTAGTCGAAGGAATAGGTACCGCCGTGCTTGCGGAAAATCTCGACCAGCTGCTGGAAGCGCTCCATGTCCTCAGGCGCATAGGCACGCTTCAGCATCTTGTCGCTCTTGTAGTAGGTGTTCTTCAGGATGTTGCCGAAGGTGGTGCCGACCCGGTGGGTCTTGACGAAGGCATCGAGCGCGGTCTTGAGCCGAGGACTATCCTTGCGGATCGCCCAGGCAATCTGTCCGTGATCGGACACAACGATATCGTCACGCATCTTGATATCCGTGAACACCGTAGCCCAAATGCTGCCTTTGTATCTGTCGACCACCGCCCAGGGCAAAAGACCGGCATTCACCATCTCGAGAATGTCCTCGTCCTCGAGATTGTCGTCCATCTCCTTGATCGTGATCGGCGCGCGCCCAGCCTTGACGAAACCGTCGCTCAGCGCGACCAGATGCTCGTGGTAGCTGCTGGACGTGCGAACACGGACTTCCCGGCCGCTTAGATCGTCCAGATTGGCGATCGCCGGCGCCGACGGCCCCGTAACCAGCACTTCCTTGGCCTCGTTGAACAACGGATCGGTGAAGTCGACCTTGGCCAGCCGCGCCTCGGTGATCGTGAGGTTTCCCATGACGATGTCGCCAAGGCCCTCCTCAAGCGCCGTCAGCAGGCGCCCACGTGCCATCGGCACGAATGCGACCCTTATCTTTTCGATCTCCTTTTTTCGCCCGGCGTTCAGCTCTTTTTCGAGCGCCGTTCCGAACTCGACTGCTGTGCCGAGCTGCCGACCGCGATCGATAAAGTAGATTGTCTTGCTGAAGGGCACGATGATCCGCACCAGCCGCCGCTTCTCCATGACGTCGAGATCACCCATATGCGGGGCGATGATCGGCTGGAATGTACTTTCGTCCGATTGAGCCCATAGATGTCCGGTCCCCGCCACGGCGAAGAACAGCAGAAACAATGCGAGGCGTCTCATTTATGGCCTCCCCAGCCAGAGAAAACCCTATTCCGGTGGTGCACCCTCGGCGAGCGCTGCCGCTGCATTCTTCTTGGCGATCGCATCGCGCGTCGCGGCTGCCGCAGCTGCGTTCTGTTCGTCGCCGGCCACGTGCATTGTCGGCGAAGCGAAGGAGATGCCGTTCTTGTCAAAGGCCTCCTTGATCATCGCCTGTGCCCGGCGCCGGACCTGTGTCTGATGTCCCGGCTTGGTGGTCATCGCAAAACTCAAGGTGATGCCGTAGTCACCGAAGCTCTCGACGCCCTTCATCTTCACCGTCTCGATAATCGTCGGCCCCAATTCGGGATCATCTAGAAGCGCCGCGCCAATGCCCTTCACCACCTTCTTCACCTTGGCGATGTCGGCCTCGTAGGACACATTGATCATAAACTTGTCGATCACCCAGTCGCGACTCATGTTCTGAACTGCACCAAGAGACCCGAACGGCACGGTGAAGACCGGGCCGCGATGATGCCGCAACTTCACCGAGCGTATGCTAAAGGATTCCACCGTCCCCTTGTAGCTGCCGCTTTGAATGTACTCGCCAATGCGGAAAGCGTCATCCATCATGTAGAAGATCCCGCTGATCACATCCTTGACCAGGGTTTGAGAACCAAAACCGATGGCGACGCCAAAAACGCCAGCGCCGGCAATCAGCGGGCCGATCTGAACGCCAAGGCCGGAAAGCACCATCAGCAGCGCCACCACGAGGATGAAGGCCGCAAGGAAATTGCGCAGGATCGGCATTAGCGTCAGCAAGCGGGTGTTGCGTGCGCGTTCGGAGGGGTCAGTCGCTTGGACGGTAGCGTGCTTGACGCGCAGGCTGATCAGGCTCTTCGTCAACTGCCATATCAAGTCAGCCGCGAGCAGAATGACGACACCGGCAAGCACACCACGGAAAATCCGATTGAAAACGTCGTCCTGGACCATCATCGCTGCGTTGACGCGGAAGACAAGCGCAAGCCACCCGGCCGCCAAGGCAATGATCGCCAATCTGGCGCCGCGTTCGATCAACACATTGCGCATGACGCGCATATCGTCGTCCGCCGATACATCCAGCATCGTGCGGGCAAAGGCACTGGTGAAGCGCAGGAGCGGCGGCAAGCCGATGATGTAAAGGCCGATCCAGAACAGAACCCTCATGTCGGCCACCCACAGCACCCAAAGCAGCACCAGGAAGGAGACCAGCAGAATGTTGCCGACCACACGGCGCGATCCTGTGGTTGCGGCTGGTCTCCTCAGCACGGTGAGGATTGCAAGTGCAAGCACGATAAGACCGAGCGCGGCCGCCACAAGGTTGCGAACGTCGGGGGCGACGGAAAGAGCCTGCATGGCGTCGCCGATACCCCAGATGGCGGCCGCGGTACAAATGATTGCCACTGACGAGCGGTACCAAAAACGCGCATCCTCAGCCGTCAACGAGAGATAGCCGGCTCGACCGGATGGATCGGTCGCATAGACCGCTCCACCAGACAGTACTGCGGATCCATTGGTGATCAGCAAGCGGGCTCCGATCCAGGCAACCAGGAGCGGCGCGATGGTTTCTTCAAGCCGCGATGGCCACTCAGCGACGGCGAGCACGGCGGTCGTGGCAATAGCGAACACCAGGAGCGGCAGCACCTTGACCAGAATCGTGCGCGCCGACCCGGTCAAGGCCGCCGAACGCAACGTCCGCCTCAAAAGATAGCGCAGCGCGTATTCGGCGCCGTACCCGACCAGCAGGATCAATAGGAATCCCTTGACGATCGGGGCGGAGCCATGGTTTTCCATGTCTCCAGCGAGGCGGCTGCGGGCCGCCTCGAATTCTGGGCCGATGCGCGGCACCGCGTTGGTGATACCGGTCAGATGGTGGCGGATTTCAGCCGTCCAGCGGGCCGCAAATCCGGGCGCCGTCTTGCCATCGGCCGATGTCGTTGCCCCCAGTGTGGTCGCACCAGGCGCCGCCGGCTGCTTGGTGGCCAACCATTGCCGCACTTCCGGATCATCGAGCAGCTCGATCAGCTGCTGAACCTTGGCCGGCTCCGCGCCGGGCGTGGCGGTTTGGTTCTGCGCCTGGCTGGCGGACGCAAATCCTAGGAACACCATCAAGAAAGCGAGAACGCAGGCCATCGGCCCCCAGAATCCACGCAACGAACTGACACCGACCATGCTAAACCATACCCCCAACGACCGGCGAGAGCCGATCGATTCCTGTTCTCATTTGCACAAACGCTAACACAGTCCCCGACGTTTATACCAACTTCCGTTTTCGGTGCGCATTTCCGCGCTCAACGGCGCCGGAAACCACCGCCACCGTGGAAGCCACCTCCTCCGTGAAAACCACCGCCGCCGGAGAATCCGCCCCCGCCGCCGTGGAAGCCACCGCCACCAAATCCGCCGCCACCACCGCCAAATCCGCCGGGGCGATCGAACCCGCCCCCTCCGAAGCCGCCGCCGCTCGGGAAATTCAACGGCCGCTGGTCGAAGGACTGATGTTCGAATGAACGCTGATTGCCGATCTGGCGGCCCGCACGGTCGATTGCCAGATGGTCGGGTGCACGGTCACCAATCGCGCTGCCGTCGCCGATCTGACCGCGATCGTCTATGCGCTTGTTCAGGTTCTGCGCCGCATCCGGGTGCTGGGTCGCGAACTGCTGGCCGGCTTTCTTCGCATCCTGAATCGATGGCTTTTGAACCGGTTGCCATCCGTCGGGCGTATGCTTCTGCCATTGGCCATCGTCGCGGCGATAGACATTGCCGTCGCGTCCGGCATAGACGTCGCCGCCCTTGCCGCCTGCGACAAATCCGTGGTTGCCATCGGACGTGCGCCAATGCGCACCGGCGCCGCCAGCGGTCGACCCGCCGCTGATACGGGCGAAGTCCGAGCCATGCTTGACGGCGGCCGTCCCCCAGCTGCCGTAAACATTGTTCCCGCCGCGAGCAATTGCAGCGTTGCCGGTACGGGGATTATAGGCGGCGACAAAGCCGCGTTCACCCGCAGGTCCATAGCCTGCCGCACCGCGGATATAGGTGCCGGTGCGTGGATTGTAGGCAGCGCCGGCAGCGATGCCGCGATAGGGGCCATAGGCGTAGCCGTAACGACCGAATGTGCCTACCGCCGGATTGTAGAATGCGCCGACGCCATAGGTTACCGGGCGCGGATAATAGGGCCAAGAGCCACCACCCGCCCAGCCGTAGTCCCAGTAGTCGTCATAGTACCAGCCGGTGCCGTAGACGAACGTGTCCCAGGCAAGATACGCGCCGAGATACCCCATGGTATATCCGAACCAAACTGCGTCCGGCTCGGTCTCGTAGATCCGGACATAGGTGGCATTGTAGACAGGCGACGACGGCGGGATCGTGTAGACTTCGTCCGGAACGGCCCTCGCAACGGTGAACGGCCCGGTCGGCGTATCGCCGACAAACCACACTCCATCCTTCAACACGAAATATTTGTCGGCAACCTTGATGACCGTCTCATTGGTGTTGACGGCGTAGGTGAGCGACGTTCCGTCGATTTTCTCGAATTTCGGGTCTCCGCTATAGGCGACGTCAACCTTGACCGAGCCGTCCAACGAAACGCGGGCCTTTTCGGGGATGCTCGCCTTCAGTCGCGCTTCCGCATTCTCCGAGGTACCGGGAACCGAAGAGCGGACCGTATAATAGGAGGCAGCCTCCGGAATATTCTGGAAATCCTGCGGAAGGTTGGGCGTGGCGAAGGTCCAGGGACCATCAAGCGACGCGGCAGAGAACCAGCGGCCGGAGACAAGAACGTACCAGTTCGAATCCGCGGGCAGATAGAAGACATCGCTCTCGGTGTTCGTCGCAATCTTCAGGCCGGTCCCGGGCACCGCCTCGAGCTTCGGTTCACCGTTGAAGACGAGCAATTCTGACGGCTTGTCGGAATAGATGACCTTTGGCGTCACGCCCTCACCGGTGGCAAGCGGGATTGCCGCCCTGGCGTCCTTCCAGTTGTCATCATCCGGCAACTTGCCGAAGAGATCCGGCAGCGACGTTGCGGCCTGCCAGCCGCTCGACAGGTCTTTCGACTGCAGCCACGCCTTTTCGTTGCGAAGATAGTAGGTGCTGTCGGCGTCGAGTTTGAACAGGTCCCAATTGGTATTGACGGCGAAGGAAAGACCCTGGACGCCCTTGACCGGCGCAAACACAGCCTTGCCGTCGGTCTGGACAAGCACCGCCGGCTCCTTGCTGACATAGATCGGCGGTGGATCTGCTTTCAGCCCTTCGACATTGCCGAGCCGCTCATAGTCGGCAAGGCTCGCGGTCAGCTTGTCCTCCGACAGCGTTATCGTGCCTACAGGCATCAACTTGCCGACTTCCAGTGCCAGGTCGGCGAGTTCCGGACGATCGAGAACCGAGAAGTTGATCTCGTTGACCTTGATATCGGAGACGACGACCTCGTCCGAGCCACTGTCCGTCACGGTCTTGCCGGTGACGCCGATGACGCCGAAAATCGGCTTGGCATCGTCGGACTGCTTGTATTCGGCGGCGATCAGGGCGTCGAGATCGACGAAATTCTTCCAGGCGTTCACCTGTGGCTGGTAGAGTGTGATCGTCGCTCCCTTGTCGGTCTTGTAGGCGCGTGGCCAGCCAAGGGCTTTCGGATCGGCAGCGTTCAGATACTTGCCGCTGACGAAACCGTCCTTCCCCTCAAAGCTGACGGCGCACCAGGTGCCGGAATCGTCACATTCCTTGACGTCGACCTGTCCGCCCTCGTCTATCTTCCCCATGCTATCGAAGCCAGTGCCGGGCCCCGCCCGAAAATTGACCGATGCAGTCGTCGTGGCCGGACCAGCCAACGCCGGCGCAGCGGCTATGGAAAGTAGCGTCAAGGTCAAGGTTATTCCGCGCATCTCGCATCTCCGACGTTGCCGAAATGGACTTCGTTGCAGGCGGGCATGGCCCACATTGCTCAACAGCAACCCGCTGCCCCGGCCGGGCGCAAGTACGTAACAGTAACAACGGCCGTAACGCCTGCCATCCAATGGGGAATGAGTCGTGCCATACAGCGCAATTATTCGTGTTTTGGCGCGTAGTGATTGCATCGAGTCATTTATTCGAGCAAACTCATATGTATGATTTGGTCACGCCTACATGCGGAGGAAACACACGTGAACACAAAAGCACCCAGCCAGATTGATGTCTTTGTCGGTTCCCGCGTCAGGATGCGTCGGTTGATGGCCGGGTTGAGCCAGGAAAAGCTCGCAGACGGCCTCGGAATTACGTTCCAGCAGGTCCAGAAGTACGAAAAGGGCACGAATCGCATCGGTGCCAGCCGGCTGCAAGCCATCGCCGACGTTCTCGGCGTTAATCCGAGCTTCTTCTTCCAGGAAGGCGAAGAGGGTGCATCCCCGAGGGCAGGCCTCGGCGATGTCCGCGAGCCGAACGAGATCTCGTCCTTCGTCTCGTCAAAGGAGGGCATTGCGCTCAATCGGGCCTTCCTGAAGATTACCGATCCGGTCCTGCGCAAGAAAATCATCTCGCTGGTGGCTGCCGTCGCACAGACCCCCGAGGCGGAAACAGTCGCAGCCCACGGCAGCACTGCGCCCGCCCCAGACCTGCATGGATAGCCGCCACCGGTTGCCGATGAGATAGCCAGATGAAATTTAGATTGCAGACCCTCGGGCGATTACGTCTCGTTGACGAAGACGACTGCGATGTCGCTTTCCCTGAGAAGGGTCTGCTCATTCTCGCTCAGGCGATTGCCGGCGGCCATCGCGAGCAATCCCGAAACGATGTCGCCAAGCTCTTGTGGAACGAAGTCGTTCCGAGCCAGGCCTTCGTCAATCTGCGCAAGACAATCTCCCGCATCACGTCGCGTCAGGAAGAACTCGGCCACACGTTCCTCAGTTTTTCGCCATCGACTGTTCGGATGCAGCCGGATTCGATTGCGAGCGACCTCGACGACATCGGCCGGAACGCCGAGCAGGACGCGCTATCGCGCTTCCAATGGGCCGGGGAGAAATTCCGTGACGATTTTCTCAAGGATTTGAAGTCGCAGGGCCGAGCGCTTCACGACTGGATCGAGCAACGGCGCGCCGATCACGCAGCCCTGCTGCGCGAGTGCCTGATCAATGCGGCCGAGATTGCGACCGGCCCGGATCGAAAGCTCGTCAGGTCCGCTGCCGTCAAGCTTCTGGAGAAGAACCCCGACGACGACGAGGTTCGCAAAATCCTCAAGACCGTCCTGACGCTGGAGGGCCGGCACTATGACACGCGCCTTCTTTCGGGCGGCGGACTGGTGGCCGCAACCGCCAAGGCGGCACTACCGTCTAGCTTGCTGGAGACCATGGGCGAAACCCGTCCGCCGCGTGTGGTACTGTTGCCGCCGGGTGCCGGCAATGCCGACGCTGCTGCCACGCTATTTGCTCACTCCCTGATCGAGGACGTGACCATCGGCCTTTGCGCGCTCCGCTCGGTTTCGGTGATAGCGCCCTACACGGCAGCGCAGATCAGCCTGCAGGCGGACAAGGCCAGCACCTACGAACAACACGCCATCAGCTATATCCTCGATACGCGCCTGACGAACGAAGGCAGCCGACAGACACTGTTCACGCAGCTGATCTTCTTTGCCAACGACGAAGTGATCTGGGCCGATCGCTTTACGCTCGATGACGATGGCTTGATGAGGTCACGCCAGGAGATTGCGCGACAGATCGCGTTTGCCATTGCCAGTCAGGTCGAGCGCAACGAGACAATGCGCAAGACCTATGAAAGCAACGGCAGTTCCTATCGCAGCTACCTGCTCGGCCAGCGTTATCTCAAGCAACTCAACCTGCCGGAGGTTCGGCGTGCTCGAAAGAGCTTCCGCGAGGCACTCAGCCAGAATGCCGATCTGGCTCCGGCGATGAGTGGACTTGCGCGAAGCTATTTCGTCGAGTGGCTTTTGACCGCCCGCGGTGACAGCGAACTTCTGGCGCTTGCCGAACAGCACGCCCGTGATGCGATCGCCATCGACGACACGCTTGCGGCGGGCTACCGCGAGCTCGGTGTCGTCAAACTCTACAGCCGGCAATTCGACGAAAGCATCGAATTCCATGAGAAGGCCGAAGCGCTCAGCCCGCAGCATGCCAATGTGATTGCCAGCTACGCCGATACGCTTGTACAGGCCTCGCGCCCGGATGGCGGCCTGCGCAAGATCGAAGCCGCAATCAATCTCAACCCGATGGCTCCGGACGAATATTTCTGGACCGCCGCCGGCGCCTGCTACTCACTTTCGCAATATGATCAAGCACTTGACTATATCGAGCGGATGCGCGATCCCACCCCGGCCGATCGTCTCGCCGCGGCGAGCTGGGGTATGCTCGGCAATCGCAAGAAGGCTGGCCAATACGTGCGCAAGACGTTTGAGGTCCACCCGGACTTCAACCTGGACAAATGGATTGCGATCGTTCCGTTCCGCGAGGAATGGCAGCGAACCCATTACTGCGAAGGCCTGCGCAAGGCCGGATTCTAAGTATCATCACCACATGAGGGACAAGGGGAAAGATGATGACGACCACTCAGGTAGTTGTATTTGGCGTTGAGGGCGACGATGGCCTGTGGCTGGCCGATCTCGGGACGGGAACTGTCACACGCATTGTAGATCCGCTCACGGGCGCCCTGGCTTCGGCAATGAGCACAGGAACGCAGGCGCAACGGTGGTCAAGGGTGTCAACTTGGCCGTGCGTGCAAACTCCGCGGGCTCCGTGTCCGGCGGGTTCATGGACGGCTAAGTCTCGGCGCGCTTGCGCATGGCTTCGGACACACATTCAGATCGGGCGAGCGAAAGCCGCCCGATTTCGGACAATCCTTACATTGCAGATCTTTACTCCGACCGTGTCTGCGCGCCCGAAGAGACCTTCGCGCGCGTCGCTCCTCTGTTGCCCTCATTCGGCATCAGCAGGCTTGCCCGTCTGACCGGGCTCGATAGCATCGGCATACCCGTCTGGAACGCCGTTTCGCCGAATGCGAAGTCGATCGTCATCAACCAGGGTAAAGGCATCACCGATATCGACGCGAAGGTATCGGCGGCGATGGAAGCGCTGGAGCGCGCGGTCGCCTGCAACCCATCAGCACCAACAACGCACGCGACGCGGTGTGCATTGCTGGAAAAGGGCGAAAGAGCGCTCACCCTTCCGGGCCTTGTAGCGGCCGGCGAAGCCGATCTTGACGATGACGAAGCAACGGCGTGGCTGCGCGGCTTCGACCTTCTCGATCAACAGGCGACCTTCGTTCCACTTCAGGCGGTACTGCTCGATCGCACGCTCGAGCGCTGCCGCTACTGGCAGTCGTCGGACGGGCTTGCCTCCGGCAACACCGAAAGCGAGGCGGTGCTGCACGGCCTGCTGGAGCGGATCGAACGCGATGCCGAGACCCTGTGGCGGCTGCTGTCCCTGACGGCGCGACTGCGCACCTGCATCGACGCCGATCTGCTCGACGATCCCATCATTAACGACATGACGCGCCGCATTGCTGCAGCGGGCCTGACGTTCCGCCTGTTCGACATGACCAGTGACATCGGCATCCCCTGCCTGACCGCCGTTATCGCGGATGTGGGCATTCTGGCGGCGAAAGAGCCGCGTTACCATGACGTCACGGTCGGGCATGGCGCCCATCCCGATCCGCGACGCGCCGCAATCCGCGCCATCACCGAGGCGGCGCAATCGCGTCTCACCTATATTAGTGGCGCACGCGACGATGTTTTTCCGGAAACCTTCACCCGCAGGCTGCCGCGCGAGACGCAGCAACTGTTCGAGGCAGTGCCGGGAGCACGAAACCCGCTCATCTCGGTCGCTGGCAACCGAGCCAACTCGCTGCTCAAGCACGTGCTCGAAGCGCTGAAGCACGCCGGTATCGGGACTGTCGTTGCGGTTCCGCTACTCGCCGCGCCGCTACCGTTCTCCGTGATAAAAATCTTCGTACCGGAACTCGAAAATCCCGATGGAGCACGCAAGCGCCGTTTTGGCGCAAGGGCACTGTCGCGCGCGCTGGAGGTCGCATGAAGATCCTCTTTGCCGGCCCGACCTTGCCGGACGCGCAAGCGCTCATCGACACCGACATCGTGTTGTGCCCCCCAGCCGTACAGGGCGACATCGTGCACGCCACGCAGGACGGCGCCACTGTCATCGGACTTGTCGACGGTCACTTCGAACAGGTCGCGCCGGTCTGGCACAAGGAGATCCTGTTTGCGTTATCCGAAGGTGTGCGCATCTACGGCGCCGCCAGCATGGGCGCGCTTCGCGCCGCCGAATGCGCGACCTTCGGCATGATCGGCGTCGGCAGGATCTATCAGCAATATGCGACGGGCGAGCTTGAAGACGATGCCGATGTCGCCCTTCTCCATGGCCCGGCGGAACTGGGCTATCTGGCCTTGACCCTGCCGCTGGTCAATGTCGTGGCGACCCTTGAAGATTTGCGCGCACGCCAACAGATCGACGCAGCGTCTGCCGCGCAACTGCGGTTGGCGTCCGCCGAGATCTTTTACAAGCACCGCAACTGGTCGGCGATCGTGGCGCGTGCCAACCTTCCACCCACCACGGATTTGAAACGGATAGAGGCGCTTCTCACAACCGGCTCGATAGACCAGAAGCGTGTCGATGCTCTGGATCTTCTCGGCATCATGCGCTCCGCCCCCGCCCAAAAGACGAAGGCCCCGGAAGGCTGGGCATTCAATTCTACAAGCCTTTGGAAGCGGTTGCTCAATCAACTTGTCGCTTCATCCTAAGAATGCAGATTTCCCATGCAACGTGTGTCACGCTGATGTCACGCGCATCAATAAAAAGTCACGCTATGATTTGCCATGTTGAAGCGGATCGGACCGATCCGTAGGGAACTGGGGAAAATCATGCAATCTTCGATCGCCATGTCCTTTGAACCTGAAGACAAGGAGAAGGAGCTGCTCGCGCTGGCCCGCCTTGTCACCTACGCGCGCGATTCTTCGCGCACACTGAATGTCGAAGGCGTTCAATATTGCCTCGAGCTGGCGCTCGCCGCGCTGCTTAAGGAAGTCGAGGAATGCGGCGACAAGACCGCACTGCTGACCAACGAACTCATGAGCCGCGCCAGCCTCGGAAACTGCTGAGCAGACGAGGTCGACTTCAATTTCGCTGGTGGCACAGAAAAAGGCCCTGCTTCGCGCTCCCGCAAAGCAGGGCTTTTGATTTTAATCGGCCCGGCAATCCCACCACAAGCGCGAGAAGTTCAGGTCCCAGCTCTGCATCGGGATATAGGCGTAACCCTGCAGGCATTTGCTTGCGGCATAACGCTCCACCGTCAGGAATACATCGGCCTGTGCATCGGCGACCTTGCGCTGAATCTCCTTATAAAGATCGTTTTGCGCGGCGGGATCCAGCGTCTCGCGTGACTTGTCAATCAGGGCGTCGATCTCAGGATCCTGCAGCCATTCCATCGAGGCCAGGTGCCTTTCGCCTTGAAGACGCTTTCGGGTGACGGATAGGTCGGGCCATAGAAGACCTGCGTGGTCGCGGGCGTCGTCTCGACCTTGGCCGCCAGTTCATGCGGCTCCACGGTTCCGGCTTGATGTCGAGTTCGATGCCGATCTGCTCCAGATTGGCCCGCATTAGCAGCGCCATATCTTCTTCGAAAGCCAGGCCCGTGACATAGGTATGGCTGAGCTTGATCGGCCCCTTGCCGGCATATTTCGACTTGGCGAGTTCTTCCTTCGCCTTCTCCAGGTTGTACTCCGGGGAAGGTCGTTGAGATAGGCGTCCTTGAACACGGATGCCAGCGGTCCGTTCATCGGTTCGCCGGGATGAAGGACGTTGCGCACCGTTTCATAGTCGGTTGCGAGCGCAATCGCACGCCTGACGTGAATATCATCCGTCGGCGGCATCTTGGTGTTCATCTTGATGTAGAAGCCGTTTGCCGTCGTGCCGCGCAGGATCTTGTAGCCCGCATCTTCTCGATCGCCTCGAAGGTCTCGATTGCCTTGACGCGCGCCGACATGCCGAGTTCGCCCTTGGTCGCGAGCGCCTTCACCGTTGCTTCGTCATGGGTGATGACGAAAGAATCTCGTCGATCGGCTGACCCTTGCTCCAGCCGCCGTGACAGCCCCCGTAGCGATTGACGACCATCTGCGACGCTGCCAGGATGAGAGCATGTAAGGCCCGGCGCCGGCCGAGTGATCGGCCAGATAACCCGTCCGCCACTCTTCCTTGCTGTTTTCCCTGATCAGCTTTTCGTTGAGAACAAGGATCAGCGGCGTGTTGCTGATGAACGGCGCGTAGACTTTCTTCAGCCCGATCTCGACGGTCCGGTCGTCGACGACCGCGCATACCGTCATCTACCTCATGGAGAATGGTTTCATGAACGGCTCGACGCTCTATCCCGACGGTGGCTTTGCGTTGCGTTGACGAAGCCGCCGGGAGCAGCCGCTGATTGGCTGCTCCCAGCACGCCAACACCATTCCCACAATGATGCGACTGAAGAGAACTGCCGCCCTCTCCACACTCCACCACGGCCGAGGTCGCATTTTCGCTTGTCCACCGCGCCCGGCGCATGGCGATCGCAGTGATCAATGCCGGTCATGAGGCATCAATGCGACGGCCGGCGTTCCCCCAGCAATCCGGAGCAGAATAGAAATTCTCGCAAATGGGATTGTTGCCCAAATGCTTCTGCGCCTGCGGCTCCGTATTTAGTCTAGATTTTCAATAGACAATATTGAATTACCGGCGCCGACAGGTAAGCTTCCCTCAGCATCTGCGGCCTGCCATTTCAGCGCCGTGTCGGCTTCACACAGGAGAAGACGGCATCGCCACCCGTCGCAGCCTAGAAAATGAAGGGAGCCACCATTGACCGACGCCAACTCATCCTTGCCCATTCTCGATTTGCAACGCTTTGCGGCGGGCCATCCCGAGCGGGCGACGGCGCTTGAAGAATTGCGCAGCGTCGCCCGCTCGGTGGGCTTTTTCTACCTCGAGGGACACGGCATCCCGCAGGAACAGATCGATGGCGTCCTCGATCTCTCGCGCCGTTTCTTCACCCTGCCGGAACAGGACAAGCTGGCGATCGAGATGCGCAAGTCGCCGCACTTTCGCGGCTACAATCGCGCCGGCCTGGAATATACCCGCGGGACGCAGGATTGGCGCGAGCAGGTGGATTTCGGACCCGAGCGCGCGCCCCTCGCGATCCACGCAAACGATGCACCGTGGAAGCGCCTGGTCGGCCCCAACCAGTTTCCGGACGCCTTGCCCGAACTGAAGCCGGCGATCCTCGCCTGGATCGAGGCGGTGACCCGACTTGGCATCCGCCTGATCGAGGTTTTCGCCGAGGCGCTCGGACAGCGCGCCGACGTGTTCGAGCCGATCTATCGCGACGGCCCCAACCAGCTGTTGAAGATCATCCGCTATCCCGGCCGCGACAAGACCGAAAGCGACCAGGGTGTCGGCGCACACAAGGACGGCGGTTTCGTAACCATCCTGCTTCAGGATGAAGTCGGCGGCCTCCAGGTCGATGACGGCAAGGGTGGCTGGATCGATGCGCCGCCGAAGCGCGGCACCTTCGTCATCAATGTCGGCGAACTGCTGGAACTGGCATCGAACGGCTACCTGCTCGCCAATATCCACCGCGTCATCACGCCGCCCGCCGGCGGCGATCGCCGCTCGGTCGCCTTCTTCCTTGGCGCGAACCTCGCCTCGACCATCCCGGTGCTCGATCTGCCGCCCGAACTTGCGGCCGAGGTTCGCGGCGTGACGCAGGACCCGCTCAACCCGCTGTTCCACGAGGTCGGGCGCAATGTCCTGAAATCACGCCTCAGGTCGCACCCCGACGTCGCCGCTGCCCACCATGCCGATCTTGTCGAGCAGCTGAAGGCGCCGGTGCCGGCCTGATCCATCCCACTGCAACCACTCGAACGCTGAAGGAAGCAATCCATGACGATCCATCAAAAGCCTGAGGAGCCTGCAGTCGAAATCAAGGCTCCGAGCGGCCTGCGCGATACGTCGCGACCGCTTCAGCCCGAAACGCTGGCGCTTCATGGCGGCAGCTACCGTTTCGATCCGGTGAGCGGCGCCGTCGCCGTGCCGATCTACCAGACGACGTCCTATCAGCTGCCGGGCACCGATGGCGCAGACAAGCTGTTTGCGCTTGAGGCGGCCGGCCATCTCTACACCCGCGTGTCCAATCCGACGCAGGACGCATTCGAACAGCGCCTCGCCGAAATCGAGGGCGGTGCCGCCGCCCTCGCGCTTGGCTCCGGCCAGGCGGCGTCGGCCTTCGCCGTGCTCAATCTTGCTCGATCCGGCGACAATATCGTCAGTGCCGCCGGGCTCTACGGCGGCACCTGGGCGCTCTTTGCCTCAACGCTGAAGAGTTTCGGCATCGAGGTGCGTTTCGTCGATGCGTCCGATCCGGAGGCATTTGCGAAGGCGACCGACGAGAGGACACGGGCCTATTACGCGGAGTCGCTTCCCAATCCGAGCCTCGAAGTCTTCCCGATCGGCGAAGTCGCCGAGATCGGCCGTCGGTTCGGCATTCCGCTGATTATCGACAACACGGCGGCGCCCCTGACCATCCGCCCCTTCGATCACGGGGCCGCTATCGTCGTCTATTCCACCACGAAATATATCGGCGGACACGGCACCTCCATCGGCGGCGCCATCATCGATGGCGGCACTTTTCCGTGGCACGAACACGCCGAGCGCCATCCCAATCTGCACGAGCCGGATGCGAGCTATCAGGGCAAGACCTGGCTGGAAAAAGCCGCCGCCATCGACTTTCACCCCTATATCTTGCGTGCCCGCGCCGTTCTCCTGCGCGACCTCGGCGCTGCCATCAGCCCGCAGAATGTGTTCCAGTTCATTCAGGGGCTGGAAACCTTGCCGCTGCGCATCCGCCAGCACAGCGAAAACGCCATCAAGGTCGCGGATTTCCTCCGTGCGCACCCAAAAGTGGCGCGTGTGATCTTTCCGAAGTTTCAGGACGGCGACGCCAAGGCACGCGGCGAGAAATACCTGCGCAACGGCCACTATGGTGCACTGGTCGGCTTCGAGTTGAAGGAGGGACGCGAGGCCGGACGCCGCTTCATCGACGGACTACAATTGCTCTACCACGTCGCCAACATCGGTGACGCGCGGTCGCTGGCGATCCACCCGGCAACGACCACCCACTCGCAGCTCTCCGAGGTGGACCAGCTCAGAACCGGTGTCACCCCCGGCTATGTCAGACTGTCTGTTGGCATCGAGCATCCTGACGACATTATCGCCGACCTGAAGCAGGCGATCGACGCGGCGTAACCCGGCGAAATCAACAATGGGTTCAATGGCCCAACCGTCGGCAACGGTTGGGCCATTGTCATATTCGATGATCGGCCAAAGCTTCGAAAGTTCGGCACCGAGCCCAGGGCCAGAAGTCGCGGCTTGCCGTCTTGAGTGACGCCCGCGAAGGTAGCCAACCAGAAACATCTTACCCGCTACGCTGCCACAGAGCGCATGCGCCAGCGGCGGAAGGAAGTGCGATGACCTCCGAAAACACCCAGATCCTTCTTGCCTCCCGCCCGGACGGCAAGCCGAGACAAGACAATTTCAGGATCGGTCATTCCGCGATCCCGGAACCTGCCGATGGCCAGGTCCTGCTGAAGATCGTCTACCTGTCGCTCGATCCCTATATGCGCGGTCGCATGAATGCCGGGAAATCCTATGCCAGGCCCGTCGAGATCGGCGATGTGATGGAGGGTGGGACGGTAGCCCGCGTCGTGCGCTCGCGTCACCCGGATTTCGCCGAGGGCGATTTCGTGCTTTCTCATTCCGGCTGGCAGGCATACGCCGTTTCCGATGGCGCAGCCCTGCGCAGGCTCGACCCATCGGCGGCCCCGCTGTCAACCGCTCTCGGGGTCCTGGGCATGCCCGGCTTTACCGCCTATTCCGGCCTGCTGACGATCGGCAAGCCGAAGGCGGGCGAAACAGTCGTGGTTGCGGCGGCAAGCGGCGCTGTCGGTTCGGCGGTCGGGCAGATCGCCCGCATCAAAGGCGCGCGAGCCGTCGGGATCGCAGGGGGTGCCGCAAAATGCGCTTTCGTTCGCGACGAACTCGGCTTTGACGCGGTGATCGATCACCACGCAGCCGATTTTCCCGAACAACTGGCAGCCGCCTGCCCTGGCGGGATCGACGTCTATTTCGAGAATGTCGGCGGGCATGTTTGGGATGCGGTATTTCCGCTGCTGAATGATTTCGCCCGCATTCCCGTCTGCGGATTGATCGCACAATACAACAGCCGCCCCGGCGAACAGACGGGCGGCGACCGCCTGCCCCTCGTCATGCGTGACGTCTTGAGCAAGAGCCTGCAAATTCGCGGCTTCATCCAAAGGGAATTTGTCGACCAGCGCCCCGACTTCTATCGGGAAATGGCCGGTTGGATTACATCGGGCCAGATCCGCTACCGGGAAGACATCGTCGACGGCCTCGATAATGCGCCGACAGCCTTCATCGGGCTGCTGGAGGGCCACAACTTCGGCAAGCTCGTCATTCGCGTCGCCGACGAGAACTAACGCCTGGCGCGGCGGCCAGGCTTTGTCGCCGCCTACAGCGCCGCGCGTCTTTTCAGACGCGCAAAGGTCGCTGTAGCGCTTTGAATTGCTGCATGTTTTTGTCCATAAATCGGGTACGATTTAAGGAAACATGCAGTGGAGCATGTCGCGCAAAAGTGTTCCCCGGTTTTGCGTAGAAACAAGAACTTAAAGCGCAGCAAGCGAATCTGAAAGATCGCGACGCGCTTTAGGGATTTTCGGCCGGTCGGACACCGGCCTTGCCGAGGCCGTCTTCGATCATCGCCGCCAGTTCCGGCGCATAGCTCCTTGTCACCGGTTTCGCCAAAAGCGAAATATCCGCAGGTCCCGTCGGCGCGCGCACCTCGTCAAGAGCGCTGGCCGCCTCCTGCGTCAATCCGAGCTGGCCGGCGACGGCCAGGCGCAGCAGGTTGACGGCCAGGTCCGATGTGTTTGCAAGCTGGCGCACACGAAGCAGGGCCTCCTCGTAACGGCGCCCGCGATAGGCGTCGAGCGCCAGCGTCAGCGCTGCATCGTGATGCACATACTCCCCATTCGCCTCCGCCAGCCGCGCCAATCTTACACCTTCGGACCAGTGGCCGGAGATGTACTGCAACAGCCCCAACCTCGCCGGAATGGCCTCGTCCAGCGGATTGAGCGCGCTGGCGCGCTGCCCTGAAAGAAAGGCCGCCTCCGTATCCCCCGCCGCAAAGCGCGCCATCATCTGCGCCACATAGCTCTGGCTTGCCTGGGGGGCGAGCGCGACTGCCTTGTCTGCCAGCTTCAACGCCCTGTTGCCAGCGATCGGCGAAGTATCCGCTTCGCCCGTCACCACCAGGATCATTGCCAGGCTTGCCGATACATCCGCGTCGTTTGCATTGTAGGCAAGCGACCGCTCGAGGCAGGCAAGCGCGCTTGCGAGATTTTCGGAGTCGGTTCGTGCCAAAGCCATATCGGCCTGCAACACGCAGCCATAACCGAGGGATGGCGCACTGACCTGGCGTGCAGCCTCCAGGCTGGTGATGACGCCGTCTTCGCCCGCAAGTGCGCGCGCAAGTCTCACCAGAAGCGTTTGTTGAATCTGGTGGGCATCACCGCTCTCTAGTGGCAGCTTCGAGACACCGGAGCGCAAAGCCTCGCTACTCTGTGGGTCCACCACCTGCCAGGCGAGCTCGTGAGCATCGTTCGCCATGCTGTAGCTGATCGACAGTCTATATTCCTTGCTGCCGGCAAGGCGGACAGCCGGTCTGGGTGCAACCCAACCTGTCACCGATGCGACGTCGATGCCGGCAGACTGCTCCTGCGCCAGCGTCCGTACCGACGAGAACTGCGACAGGGCATGCACCAGATAGTCGCCAATCTTCCTCTGCTCTTCGCCGTCTTTCACCCGTTGCGGCTGCACGTCGACAACGACGGTCGGCTTTTCGGACAGGATCGGTTTCCACGGGAAATGGTCGGCCATCGAAACGTAGAACGCTGCAGCCATCGCCAAAACCCCGGCGCTCGCAATGGCAACATTCGCCATGGAGATGCGGCGCCCGACGGCGACGGCCGAAGGCGATGGCGGCGGTGGCTCGGCGGCATCAGGCGCTATCGTCGGTGGAGCGAGGACGGCTTGTGACGGTTTTCCGTCAGCCCTGACGAAGAGCGGGACGTAGTTGCCCTTGGGGAGTTCGATGCGCAGGGCGGCTTCATCGCCAAGCGCCTCGTAATATTGTGCCAGGGCCGCTCGAAGCCGCGACGCCTCGACGCGCACGATCGGATCGGTCGCCGGGTCGAAGGAACTCGGCCGGGCGAAGACATCGATCGCGATTGTATAGGCCTTCACCGAGGCTGAACGACCGGCGAAGAACTCGTCAACCAGGTATCGCAAGAGCTTGCGGTGTCGCTCTGTCCCATGAAAGCGCGGGTCGCCCAACATACGGTCGAGTTCGGCTCGCGCCGGGCGCTCGGCAACTGGGCAGTAAGCCGCTCGGTCCGCGTCTTCTCTTGTGTTCATAGCGCGCCCCCATTTACCTACAACCCGAGAGAGAGTGCAAATGCGAGGTGAACTCTAGATCACAGAGCCGGGAGCGGAAAGAGAAATGTAGGGCAGTCACAAAACATTTTTCTAACAAATGCCGTAGCCCCAAAATGAAACGGCCAGTGAACTGGAAATCCAATAAGATTACAGGGGCTGCGTGATAGAAACCGAAAATTCCAGACCAACGAACAACTGATCACTATGGATTAGATTCACTGCTTGCACTGGAGAGGCAGATGGAAATCACCTCCTCTTCGATCTCTAGACAGATCAGTTCGTACTCTGCCACCATCGATGCATCCTGCGGATCACACCGACGCTGCCGATCCAGCATGGAGGTCGCCTCGTCATATGCCTCGCAAAGGCTTGCGAGCGGCATGTTCTTGGCGCTCAGCAGTTGCAACTGGCCGCGCAACGCCGGAAGCTTGAGCATCAGCTTCAAAAGTCCCCGTTGTTTGGCTTCGTTGGGCATTGTGCTCTATCCGCTTGAACGACGATCGATGCTTCATGCCACGCCTGCGCGCGAAAATAGCGTTCGCGCGCCTCAGTACAGATCCGGAATGCCACCGGTACTCTGATTGCCAGCGTCTCGTTGAGATATGCCTACCTGACGGGTGCAGCCTCGGGTCAGCTAAACGACCAACTTCTACCTATCCCTCTCCTGCCCCCGCAAAATCGCAGGAACCGTCCGTTTCCGGAAGTACGTAACAGTAACATTGCCGCCGCTGGCTTGACGGCGAAGCGATCCCGTCCCCGAAAACGCACCGATGACACCTCGTCGGATCCGGCATTGATAGCCAGGCCAGGGCACGTTAATCGCAACCGCCACTCCCCAGGCCAGCGACGTGCAGCTTACCGTAATCGCGACGGCTTGCTTGGCATGGGCATTGCGCTACAGTTGGCTTCCACGGGGTGACACAGCTGACATATTGCACTTCTCCACAGCGGTTCATCGCCGATTGTAACTGTTACGTACTTCGATGCGGAATACTGCGATGTTTAGAATGCCTACGATGACATTCGGCGACAGGCCGTATCGCGTGCTGAGTACAACGGAGAGATTTCCATGCGATCCTTGGACAAGACATCTCATTGCGGACGTTTGGTAGCGTTCCTTTCTGCAGGGATCGCCGCGACCGGTCTGACGCTGCTGAGCACCGAGCTTGCGGCAAGCGACGACAAATTGAGCGGCCTGCCCTCACTCGTCCTTGGTGGGCTGACGGCGACAGCGCAGACACTCCAGTTCGAGACGCCTTTCAACAATCTCATCAATGCCGGCTCGCTCCCGATCACGCTCGAGAAGACGACACTCGACGAGGTCAAGGCCACGTTCGGAGGCAATATCCGCAGCCGGACGGTGGAGGGCATGACGGTCGGCTGGCTGTGCTACGAGCTTGCGACCGGAGATCTGCCGCGGCGGATCTGGTTCGTCGCCAACGACAGATCTGACGCAGCCACGCCTGCCCAGAAACCGGTGACATTCATCTCCACCGAAGAAGTTGCCGACGAAGCCGATAAATGTGACACCCCAACCGTTGCGCTCGCGCCGTTGTTGCTTCCGGTTCCGACCTTGAAGGACGGCACGGAAGCCCTGGAGGAACGCTTCGGAGCAGCTCCGAAGCAAGGCATGGTGCGTTACACCCACCAGCAACAGGGCGAACAGAACACGACGGTCATGCAAATGCTTGTCTATCGGCTAAAAGGCGGCCACATCGATGGCATCGCCTTCACGCAGATTACATCGAAATAGCGGGTATAATTGACACCCCTCGCGGCCGTGCTGGCGGCGAGTGATGTCCCCGGCACACTGTCTATTTCTCGAAGGCGTAGATCCTGTTCCAGTCGGCTTTCATGTCGATGAGAAGCCATTTCCGCTGCTCCGCCTCGTTCATCGCCTTGTCGAGCTTGCCGACATGCGACTGGCGGTCATACGCCCATTCCCGCTCGCCGTCGGTGTGGTGCACGATCATCCCGAAGCTCGGCCCTGCGCCAGAGGTAACCCACCGCAGCATCTCGTAGTCGCCGTCGGAATTGCCGGCGACAAAGATCGGGCGGCGACCAATGAACTTGTTGATGCCGACCGGCTTGCCGGGGCCATCGTCGATGAAATCCACCTTCGGTTCGCGCATGAGCACCGGGGTGTCACCCTGAAGTTCATACTTGGTAGTTATGGTGCTGCCGACAACCTGTTCCGGCGGTATCCCGTACATCTGCTCGGTCATCGGCCGCATGAATTCGATGCCGCCGCCCGAAACGATATAGGTCTTGAAGCCGTTTTCCCGCAGATAATCCAATACCTCCCTCATCGGCAGGTAGGTAATCTCGTTATAGGGCCGGTCGAAACGCGGGTGTTTCGCGGTTGCGAACCAATCCTTGACGATCTTCGTGAATTCGTCCGTCGTCATCCCTGCATGTGTCGCCATCGCGAGCTCGACAAGACCTTTCTCGCCGGCCGCAGCCACGCCGGCCATATCGCCCTTCAGCAGCGATGCGAACGGCTCCTTGTCCTTCCATTCCGGGTGATCCGGGGCCATAGCCTTGATGCGATCGTTGATGAACATGCCCTGGAAATACATCGGCTGCTCGGTCCAGAGCGTACCGTCGTTGTCAAACACGGCGATACGGTCCACTTCAGTGACATAATCAGGGCCGCCTTCGGTCGTCACCCGCGTCACGAAGTCGATGATTGCCGATTTCGCCAAACCGTCGTTCCAGGAAGGAAGGCCAGCCGGAGGTGCATCAGCGGCCACCACAAGCGCCGGCGCGGCCAGCATCAATGCGAATGATGCCGCAACTCCCATGAAGGTCCGCCACCAGCCCTTCCGATGCGTATCCACATCAATCGACGCGAACTCTCCTGCCCTCAAAATCATCGGGTGTCCTCCTCAACCGAAACAAGACTGTCGGTGTTAGACGTCTACGGCCGGCGAATGCAGCGAAAGCCGATATGGGTCGTTGCCGCATTTTCCTCATGCGCGTGACGGGCCGCGGGGCGGTAGCGACGGCAATAGTTCGGCGCGCAGAGATGCGATCCGCCCTTCACCACCCGCCGCGCGATCAGGATCTCCGGCTGCCGCGGGTCGTAACTTGCCTCAGCCCCGCCGCCGCGCGGATTGGAGGGGATGCAGCAGCTTTTTTGCGCAGGCCCCGGGTGGTTGCTCGACCAGTAGTCGCTTGTCCATTCCCAGACATTGCCGATCATGTCGTAAAGGCCATAGCCGTTGGGCGGGAAGCTGGCGACCGGCGACGTCCGCTCGAAGCCGTCAGGGCGCAGGTTCTCGGTCGGGAAGGTGCCGTGCCAGGTGTTGGCCATGAAACGGCCCTCAGGGACAAGTTCGGCGCCCCACGCATATTCCGCGTCATTCGGGCCGCCCTTGGCGGCATACTCCCACTCGGCTTCCGTCGGCAGATCCTTGCCGGCCCATTTCGCATAGGCCATGGCATCGACATAGGAAATCTGCACGACGGGATGGTCGAGCTTGCCGCGAATGTTGCTCTGCCGGCCATATGGCCTTTTCCAGTCGGCACCGAACTTGAAGTTCCACCATTGCGAGGGGTCACGGCTGGTGACGCGCTTCGGCGGATCGAAAATCACCGACCCCGGCCGCATCATTTCCGGCAGTGCACCCGGGTATTCCTTCGGGTCAGGCGCCTTCTCGGCAACGGTGACGTAGCCGGTCGCCTCGACGAATGCACCAAACTGCCGGTTGGTGACAGGCGTGACGTCGATCCAGAATCCGTCGACCTTCACCGGGTGAGCCGGTGCCTCTTCGGGGTAATGATTGTCGGACCCCATCGTGAAGGTGCCGCCTTCGATCCAGATCGGCTCGCGCGCGCTGATCGCCATTGGCGTTTCGTCGAGGGTCGGCCTGGTGGATAGTGTTTGCATACGGCTTCGATCTCCCGGGCGGATGTCGCGTCCATCCTGATAGCCCGAAGTCTAGACGCAAACTTTCCGACTCCAAAGTACGTAACTGTTACGACGGCGCACGAATCGAATTCGGGCGCCGTTTGCCCCGCCCGTGGATTGATCGAGAACCACAATCGCCCGCTTCGTTACTGTTACGTTCTTTCCAACGGGCCGCATGTCACCTTAATCTCCCCTCAGAGTTCACAAATGAGAGTTCACAAGGGTTGGCGCCGCCGGGCCGGCGGGAGGGGCTAAATCTCAATGGGTACACGTGACGACATCGAACAGCTCGGCAAGCGGATCGGCGAAGCCATTGTCGGCCAACAGGGCATGATCGAACGCCTGCTGCTCGGCCTCCTGAGCAACGGCCACCTGCTGGTCGAAGGCCTGCCCGGGCTTGCCAAGACGCGGGCCATCAAGAGCATGGCGAAGAACCTCGACGCCGAGCTGTCACGCATCCAGTTCACACCGGACCTTTTACCCTCCGACATCACCGGCTCGGAGGTCTATTTCACCGAAGGCGGCAAGGGCGAGTTCCGCTTTCAGCAGGGTCCGATCTTCGCCAATCTCATCCTTGCCGACGAAGTCAACCGCGCACCGGCGAAAGTGCAGTCCGCCCTGCTCGAGGCGATGGAGGAGCGGCAAGTGACTGTCGGTGGCGACAGTCACGAGCTTCCCGAGCTCTTCATGGTGATGGCAACGCAAAACCCGATCGAGCAGGAAGGCACCTACCCCTTGCCTGAGGCGCAGCTCGATCGTTTCCTCATGCACATCCAGGTCGATTATCCCGACGCCAAGTCGGAGGCCGAGATCATGCGGCTGGTGCGGTCGGAAGAAACGGCTGCCGCCTCGAAAGTGAAGTCCAACGAAAAGCTGGCTCAGGATGCGGTGTTTACGGCACGAAAGGAAATCTCGGCAGTGACCGTCTCGAGCGCGATCGAGGACTATATCGTCGCCCTGGTTATGGCGACACGCTACCCGGACAAGCTCGACAAGGACGTGGCCAAATGGATCCAGGTGGGCATCAGTCCGCGCGGCGTCATCGGTCTCGACAAGGTCTCGCGCGCCCATGCCTGGCTGAAGGGAAGAGACTTCGTGACGCCGGATGACGTGCAAGCGACAGTACACGACGTCTTCCGCCACCGGCTCGTCCTCTCCTATGAAGCCCATGCCGGCGGCACGAGGGCCAACCAGGTCATAGACCGGATCGTGCAGCAGGTCGCTGTCGCCTGAGAGATGGAGAGGCCCGATGGCAATATCCCTGTCCGCATTCGCCCGGTCGAAGGGCATTGCCCATCCTCCGAAGGTGGAGGCATCGGGCGCCTACACCTCCGTCGACGAACTGGTCGGCCTTGAGGCGACAGCCCGTGACCTGACCTTCCTGCGTAAGGCGCCGGTCCGGCGATTGCTGGCAGGACGCCATGAATCGCGCATGCGTGGTCGTGGGCTTTCCTTCGAGGAGCTTCGCGAATACCTGCCTGGCGACGATATCCGCACCATCGATTGGAGGGTGACGGCGCGGACCGGCAAACCGGTCGTGCGGGTTTATGACGAGGAGAAGGATCGGCCGGCGCTTGTGATCGTCGACCAGCGCATCAACATGTTCTTCGGCAGCCGCCGCGCCATGAAGTCGGTTGCCGCGGCGGAAGTGGCCGCCCTCTGCGCCTGGCGCATCACGGCGCTTGGCGATCGGGTCGGCGGCTTTGTATTCGGAGATGAGACCGTCGACGAGATCAGGCCCTACCGCAGCCGCGAGGCCGTCATTCGGTTTGCCGACGTCATCGTTCGCCACAACATCGCACTCTCCGCAACCTCCAAGGTTGCAAGAGGCGACGAGCAACTGGACATCGTGCTTTCGGCCGTTGCCAACATCGCCAAACATGACCATCTGATCATCGTCATCAGCGATTTCGACGGCCACGGCCTGGAAACGCGCGACATGCTGCTCAAGCTCTCTGCCCATAATGACGTGATCGCCATCCTGATCTACGACCCCTTCATGCTGGAATTGCCGCGCAAGGGCGACATCGTCGTCAGCGGCGGCGCGCAACAGGCAGAGCTTCAATTCGGTCATGCAAACGTCCGCGAGGCGATCGACAGCTTCGCGCGCAAGCGCGGCCGCGCGCTTCAGGCATGGCAGGAGGACCTGGGGCTGCCGATGCTGCCGATTTCCTCGGCGGAAGAGATTGCACCGCAATTGCGCACCATGCTCGGCCAGTTGGCCTGGCGTCAGCGGAGACGGTAGCGATGGAAGGGACCACGCCAGCGGTCGATCCCGGCCTCGCTGCCGCGCTCCGCGGCCTTGCCGATATCGCCTTGCCACCGCCCGTCTCGATGCTGCCGCAGACCTGGGCCTGGGCGGTGCTCGCCGGACTTGTTCTACTGGCAATCGCCTTCGCGCTCCGGCGCTGGTATCGCCACCGCGAGCTCAATCGTTACCGCCGCGAGGCGCTTGGCGAGCTTCGCCAGATAGAACAGCGCATTGGTGCTGCTCAAACACGTGGCGATGCGCTCGCTGCCCTGCCCGCCCTTCTCAAGCGCACCGCGCTTGCGGTCTGGCCACGCGAGACGATCGCCAATCTGAGCGGCAAGGGCTGGACCGGCTTCCTCGACGCCCATTCCGGTGGCCCTGTCTTTCCCACAACCGCGGCGCATTTCTTCGAAGAGGCTGAGTACCGCGGGCCGGTGGTTTTGGCATCTGTTCCCGAGGCCGAAGCGAAAGCCCATGTTGCGGCGGCACGATATTGGATCGAGGCGCACCATGTACGTCCTTGATCATTCCTGGCTGCTCGTCCTGCTGCCACTTCCGGCCGTCATCTGGTGGCTGCTTCCGGCCTATCGCGAGCAATCGGCGGCGGTCCGGATCCCATTTTTCAAGGACATCACCGCAGCGGCGGGCATCGGCGCGACCGAAGGATCGGTCGTGCCCAAGTCGAACTTTGGGCAGAAGCTGATTGCGCCGATCTGCTGGGGCCTGATCGTACTGGCACTGGCGCGGCCGCAATATATCGAGCCGCCGATCGAAAAGACCGAACCGCAACGCGATCTCATGCTGGCAATCGACCTGTCGCAATCGATGGATACGCGCGACTTTCACGATCCGGCCGGCAATCTGCAGGCCCGGGTCGATGCCGTGCACACGGTCGTCGCCGATTTTATCGACAAGCGCCCCGAAGACCGTCTCGGCCTCATCGCCTTTGGCGATGCCCCCTACCCGCTCGTGCCGTTCACGCTCGACCACAAGACGGTCAAGGCGATGCTGGCCGACAGCCTGCCGGGAATGGCGGGTCCACGCACCGCGATCGGCGATGCGATCGGCCTTGCGATCAAGATGTTCGACCAAAGCACGGCACCGGACAAGGTGCTGATCCTACTGACCGATGGCAACGACACCGCGAGCAAGATGCCGCCCGACAAGGCCGCCGGCATTGCCGCCGAAAAACACATCGTCATCCACACGGTCGGCATCGGCGATCCCAATGCGCAAGGGGAACAGAAGCTCGACACGTCAGTCTTGCAACAGATCGCGACGGCGACGCATGGACGATATTTCTTCGGCCAGGACCAGGCCTCGCTGCAGAATATCTACGAGCTTCTCGATCAGTTGACGCCGGAAAACCAAAAGACCCTGTCCTGGCGGCCGCGCATCGAAGTGTTCCACTATCCGCTGGGCGCGGCGTTGATCCTCGTCCTCGCCTATCACGCGATCATGTGGCTGCTGTCGGCCCGCGCAGACCGGCGTCGCGAAAGGGAGGCGGGAGCATGATCACCGACTTCCATTTCCTCCGGCCGCTCTGGCTGCTGGCGCTGCTAGCCGCCCCCCTGCTTGTGATGTTGATCGGCCGGCGCACCGACGTGCGCTCGCAATGGCAGAACATGATCGCGCCGCATCTTCTCGACCACCTGCTGATCGAGAAAGGCGGAAGGCGATGGCTGCAACCGGTTCACCTGACGGCCGTGCTGATCGTGATTGCCGCGATCGCGGCGGCCGGACCGACATGGCAGCGTGAAAAGCCGCCCTTCGTCGAGGATACGGCGCCGCTGGCGATCGCGATCGACCTGACCGAAACGATGAATGCCACTGATGTCTCGCCGACGCGGCTCGAGCGAGCCAAGTTGAAGGTGCAGGATATCCTTTCTCTGCGAAAGGGCGCGCGTACTGCCCTGTTTGCCTATGCCGGCACAGCACACATGGTGCTGCCGCTCACCGACGATGCAAACCTCATAAAGACCTATCTGGCCGCCCTCTCGCCGAGCATCATGCCGGTAACCGGCCGAGACACCGGCAGGGCGCTGCAGGTCGCCGAGGATGCGCTTTCCAGCGAGACCGTACCGGGCACGATCCTGTTCATGACCGATGGCGTCGAGCGCACGGCATTCGACGCCTTTGCGCGATATCAGGGCCGCAACGACCTGATGGTGCTCGGCATCGGCACCGCCGATGGCGGCCCGGTGAAGACGGCCGATGGCCAGTTCCTCACCGACGCGACGGGCGCGCGGGTCCGTGCCAAACTCGACGTCGATGCGCTGAAGGCATTGCAAGCGGCGTCGAAAGCGCAGGTCGCGACGGTCACGCCCGACGACAGCGACGTGCGCTGGATCATCAGGCGGATCCAGAGCAGCTTCGCGCAAAAGACCGCCGAAGGCCTGACGCGCTGGTACGATGCCGGCTGGTGGCTGACCATCCCGATCGCACTCCTTGCCGCGTTGTGGTTCCGCCGCGGCTGGACAGTCCGTTGGGCGGTCTATCTGGTAGCCGTCGGCACGGTGCTGCCAGGGGTAAAGGCCGAGGCAGCCGATCGCAGCTTTGCCGATCTCTGGTTCACCCCGGACCAGCAGGGCCAGCGGGCCATCGATCGCGGCGATTTCCAGGGAGCGGCCGGCGATTTCCAGGACCCGGCCTGGCAGGGCGTCGCCCTCTTTCGTATCGGACGCTATCAGGATGCCATCGATGCCTTTGCGCAGGGCGATACGGCCGAAAGCTACTATAACCAAGGCAACGCCCTGATGCATCTCGACAAGGCCGAGGAGGCGATTGCCGCCTACCAGCAGGCGCTCAAACGCCGCCCGGACTGGCCCGAAGCCAGGCAGAACCTGGCAGTGGCCGAGAAACGCAAGGCAGACAATGACAAGCAGGATCAGGATGCCCAGCAGGAGGCGGCCGGGCTCGATCCGGATCAGATCCAGTTCGACGACAAGGGCAAGAAGGGCAAGGAGGGCACGGTGGCGGGAGCGCCGCAGACCGCTGAGATGTGGATGCGCAATATCCAGGTTTCCCCGGCCGATCTGCTGGCACGGAAATTCGCGATCGAAGCGAAGGATGCAGTGCCGTGAACCGACGTATCCAGCCCATTCTTCTTGCGCTCGCCGCCTTCTGGCTGTCGCTGGCGAACGTCGCGCTGGCAGCCGATCCATTCGCCCGCGCCACGCTCGCCACCAAGGGAACGATCTACGCCGGACAGCAGGTTGAGGTCGACGTCGACGTTTTCGCGCCGAACTACTTTCTGTCGCCGCCACAGTTTCCGCTGTTCGACCTTCCCGGCACCATCGTGACGATGCCAGACGATCGCGGCCTGAACCTCAACGAGACAATCGATGGCGTCGATTTCTCCGGTATCCGCAAGACCTACGTCATCACACCGCAGGCGGCGGGAGACTACACTTTACCGCCTGTCGATATCCCGTTCGGTTATGCGGCCGTTCCCGGCAAAACCACGCAAGGGCGAGTGAAATTGCCGACGCTGCGGCTGACAGTGACGGAGGTGCCCGGCGGCGCTGACGGCAAGGCCGGCGTCACCGCCGAGAAAGTGACGATCACGCAAGTCTTTGATCGTGATCCGGCAAGCCTGCGTGCCGGCGACGCTCTGGTTCGCACCGTTACCTTCGAAGCGGATGGACTGGCGGCGATGATGATCCCGGAGCCGTCCTTCGAAGCACCCGCGGGTGTCAAAGTCTATGTCCACGACCCCTTGCTCTCCGAGCATAGGTCGGATCGCGGCGTGTTCCTGGGCGGCGTCCGCAAGGACACGGCCACCTATGTCTTCGCGAAAGCCGGTACCTACACGATCCCCGCAATCAGCCTACAGTGGTTCAATCCGTCGCTCGGCAAGACGCAAACGGCCGAAGCGCCGTTGGCCAAGGTTTCGGTTGCGGCAGCACCTGCAGATGCGACCGCCCTTGCCCCGCCGCACCCGCCGCCTGAGAATGCGCCATTCGACTGGCAGTGGTGGGTCGGCGCAGGCCTGGTGGTGGTGGCACTGGCGCTCCTGATCCACTTTGCCGCCGTTATGGCCGGCCGTATCCAGGCATGGTTTGACGAAATACGGACGCGCAAGGCGCAGTCCGAGGCAACGGCTTTCCATCGCGTCGACGAGGGATGTCGCAGCGGCGACGCAGAGCGGTTCGAGGCGGCGATCGACGCATGGTCGCGCAAGACGGGGAATGTTCCAATGACCCAGTGGCTCGATCGCTTCGCCGACCCGGAGACAAGGGCCGCCTTCGCCAACCACCAGCAGTCGCTTTATCGAGACCAGCAGGACGCGGCGCAGAAGCCGAATCTCCTGCCGCTTAGAGCCGGCCTTGGCAAAGCCAGAAGCCGCTGGCTCGAGCAAATCTTCGACGACGAGCCGGTGCCGGCCAATGAACTCCCCGATCTCAACCCGGCGTTCGACGCCGATTTACCAACCAGTCGCTAGCGCTGCCGGACCGGGCGTTACGATCCTTCGTAACTGTTACGTACTTGCCCGTAACACCCGCCTCAACCCAAAGTTCAACGGTACGTTCCGAGACTTTGCCTACCTGACTAAAAGCAATCCATCGTGCCTCGAGGAGACATGAGATGCCCATTGATATGAAGAATGCCATCGGACTGCTGGCTGCTTCAGCAGTTCGAAGGTCCATCAAGCCGAAAGCGCTTGCGCTTGCGGGCACCGTGCTGATGTCGACGCTATCGGCATCGGTCATGCCAGCAATGGCCCAGGATGCGGCCAAGCCCAATATCCTCGTCATCTTCGGCG
The DNA here is from genome assembly GCF_017488845.2 of Ensifer canadensis. NCBI lineage: Bacteria > Pseudomonadati > Pseudomonadota > Alphaproteobacteria > Hyphomicrobiales > Rhizobiaceae > Ensifer > Ensifer canadensis. The sequence continues at coordinate 1,458,859 of NZ_CP083371.1, forward strand.
ACGATATCGGCCAGACCAACATCAGCGCCTATTCCATGGGTGTCATGGGCTACAAGACGCCCAATATCGACCGGCTTGCCTCTGAAGGCATGATGTTTACGGACTACTACGCCGAGAACAGCTGCACCGCCGGCCGCTCCACTTTCATCACCGGCCAGTCGGTGCTTCGTACCGGCATGTCGAAGGTCGGCGTTCCCGGAGCGCCCGTCGGCATCCAGGACCGAGACGTAACGATCGCCCAGGCGCTGAAGCCGCTCGGCTATGCGACGGGCCAGTTCGGCAAGAACCACCTGGGCGACCAGGATCGTTTCCTCCCGACAGCGCACGGTTTCGACGAATTCTTCGGCAACCTCTATCACCTCAATGCCGAGGAAGAGCCGGAGCGCCCCTACTGGCCGAAGGATCCCAATGATCCCTTCGTCAAGGCGGCCACGCCCCGCGGCGTGCTGCATTCGTTCGCCGACGGCAAGATTGAGGATACCGGCGCACTCAACACCAAGCGCATGGAAACGATCGACGACGAGACCACGGCAGCAGCCATCGGCTTCATGGAAAAGCAGGTCAAGGAAGGCAAGCCCTTCTTCACCTGGATGAACACGACGCGCATGCATCTGTTCACCCATATCCGGCCGGAATATAAGGGACAGAGCGGCATGCCGGGCAATGACTATGCCGACGGCATGATCGAGCACGACAACGATGTCGGCAAGCTGTTGAAGGCACTCGACGACCTGAAGATCGCCGAGAACACCATCGTCGTTTACGCCACCGACAACGGGCCCAATCAGTTCTCCTGGCCGGACGCGGCGACAACCCCGTTCCGCAGCGAGAAGGACACCAACTGGGAAGGCGCCTTCCGCGTGCCGGCGATGGTGCGCTGGCCGGGCAAGATCAAGCCCGGTGTTTCCAACGAGATGGTTTCCGGTCTCGACTGGTTCCCGACCTTGCTTGCCGCTGCCGGTGACAAGGACGTCAAGGAGCGGCTGTTGACGGGCACCAAGCTCGGCGACAAGGACTTCAAGGTTCACCTCGACGGCTACAACCAGCTTCCCTACCTTCTAGGCGAGCAGCCGAAGGGCGCGCGCAACGAGTTCTTCTACTTCAACGACGACGCCAAGCTCGTGGCCATTCGCTGGGACAACTGGAAAGCGGCCTTCTGCGAAATGCGCAAGCCCGGTGGCTTCGACGTCTGGCAGGATCCGTTCACCTGCCTGCGTGTGCCGAAGATCTTCAACCTGCGCATGGACCCCTATGAGCGGGCCGACATCGTCTCCGACCAGTACGACGACTGGAGGACCAAGAACGTCTATCTTGCAGGGATAGCCACCATGAAGGCCGCAAGCTTCCTGGAAACCTTCATCGAGTATCCGCCGAGCCAGAAGCCGGCGAGCTTCTCGGTCGACCAGGTCGAGGAAGGCGTGCATGCCAAGATCGACGAAATCATGAAAAAGGCCCCGGCCGCCCAATAAGCTGACGAAGGCGGCGCTCACCCGAGCGCCGCCTTTTCTTTCTTTGCATTTAGAATCTATGGTGAGCCGGATTGACCGCAAAGAGTTCCGCGCCCGTACGCTCGGTCGATGTCGACGGGGCTAACGAGAGACAGGGCATGCAGCAACGGGCCTTTGCCATCAGCCCCGCAATGGCCGGGTTCATGCTTTTCCTTTCCGGCGCGGCCGCGCTGATCTTTCAGGTTCTCTGGATCAAGCAACTCTCGCTCGTCACCGGTGTCGATGTGCATGCGGTCAGCGCCGGCGTCAGCGCCTTCTTTCTCGGCCTTGCCCTCGGCAGCTTCGCCATTGGTCGCTTCGGTGATCGTGCCCGCCGTCCCTTGCGCCTCTATGCGCTGCTTGAGACCGGCGTCGCCCTGCTCGGCGTTGTCGCCACATTTGCACTGGCGCGGATCGCGCCTCTCTTCGTCTCGATCGAGTCGAGCTTGCCTGTTGTCGCGTGGGGGATGCTGATCCTGCTCGTCGCCACACCAGCCTTTCTGATGGGCGGCACGCTGCCTGTTCTTCTGCGCGGCCTGCAGTCGGCTCCCGGCGGGATCGGGACCAAAGGCGGACGCCTCTACGCTGCCAATACGCTTGGCGCGATCGTCGGCTGCCTCGCCGTCTCCTTCGTCATCATTCCAGCGCTTGGGGTCCAGGCCACCGGCCTTGCCGCCGCCGCTCTCGGGCTAACCGCCGCTGCTATCGGCTTCTTGCGCAGTTCGGCTTTCGCCGTCTCCGCGCCGGACGCATCGCCGGCATCGTCCACTGGCGAAGGTGGGTCTCGCCTGGCGCTTGTTCTCTACGCGCTCGCCGGCGGCGTCGCGCTCGGCTACGAGGTCGCCTGGTCGCAGGCGATCGTGCAATTTATCTCCACCCGCTCCTTTGCCTTCTCCGTTGTGCTTGCCACCTACCTTGCCGGCCTTGCGCTGGGCGCAGCACTCTTTGCGCGGCGGACCGATCGGCTTGCCGATCCCTGGACCGCGTTCGGCCTGCTGATTACCGCCGCCGGCCTCGTCGCCCTTTTCGAACTGGCTGTGCTCGGCACCTGGCTCACCGCCTGGCAGACGAATGCCGAAGCTACGGTCGCAGCCATGACGGGCAGCATCTTTGCCGGCATGAGCGCGCGGTTTGTCGTGGCGGCGCTGAGCATCGTTTTCGTTCCGACGCTGATCCTCGGTGCTGCCTTTCCAGTCGCGTTGCGCCTTGCGGTCAACCCCGCCCATGTCGGGCGCGATACCGGCCGTGTGCTGGCGTTCAACACGCTCGGCGGCATCGCAGGAACCCTGGTCACGGGCTTTCTGCTGATCCCGGCACTCGGCATCATCCGCAGCTTTGCCATATTGGCGGTCGTCGCCGCCGTGATCGGCCTTGTCGCAATCTTCAGGGGCAAAGGCAGCGTGCTTGCCGGCTCTCGCCTGGTCGTGCCCGTGCTCGGCGCCCTCACGCTTTTGCTTGCGGTCCTCGTGCCATCGGACCGGCTCGCCACTCTGCTGACGAAGTCGCGCAGCGACGGTAGAATCATTTCCTACGAAGAGGGCCTCGGCGCCACGGTCGCGGTTATCGAGCAGGGGCAAGCCGACCGCCGCTTCCGCCGGCTCTATATCCAGGGTGTTTCCAACACCGGCGATGCCATGCCGTCGCTGCGCTACATGCGGCTGCAGGCTTTGTTGCCGCTCCTCATCCACAAGGGCGAACCGAAGTCGGCGCTGGTGATCGGGCTTGGAACCGGCATTACCGCCGGCTCGCTGCTCGCCTATCCCGGGCTGGAACGCCGCGTGGCAGCGGAGCTATTGCCCTCCGTTGCGCGTGCAACAAGCCTGTTCAAGGGCAATTATGACGCAGCCAAGGATCCCCGACTTGAGGTCCGGCTGCGCGACGGGCGCCGCGAACTGCTGCGCAGCCAGGAACGCTACGACCTCATCACCCTGGAGCCGCCGCCGCCATCGGCGGCCGGCGTCGTCAATCTCTACTCGTCGGACTTCTACCGCCTCGCGCGCGACCGCCTGGCTGAGAATGGCATGGTCGCGCAATGGCTGCCGATCGCAACCCAGAACGACGAAGACACCCGCTCCCTCGTCAGGAGCTTCCTCGACACCTTCCCCGAAGCTACGCTCTGGTCGACGGAACTGCACGAGATGCTGCTCATCGGCTCGCTCGAACCGCAACAGCTCGACGCGACACGAATTGCCGACCGGATGAAAGAGCGCTCGATTGCCGCAGCCCTCGGCGAGGTCGGCATATCCAGCCCGGCCGATCTGCTGGCGACCTGGATGATGGACCGCACGGGGCTGGAACGTTACGCGGGTTCTGCACTTCCGGTGACCGACGACCAGCCTCGGATCGAATATGCAAGCTGGGTGCGCCCCGACGAGTTGCAGCGCATCCTTCCGGCGCTGATCGCCCTGCGGACGGAACTTCCGCTTGTTGCCGCCGACCCCACGACGAAAGCGTCGATTGCCGAGGCGCACAACCGGTTGCTGCTCTTCTACCAGGCCTCGCTCAATGCCTATGCCGGCTACCGCGCCGAATGGGCTCGCGACTTGGAACTGCTGATGCAGGTCGAGCCGGCCAATCCCTATTACAAATGGTTCGTTTCAAGCAGTCAGCGATGACGGATTGGCTGAGGTGATCGATGCGGCTCCAATGGCCCCGCGCCGGCACCTGCATGCCGCGCCGCCAACCGCAACCGATCAAGAATAATTCCGCGAGAAATGCAGCTGGGCGCGAAATATTTGCGCAACAGCCCTTGTGAATGGGACGGATTTGCAACCCGGCGCCCGCGATCACGGTGTATCCTGTCGCTCAATCGAACCAACCATCTGTTGGACAGGGAGGCAGGGTATCTTCATGACAAACGAGGACAAGACCGGGGACGCGGCGACATCACGCGCCGCGATGGAAGGCGAGTTGGGCATTCTCGCACGGCGACGCATAGAGGCGGGCATTATCGCGCCGATCTATGAGGCAATGCGCGAAGAGATCGGCGAGGAGCGCGCCCAGGCTATTCTCGACAAGGCCGTCAGCCGCGCCGCGATCGAGGCCGGCAAGGCGTTTGCGGCGAAAACGCCTGGCGGTACCAACCTGCGGACGTTCCAGGAATTGCAGGATCTCTGGACGCAGGACGATGCCCTGACGATCGAGGTGACGAAGGCGACCGACGACGAATTCCACTACAACGTCAAGCGCTGTCGCTACGCCGAGACCTATCGCGAGATGGGGCTCGGCCATATCGGCCACCTGCTTTCCTGCAACCGCGACGGCGTGTTCTGCACCGGCTACGATCCGCGCATCACGCTCGAGCGCACGCAAACGGTGATGCAGGGCGCGTCCCATTGCGATTTCCGCTACCGCCTGAATGCTGAAGCAACCGGAGAGCAGAAATGACCACGGCGGGACAGCCAAGCAAAACCCCGGCCGCCGGCACCAACATGCCCCGGATCAACGGCGACCGGCTATGGGCTGATATCGTCACGACCGCTCGCTTCGGTGGCACCGACAAGGGCGGCGTCACCCGGCTGACACTGACGGAAGAGGACCGGCAGGTCCGCGACTGGTTCGTCGGCGAATGCCGCTCGCTTGGTTGCACGATCGACGTCGACGGGATCGGCAATATCTTCGCCACCTACCCCGGCGAAGATCCATCAATGCCGCCTATCGCCGTCGGCAGCCACCTTGATACCCAGCCGCAAGGCGGCAGGTTCGATGGCGTCCTCGGCGTTCTTGCCGGGGTTGAACTGATCCGCACGCTCAAGGAGACCGGCACAGTGCTGCGGCATGGCCTGACCGTCGTCAACTGGACGAACGAGGAAGGCTCGCGCTTCTCGCCGGCGATGATGGGTTCCGGCGTCTTTTCCGGCGCATCCTGCCTGGAAGCGATCGAGGCCCTGACTGACCGGGACGGGACGACCGTGAAGACGGCGCTCGAAACGATCGGCTATCGCGGCGAAATCCCTGTCGGACATGTGGGCTTTGCCGCCTATGTCGAACTCCACATCGAGCAGGGCCCGCTCTTGGAAGCAGCGGCGACGGAAATCGGCATCGTCACAGGCGTGCAGGGTGTGCGCTGGTTCGACGTCTCCATTACCGGGACCGAGGCCCATGCGGGCAGCACCCCGATGGCGCAACGCGACGACGCGCTGGTCGCGGCTTCAGAGATCGTGCTTGCCGTGCGCGACATCGCCCGCCGTCATTCGCCCGGTGTCGGGACAACAGGCTTTGCCACGGTCGGCCCCAATTCCCGCAATGTCGTGCCGGGCACAGTGCAATTGCAGATCGATATGCGTCACCCTTCGGAAGCAGGCCTGAGCCAAATGCAGGCCGCGCTGGAGCAGGCTGTCGCAGCGATCGATGCCGAGATCGGGCTCAAACACATCTGGTCGAAGCAGCCGGTCGTCTTCGAACCCGCCACTGTCGAAGCGGTGCGCGCCAGCGCCGAGGCACTCAGCTATTCCGCAACCGAAGTGGTCTCCGGTGCCGGTCACGATGCAGCCCATATCGCCGGCATCTGCCCGACGGCCATGATCTTCGTGCCTTCCAAGGACGGGCTGTCGCACAACGAGGCGGAATATTCCTCGCCTGAGGAATGCGCGCGCGGTACCGACGTCCTGCTGCAGACGGTCCTGCAGATCGACCTGAAATGACGACAGATGTCGCCGGCAGGGCTTCCCACCGGCGACGTTTTCTCAGTGCGTGCTGGTTCAGCCGCGGGCTGAATCCAATTGCTCGTGCTCTTTCTCGACCTGCTGTGCCTTCAGGTAGCTTTCGATCAGCAACTGATATTCCGGGAAGATCTTGGTGTAGATCTCGGCCCATTGCTGCGCATCGTCACGATGCCAGGTGCGCTGAAGCTCGGAAGCGACGGCCGCCGTGTCCATCGGGACAACGCCCGCCTGGACGACGCGGGCAAGCGTGATCTCCTGCGCCATCTTCGAGTAGGTACCCGATGCGTCGACGACGGCGAAGACCTTGTAGCCTTCATGGACGGCGCTGATCGCCGGGAATGCCATGCAGACGCTGGTGATGGTGCCGGCAATGATCAGCGTCTTGCGGCCCGTCGCCTTGACGGCCGCCACGAAGTCCGGATTGTCCCAAGCGTTGATCTCGCCGCGACGCGCAATGTACGTGGCATGCGGCGCATTCGCATGGATTTCCGGGATCAGCGGACCATTCGGCCCCTGCGGCACCGATGCCGTGGTGATGACAGGCATCTTCGTCAGCGTCGCCATGCTTGCAAGGGCCGCCGCATGGGCGCGCAGCTTCGGCATCGGCATGTCGTTGACGGTCTGGAACAGCCCGCTCTGGTGATCGATCAGAAGCATGACCGCATCATCGGGATCGATGACCGGGCGAGCGCCGTTGAAGTTGGCGACATTGTTGACGTTCGTCATGGGTATTCTCCTGTTGCCAGACCGCAATTAGCGGGAAGCCTTGGTGGTGGTGTAGCTGCTGATCAGGTTGCGGTAGTCGGGGATATGGTTGGAGAACAGCGTTCCCAGCCCCTCGACGTCGTTGCGCCAATCGCGATGCAGTTCGCAGGCGAGACCAAACCAGGTCATCAGTTGGGCGCCGGCTTGCGACATGCGATCCCAGGCCGAATGGCGGGTGATTTCGTTGAACGTGCCTGACGCGTCAGTGACGACGAAGACGTCAAAACCTTCCTCGAGGGCGGACAGGGCTGGGAAGGCAACGCAGACCTCGGTGACGACGCCGGCAATGATCAGCTGCTTCTTGCCGGTAGCCTTGATCGCCTTGACGAAGTCTTCATTGTCCCAGGCATTGATCTGGCCGGGGCGCGGGATGAACGGCGCATCCGGGAACATTTCCTTCAGTTCCGGCACGATCGGGCCGTTGGGGCCATCCTCGAAGCTGGTCGTCAGAACCGTCGGCAGCTTGAAGTATTTCGCGAGGTCCGCGAGCGCCAGAACGTTGTTCTTGAACTTGTCGGGGTCGATATCCCTGACCAGCGAGAGCAGACCCGCTTGGTGGTCGACGAGCAGAACCGCAACCTGATCCTTGTCGAGACGCTTGTAGGTTTTTGCCATAGTGAAGACTCCTTCATCTTTTGTCTTGTCCGCGTGCTCGGGCCGTTGATCGGCCGTCATGGGCTCGGCGCGGAGTTCCGAGCTCACGAGAACTCAAAGTGCCGGTGCGGCAACGGCGCCGAAGCTGCCGTTCTGGAAGTCGGCGAAGGCCTGACGGATTTCGTCGGCCGTGTTCATCACGAAGGGGCCGTGCATGACCACGGGTTCATCGATCGGCTCGCCGCTCAAGACGAGAACGGTCGCATCGGAGCTGGCGTCGAGCGTAATGGCGCCGCCTTCGCGGCCGAGGAGGCCGAACTGGGCTTCGCCGATCAGATCGCTGCCGTTCACCAGCACGGTGCCGTGTAGCACCGCCAGGCCGACCGAATGGCTCTCAGGCAGGTCGAGTGCAAGAGAGCCACCCCGTTTCAGGCGGAGGTCCCAAAGATTGATCGGGGTAAATGTCTTCGCAGGTCCATTGCGACCGTCGAACGCGCCGGCGATCACCCGCAGCGTCCCGGCATCCTCCGGCAGCGTCACCGTCGGAATGTCGCCGTTGACCAGCGTCTGGTAACCAGGCTTTGCGGATTTGGCGCGCGCCGGCAGGTTGACCCAGAGCTGGACCATCTCCAGCGTCCCGCCCTGTTTGGTGAAGGCGTCGGAATGGTATTCTTCGTGAAGGATGCCGGCGGCGGCCGTCATCCATTGCACGTCGCCGGGACCGATATGGCCGCCATTGCCTGCCGAGTCGCGATGATCCACTTCGCCGCGATAGACGATGGTCACCGTCTCGAAGCCGCGATGCGGATGCACGCCGACGCCACGCGGCCGGCTGGTCGGTGCAAATTCTGTCGGGCCTGCATAGTCGACCAGCAGGAACGGGCTTGCATGTTCGCCGACGCTGTCATGGGACAGCAGCGAACGGACCGGAAAACCATCGCCAACCCAGTGCTGCCGGGCGTTTCCAAAAATGCCGAGTATCTTGCGCATTGGTGTTTCTCCTTGTGCATCGCCTTGCAAGCGATGACGTTGGGAGGAACATATTCTCGCGACAAATCTGGCGGTAGACAGCCAAATCGGACTATTGTGTCCTATCAATAGGACAATCATCCGCCATGCAGGACCTGAACGATCTTAAGCTTTTCGTCGATGTCGTCGAGCAGAACGGTTTTGCTGCGGCCGCGCGCAAGCTCAATATGCCGCGTTCGCGGCTGAGCCGCCGCATCGGCTTGCTGGAAGAACAGCTTCGCGTCCGCCTTGTTCAGCGTTCGACGCGCCACTTCGTCGTGACGGATATCGGCAGGGAGTACTATCGCCATTGTGTGGCGATGCTGGTCGAGGCGGAAGCCGCGCAGGAGGTGATCGACCGTATGCGCTCCGAACCGCAGGGCGTCGTGCATGTCAGTTGTCCCTCCTCGGTCCTCTATTTCCAGGTCGGCGAGATGATTGCCCGCTTCATGGCCGGCTGCCCGAAGGTCGAGGTGGTGCTCGAAAGCACCAATAGGCAAGTGGATGTGCTGCGCGAAGGCATAGACGTGGCCATCCGCGTTCGTTTTCCACCGCTCGAGGAGAGCGATCTCGTGATCAAGAGGCTGGCTGAAAGCGGGCAGCGCCTGGTCGCCAGCCCCGGACTGCTCGGTCAGGATGCACGACCGCTGAAGCCCGCCGATCTCACGGACCTTCCGAGCCTGGCATGGAATTCCAACCGGCAGGAGCATGAGTGGTGTCTGGACGGTCCTGATGGTGCCAATGCCATTGTCCGCCATCACCCGCGGCTTGTCACCGAAGATATGGTGGCCCTGCGCCTCGCCGCCCTGAAAGGCGTCGGCGTCACCCAGCTGCCGACCATGGTCGTCAGGCAGGACCTGAAGGACGGAACGCTGGTCGACGTGCTGCCCGACTGGGCGCCCCGATCAGGCATCATTCACGCAGCCTTTCCATCGCGGCGCGGCCTGCTTCCCTCGGTCAGGGCTCTGCTCGACTTTCTCGCGGCCGAATATGCCGAACTTGCACGCCTTGACGAGCCGGGGACCTGATCGGCGCCGATGACGCGCCGCAAGCCGCAGCCTCAGGAATGGTCGGCGGCGCGGGTCTTCAGGATTGCCGAAAAGCGCGGGTCAAATGTGCGGCTGATCGGCTCGGCGGCAGCGCCGATCGCGACCGCCCAGGGATCGGTGAAGCCGACCTGCAGGCGCGGCAGACTGCGATCACGGCGATCGGCGAGTGACGGAAGCAGTGGTTGCATCGCATCCGTGACCAGCCGCGCCAGGCCGGGCGGAAGCCCGCCGCACAGGATCACCGTCTGCGGGTCGAAGATGGTTTCGAGTGCCTGGACAGCCGCGCGCAGTTCGTAGACGGCCGCATCCAGCCAACCGGGCAACCTGATATCTTCACTCTCCACGGCCGCATCAATGTGGGCATAGAGGTCCGGATCGGCAGGATCGAGCGCGAGCAGCTTGCACAGAGAGGCGATCGAAGCGCGGTATTCAAGCGGCGTGCGCTCATGCTCGGCAGCACCGCGCGGCAGACTGAGAATCATGCCGATCTCGCCGGCATTGCCATTGGCACCGCGATAAAGCTCGCCATTGAGGATCAACCCGGCGCCAAGGCCATAGCCGAGATAGATGCAGATCGCGTGATCGACGCCATGGGCGGCACCGACCAGGCGCTCGGCGGTGGCTGCGGCGGCAGAGTCGTTCTGCAGGCCGACATCGAGACCTGTGCCTGCAGCAAGCGTTTCGAGTAGCGGGAAATTCTGCCACGCCGCCATCATCCAGGGATCGTCAGCGTCGGCGTCGATACCGAAGGGACCGGGCATCGCCGCACCGAGCCCGACGAGGCGATCCTCCGATTGCGGCGCGATCGACGCCAGGTCGCTTCGGGTCTTTTCGATCAGGTCGAGAATGGTTTTCACGCCGGTCACCGGCCCGCCCGCCGGAAGGTTGGCCTCCCGGCGCGCCAGGACCGTACCCACCAGGTCGACGGCGATGGTGCGTGTGACGTGCCTGTCGATCTGCAGGCCGATCGCGAAGGCGCCCTCGGCAACCAGACGATAGGGCGTTGACGGCTGTCCCCGGCCGCTGCGAACGACTGCCAGCGACTGAACCAGCCCGTCACGCTCAAGCTCTTCGATGATGTTTGAAACCGTCTGCTTCGTCAGCGCCGTCGCACGGGCAAGATCGGCGCGGGACAGCTGCCCGTTCAGCCGCAACGCGTCGATCATGACACGACGGTTGTGGGCGCTCGCCCCTTCCTGGTTGGTGCCGCTCTTTGCCCGGATCGGGCGTAAATCATTCATCCTCAAAACCCTCTTGACACTGTTAGAATATTGAACAAGAAATAAGTCAAGACAATTGACTTAATTGAGAGCCGCAAAGAGCTCCAGGGGAACGAAGGTCATGGCCAAAGGTCGTCACCAGCGCTCCGATAGATATGTCGACGGCCGTCCGCAAGCGGGCGGATTTCTTATATTCGGTGCACCGGGGAGGTGTATCGGCAAAACTGAACCGCTCAGTTATTGGAGGCAGGAATGTTGAAATCCATTAAAACCACGTTGCTCAGCGCAACCTTGCTCGGCTTGTCCTTTGCCGGCCACGCCTATGCTGAAACCACACTCAATGCGCTGTTCATGGCGCAGGCGGCCTATAGCGAAGCCGACGTGCGCGCGATGACCGAGGCCTTCACCAAGGCCAATCCCGACGTGAAGGTGAACCTCGAATTCGTTCCCTACGAAGGCCTGCATGACAAGACCGTGCTGGCGCAGGGCTCCGGCGGCGGCTACGACGTCGTGCTCTTCGACGTGATCTGGCCGGCCGAATACGCCGCCAACAAGGTGCTGGTCGACATCTCCGACCGGATCACCGACGAGATGAAATCCGGCGTGCTGCCGGGCGCCTGGACGACGGTCGAATATGACGCCAAGCGCTACGGCATGCCTTGGATCCTCGACACAAAATACCTGTTCTACAACAAGGAAATCCTTGAAAAGGCTGGGATCAAGGCGCCGCCGAAAACCTGGGACGAACTGACGGAACAGGCCAAGATCATCAAGGACAAGGGGTTGCTCGCAACGCCGATCGCCTGGAGCTGGTCGCAGGCCGAAGCCGCGATCTGCGACTACACCACGCTTGTCAGCGCCTATGGCGGCAAGTTCATCGACGGCGGCAAGCCTGCCTTTACGTCCGGCGGCGGTCTCGACGCGCTCAACTACATGGTCACGAGCTATTCGTCGGGCCTGACCAATCCGAACTCGAAGGAATTCCTCGAGGAAGACGTTCGCAAGGTCTTTCAGAACGGTGAAGCCGCCTTCGCGCTCAACTGGACCTACATGTACAACCTCGCCAACGACCCCAAGGAAAGCAAGGTTGCCGGCAAGGTCGGCGTCGTGCCGGCACCGGGTGTTGCGGGCAAGAGCGAGGTGTCGGCCGTCAACGGGTCGATGGGCCTCGGCATCACCTCGACCAGCAAGCACCCGGACGAAGCGTGGAAGTACATCGTCCACATGACATCGCAGCCGACGCAGAATGCCTATGCCAAGCTGAGCCTGCCGATCTGGGCCTCGTCCTATGAAGACGCCAATGTCACCAAGGGCCAGGAAGAGCTGATCGCCGCCGCCAAGCTCGGCCTTGCCGCCATGTATCCGCGCCCGACGACGCCGAAGTACCAGGAGCTTTCGACAGCCCTGCAGCAGGCGATCCAGGAAGCGTTGCTTGGACAGGCCTCCGCCGAGGATGCACTCAAGACCGCCGCCGAAAACAGCGGTCTCTGATCCCACGGCTTCGACCTCCCGGGTGGCCCTGCCGCCCGGGACTTGCCGGAACGGTTTCACCGGCAATAGCATGAGCCCACGGCATAATTCCTTAAATCGGAATCGACTTAAGGAATTATGCGGCAGGTTTAAAGCGCTACAGCGTGCTTTGCGCGTCATATCTGATGCGCGGCGCTGTAGATGGCCTAAAAGGTTTCCATCCCATGTCCGGTACCTGGATAACAACACGCGCGTGGCTGCTGATGCTGCCGCTGCTCGCAGTCATGATCGCTGTCATCGGTTGGCCGTTGGTCGACACCGTCAGGCTTTCGTTCACTGACGCAAAGCTCGTCGGCACCGAAGGCAGCTTCGTCGGCCTCGACAACTATGCCAAGGTGCTCGGCGGTTCGAACTTCATGCGGGCCTTGGTCACGACCACATGGTTTGCGGTTGTCTCGGTGACCGCCGAAATGGTGATCGGCGTGCTGGCGGCCCTGCTGCTCAATCAGCAATTCCGCGGCCGCACGGCATTGCGCGCCTTGATGATCCTGCCCTGGGCGCTGCCGACGGTCGTCAACGCGACGCTGTGGCGGCTGATCTACAATCCGGAATATGGTGCACTGAACGCGGCCCTGATGCAGATCGGCCTGATCGACAGCTATCGCTCCTGGCTCGGCGAGCCCAGCTCGGCGCTGACAGCCCTGATCGTCGCCGACTGCTGGAAGAACTTTCCGCTCGTTGCCCTGATCGCGCTTGCAGCTCTCCAGGCGGTGCCGCGCGACATCACGGCCGCCTCGCTCGTCGATGGCGCAGGCCCGTTCAACCGCTTCCGCTATGTCATCATGCCCTATCTCGCCGGCCCGTTGCTCGTGGCGCTGGTGCTGCGCACGATCGAAGCCTTCAAGGTCTTCGACCTCATCTGGGTGATGACACGCGGCGGCCCGGCCAACAGCACGCGCACGCTGTCGATCCTCGTCTATCAGGAAGCTTTCTCGTTTCAGCGGGCAGGGTCCGGCGCCTCGCTGGCGCTGATCGTCACACTGCTGGTGACCGTACTTGCGGTCGCCTATGCCGCACTTGTGCGCAAAGCCGCGGGAGCCACCTGATGGAACGCCAGAGCCCACTGTTCACTGCCTTCATCTACGCCTGCGCCCTGTTGCTGACGGCCGTCATCCTGGCGCCTGTTGTGTGGCTCTTCGTCATGAGCATCTCGTCTGCGGCCGACCTTTCGGCAAAGCCGCTCAACTGGTGGCCTGATGAGATCGATCTGTCGCGCTATGGGCTGCTGCTGACCACGCTCGAAAACACCGCCGGCGCGGCCTTCGTCGCTTCGCTCTTCAATAGCCTGAAGGTCGCCGGCATGGCGACGCTTGCCGCCATCGCCGTTGCCATTCCCTCGGCCTGGGCCGTGTCGCGCACGCCCACCGTCTCCTGGTCGCTTTACGCGGTGATCGCCACCTACATGCTGCCGCCGGTGGCGCTGGCGGTGCCGCTCTATATGGGCCTTGCCACTCTCGGCCTGTTGAATTCGGTCTTCGGCCTTGCACTCGTCTATCTCACCATCCTTGCGCCCTTCACCACCTGGCTGCTGAAGTCCGGCTTCGATTCCATTCCCAAGGAGATCGAGAGCGCTGCCATGATCGACGGCGCCAGGCTGGATCAGATCCTCAGGCTGATCACCCTGCCGCTCGCCGCCCCCGTGATGGCGACCTCGGCACTCTTTGCCTTTCTGCTTGCCTGGGACGAATTCTTCTATGCGCTGCTGTTCACCTCGGACCTGCGCGCAAAAACCCTGACGGTCGCCATCGCCGATCTCGCCGGCGGCCGCGTTTCCGACTACGGACTGATTGCGACCGCCGGCGTGCTAGCCGCCCTGCCTCCGGTGCTGATCGGCCTCATCATGCAAAAAGCCCTGATCTCCGGGCTCACCAGCGGCGGCGTCAAGGGATGACCATGAGCGATACCACAAACCGCCCGGCCGGGCTCATTGCAATAGACCGCGAAATGGCCCGTCAGGCTTCAGACGCCGTCGCCTCGTTCCACGCCGCACAGGCGCTCAACGGCAGGATCGCTGCATCGCTCAGATCGACCGGCAAGCTGTTACTGCTCGGAATGGGCGGCTCGCATGCGGTTGGTCGCGCGCTCGAACCGCTCTACCGGGCCCACGGCATCGACGCGATCGCGCTGCCGCTGTCCGAACAGCTGGGCCAGCCGCTGGCGATCGAAGGCAAGACGATCCTCGTCACGTCGCAGTCCGGTGAAAGTGCGGAGGTTCTGCGCTGGTTCGCCGAGACCAATGGGGCGACCGGCGACACCTTCGGCCTGACCCTCGAAGAGGGCTCCTTCTTGGCCCGCAGCGCCCCATCGCTGGTCGGCGTCGGTGGCACCGAAAAGGCATTTGCCGCGACACGCAGCCTGACGATCAGCTTCGCGCTGCACCTCTCGATCCTTGCCGCCCTCGGAGACGACGCATCTGCGACATTGCAGGCGATCGAAGCGCCTCAGGCGCCCGACACGACTTCGGCGCTCGCAGCGCTTGCGGATGTCCGCGCCGTGGTAACGTCCGGCCGCCAACTTCAGGGACTTGCCGAAGCGATCGGGCTCGGTCTGACCGAGTTGTCCCGGCTGCCCTGCTTCTCGCTCGAAGGCGGGCAGCTGCGGCACGGGCCAATGGAAATGCTCGGCCCGTCGGTCGGCGTCGTCTTGTTTCGCGCCGCCGATGCAACTGCCGGCCTCGTCAGCGTCATGGCGGTTTCCGCAGCCGAAGCCGGTTCTCCGGTTGTCGTCTTTGATGCCTCCGGCGAGGCACCAATCCCTGGCGTGACCACGCTTTCCTTCAAACCGGCCGCCGGCATGGCCGCGATCTTTGCGATGCTGCCGGTGGCGCAGTTGTTCATGATCGCCTTTGCCGAGGCGCGTGTCGTCGATGCCGGAACGCCGGTCCGATCGACCAAGATTACCCGGAGCGAATGAAGCATGCGTCCTCTTGTCGTCATCGGCAACGTCAACGTCGATCTGATCCTCGGGCCGGCCGCACCCTGGCCAAAGGCCGGCACCGAAATCATCGTCGATCACGATGAGCTGCGCGTCGGCGGCTGCGCCGGCAACAGCGCGCTTGCCTGGGATTCGCTTGGGGTCGATTATGCGATCGCCGCCAACATCGGTAACGACCAGTTCGGCACCTGGCTGAAAGACGCCTTTGCCGAGCGGGCCAGTGGCTGGCCGGTCGAAAACGTCGGCACGACGCTGTCGGTCGGCATTACCCATCCGGACGGCGAGCGCACCTTCTTCACCACCCGTGGACACCTACCGCTCTTAAATTTCGACGAAATCCGGACAATGCTCGACGGCGAGCACCTGCGTGGCGGTCTGGCGCTGCTTGCCGGCTCCTTCCTCACCGACGCGCTGACCGCCGCCTATGACGATGTCTTCGACTGGGCCGAGGCGCATGACATCGCCGTGGCACTCGACACCGGCTGGCCGCTCGACGGCTGGACGGATGCCAACTGCGCGGCGACGATCGGCTGGCTGAAACGCTGTCGGCTCGCGCTCTTCAACGAGGTCGAGACGACGACGCTGACGGGCCTTGTCGATGCGGCAGAGGCAGCGCGCGCGCTCAAGTCCCACATGCCGGCCGACGCGATCGTCGTCGTCAAGCGCGGGCCGAACGGCGCCCTTGCCCTCGGCCCGACCGGAGACATCGTCTCCGTCGTCGCGCCCACGGTCAAAGTGATCGACACGATCGGCGCGGGCGACGTGTTCAACGCCGGGTTCCTTGCAGCCCTTGCCGCCGGAATGCCGCTGGAAAACTGCCTTCGCACCGGCGTCACCATCGCCTCTGAGGCAATCTCGACGCTGCCGCGCAGCTATGGAAAACCCTTGTCCGCCTTTCTTCAGGAGACGATCGCATGAGCGCGCTTGAGATCCACAACATCCACAAGCGCTACGGCGAAGTCGAAACGCTGAAGGGCATCGACATCGCGCTGGAAAGCGGCGAGTTTCTCGTGCTGCTCGGCTCTTCGGGCTGCGGCAAGTCGACCCTGCTCAATATCATCGCCGGCCTTGCCGAGCCGAGCGGTGGCGATATCCGCATCGGGCCTCGGTCGATCATCGGGATGCACCCAAAGGATCGCGACATCGCCATGGTGTTCCAATCCTATGCGCTCTACCCAAACATGAGCGTTGCCCGCAACATCGGTTTCGGCCTCGAAATGCGTAAAGTTCCGGCGCCGGAACGGGAAAAGGCGGTCATTGAGACAGCGAAGCTGCTGCAGATCGAAAACCTGCTTGAGCGCAAGCCGAGCCAGCTCTCTGGCGGCCAGCGACAGCGCGTCGCCATCGGCCGGGCGCTCGTGCGAAACCCGCAGGTTTTCCTCTTCGACGAGCCGCTGTCGAACCTCGATGCCAAGCTGCGGATGGAGATGCGCACCGAGCTGAAGCGCCTGCACCAATTGCTGAAGACGACGGTTGTTTATGTCACCCATGACCAGATCGAGGCGATGACGCTTGCTACGCGCATCGCCGTCATGCGCGACGGCCGCATCGAACAGCTCGGCACGCCGGAAGAGATCTACGATCGCCCGGCCACGCTTTATGTCGCGGGCTTCGTCGGCTCGCCGCCGATGAACATTTTTGAGGCTGAAGTATCAGACAGCAGTTTGCGCGTGGAAGGCGGCGACCAGCCGATCGCCCTGCCGGCGCGTTTTCATGGCAAGGTGCAGAATGGCCAACGCGTCAAGGTCGGCATCCGCCCGGAGGCGCTGCGGCTGGCAACAGCCGAGTCCAATGCACTGCGGCTGACGGCGCGCGTCGAGGTTGTCGAGCTGACCGGCCCGGAACTGGTGGTGACGGCGCGCATCGGCGACCAGCGCATCACCGCCTGCCTGCCGCCGCGCACGCAGCTGGCCATCGATGCGGAGCGAACATTCGCTTTCGACGAGGGCGCCTTGCATCTGTTCGACCCGGAAACCGGTCGGTCCTTGCTTTCCGGTTGATGCGGAAAGGGGCTCGCTCGGTCCCGGCGCCTATCGCGTACCCAAAGCGAGTGGCGAAGTGACGTTCGATATGTCGACCTGCGGCGGAGGCGCCGCAAGCACTGTTCCGCGGCCCTCATGCCCGGATGCCACGACCGCCCCTGCCAACGGTATTTGTGCATCAGTTGAACGACGAGGTTTTCAGGAATTCGGCCAGGCGCTCAGTCTGCGGCTTCAGGAACATCTCCCGCGGATTGCCCTCTTCGCCGATGCGCCCCTGGTTCATGAAGATCACCCGGGAAGACACCTCGTAGGCAAACCGCATCTCATGCGTCACGAGCAACATGCTCATCCCGTCCTCCGCCAGCCCCTTGATCACCTGCAGCACCTCGTTGACAAGCTCCGGATCGAGCGCAGAGGTCACCTCGTCGAACAGCATCAGCTTCGGGTTCATGGCAATCGCCCGGGCGATCGCTACGCGCTGCTGCTGACCGCCCGAAAGCTGGCCGGGATAATGATCCCTGTGCGAGAGCAACCCCACCCGGTCGAGCCATTTCTCGGCCACCGACAGTGCTTCGTCCCGCCCCATGCCGCGCACCTTGATAAGGCCGAGCATGACGTTCTTCGCCGCGCTCATGTGCGGAAAGAGGTTGAACTGCTGGAACGCCATGCCGGTCATTGCCCGCTGGCGGGCGATTTCCTTTTCCCGCTTGCGCCGCCTGACGCCGGCGACGGTGTCATAGCCGATCTCCTGGCCGTCAATGCGGATCGACCCGCCCTGGAACTCCTCCAGCATGTTGATGCAGCGCAGCATCGTCGTCTTGCCCGAGCCGCTGGAGCCGATGATCGAAATAACCTCGCCCTGCGCCATTGTGCAATCGACGCCCTTCAGCACCTCGACGGGGCCATAACGCTTGTGCAGGTCGCGGATTTCAAGAAGTGCCTGGGTCATCGGATCCGGTGCCTCACGATGGGACGGCTGTCTTGCGCTCGACGTAACGGCCGAAGCGCTCGATGCTGTAGTTGATGACAAAATAGAGGAAGCCGGCGAAGAAATAGAACTCGAGGCTCATGAAAGTGCGCGAGATCAGCTCCTGCGTGCGCAGCAAAAGCTCGGCGACGCCGATGATCGACAGCAGCGTCGAAGCCTTGACCATTTCGGCGGCGGTATTCACCCAGGCCGGCAAGGCCTGCCGCAAAGCCTGAGGACCAAGGATATAGGCAAAAGTCTGCGGGAATGTCAGGCCGATCGCCTTGGCCGCCTCCGTCTGTCCCTTGGGGATCGCCTGAAGCGCGCCGCGGACCAGTTCACCCACATGCGAGCTGCAGAAAACCGAAAGGGCAAGGATGCCGGCCTGGAACGGCCCGAGATCAATGCCGATGGTGCTGAGCACGTAGTAGCTGGCGAGAACCAGCACCAGTACCGGCGTGCCGCGGATGAAGTCGGTATAGCCGCGCACGATGAAGCGCACGGGTTTGTAGCCGTAGGTCAAGGCGAGACCGACGAAGACGCCGAGCACCGTCCCGACAACGATGGACAGGAAAGAAATGGAAACCGATACGCCGAGACCCTTGAGAAGGGGGATGCGGGCGATCCAGAGCTGGTCGAGGAATGCGGAAAGATCCATGGCGATCACCTCGGCACGGCAAGTCGGCGCTCGACCGCGCGCATCAATGCGGCGAGAAGCGAACAGGTGGCGACATAGAGGCAGCTGGCGACGATCCACGTCTCAATCACCCGGAAGCTTTCGACATTGATCTTGCGCGCCTCGAAGGTCAGTTCGGGAACGGCGATCGCGGCTGCAAGCGAGGTATCCTTGAACAGGGAGATCATCGTGCTGCCGAGCGAGGGAAGTACATTGCGCAGCATCAGCGGCAGGATAATCGAGGTGCGGATCTGCATTTCCGTGAGCCCGATCGCCAGTCCCGCCTCCCTTTGGCCAGGAGGCACGGAAAGCAACCCGCCGCGGAACACCTCGGCGAGATAGGCGCCGGAATAGATCGCCAGCGTCAGCACGAAACTCTCGATCTTACCTAGCCTGACGCCAAGCTGCGGCAGGGCAAAGTAGCTGAACAGCACCAGCACCAGGATCGGCGTGTTGCGGATCGCGGTCACATAGAAGCCGGCCGGCTCGCGTAGAACCATGGACTTCGACACCAGCCCGAAGGCGGTGACGAGGCCGATGAGACAACCGGCGAGGATCGCCGCGAAGGCGAGGCCGAGACTGAGAGCCAGACCTTCGAGCAGAAGGTCGAAAGACCGCCAGACTGCGGCGAAATTCAACTGATAACCCATGTCTTCAGCCATCCATGCCGACAGGACAGGCGTCGATCCCGCACGAGTACGGGATCGACCGAACGGAAGCGCCTACTTGAATTCGACCGGAAAGCCGATCTGCGGCGGCGTCAGGTCCTTGCCGAACCAGGTCTTGAACGACTTCGCATAGAAATCGAAATCCACCCCGGTCATGGCTTCGTGCAGCGCGGTGTTGACGAAGTTCAGCCAGTCCTGATCCCCGCGCTTGACGCCGCAGGCATAGGTCTGCGGGTTCCAGCCATAGCCGGCGTCCTTGTAGCGATCGGGGTTCTGGGTCATGTACCAGGCAAGCGACGACTGGTCGGTGGCCACAGTATCGGCCCGGCCGGATTCGAGCGCCTGATAGATGAGGTCGACAGATTCATACTGATCGACGGTCGCTTCCGGCAATGCCGCATGAACCATCGCCTCGGCATAGACGTTCTGCAGAACCGACACGGTCACCGATGAACCCGCCGCCTTCAGCGCCGCATAGTCGGCATATTTGCCGTCCGACTTCAGCATCAGGCCGACGCCTTCGCGATAATAGGGGATGGTGAAGGCGATCTGCTGGGCGCGCTCGCCGGTCACCGTCATGAACTGGCAGGTGATGTCCACCTTGTTGGTGGTGATGTTCGGGATACGGGCGTCTGATGACTGGTTGACGTATTCGATCTTTTCCGGGTCGCCGAACAGCGCCTTGGCGATGATCCGGCCCATGTCGACATCGAAGCCCTGCAGCTTGTCTTCGGCGCTCTTGAAGTGCCACGGTGCATTGGTGCTGCCGGTGCCGAGCACGAGATGACCGCGCGCGAGAATTTCGTCGAGTTTGCTCGCTGGCTGCTGCGCCTGTGCCGGCAAGGTAATGGAGGCGGCTGCGATGGCGGCAGCCGCGAGAACTGTCTTGATCATCTGCATTCTCCCATTTTTGGGTTCCCGTCATTATTCCATTATACAGTATTACAATCCTGAATAATGGATTGACGTATGAAATGCCGACGGTCATAACTTGTCAAGGGTGGATGATGTAGCTTCCCCGTGTGCCGCGCCCGACAAAAGGAAGTGATGAGCGATGCCCCTGCCGATCGAAACGCCCGCCGTGCTGGTCGATATCGAGATCGCCAAGCGCAACATCCGCACGTTCCAGGACTACGCGGACATCAACGGCATCCGCGTTCGGCCGCATATCAAGACCCACAAGTTGCCGCAGATGGCCGAGCTGCAGCTCGACGCCGGCGCCATCGGCATCACCTGCCAGAAGGTGACCGAAGCTGAAGCGATGGTGGACGGTAGTGCGCGGATCAACGATGTCCTCATCACCTACAACATTCTCGGAACGCCCAAGCTCGACCGGCTCGAGCGCCTTAATGGACGCATCGCGCTGGCAGTCGTCGCCGACAACGAGACGGTCATCAATGGACTTTCCCGTCACTTCTCGACCAAGGGCAAGCCGCTTCGGGTGTTCGTCGAATGCAACACCGGCGCGGACCGTTGTGGCGTCGCTTCGCCCGTGGAAGCCGCCCGTCTGGCCCGCCTGATCAATGATGCCAAGGGTATCGAATTCGCCGGCCTGATGACCTATCCGCCAATCGCCGGCGAGGCAAAGGTTCAGGCCTTCATGAGCGAGGCCAAGCGCCTGATCGAGGCGGACGGCCTGACCGTGCCTGCGATCACCTCGGGCGGCACGCCGAGCATGATGCATTCGGCCGGCGCGCCGATTGCATCCGAATATCGGCCCGGCACCTATATCTACAACGACCGCTCCCTCGTTTCGCGCGGCGTCGCAACCTGGGACGACTGCGCCCTCACCGTACTGGCGACCGTCGTATCGGTGCCTTCTGAGCACCGTGCGATCATCGATGCGGGCAGCAAGGTTCTGACCGCCGACCTCCTAGGCCTCACCGGCTATGGCCATGTGCTTGGCCGCGACGACATCCGCATAGACCAGCTCTCGGAGGAACACGGCCGACTTGTGACCGACGGACCGATCGGCCTGACGGTCGGGCAGCAGCTGCGCATCGTTCCCAATCATGCCTGCGTCGTGACCAACATGGTCGACGCCGTGCATATCGTCGAGGGCGACGAGCCGAAGGCCATCTGGCCGATCGTCGCCCGTGGCCACGTGCTCTAGCGGGTTTGTTGCTGCGGCAACCGTTCTTTGGCTGAGTTTTCCTAGGCCCCGCTTCGTCCCAGAAGGGTCGCATCCCTAGCGTGCCCAAACCGCGTCCATACGGCCGCCCGATCACATAGCCCATCCGGAATTTTGATGTGCGCGTCAAAGGGCTCATGCTATTCTCCGCCCGGTTCGCCACTGACAGGAGATCGGCGACCAGACGGGCGTTGGGCAAACCGTTCCTTAAAAAGGCACAACAACGATAGGACTTTTCCCGATAGCCACCTCCCGCATCATCAGTTTGCGTTGAAGCAGTCAATTAAATTGATAGTTTTATCTGGTAACCGATGGAGGTCGAGATGGGCTTTGGACGAATTACCGGAATTGTGGGACTGGCAATTGTAGTCGGAGGCCTGCAGCTTGGTGCTGCAAGTGTGGCTTTTGCCGACACGACGATCCTGAACGTGTCCTATGACCCGACACGTGAACTTTACAAGGACTTCAACGCTGCCTTCGGTGAAAAGTGGAAGGCGGACACCGGCGAAACCGTGACGATCCAGACATCGCATGGCGGCTCCGGCAAGCAGGCCCGCTCCGTGATCGACGGACTGCAGGCCGACGTCGTGACGCTGGCGCTTGAGGCGGACATCGACGCGATCGCCAAGGAAACCGGAAAGATCCCGGCAGACTGGAAGACCAAGTTCGAAAATAACAGCGCACCCTACACGTCGACGATCGTCTTCCTGGTGCGCAAGGGCAACCCGAAAGGCATCAAGGACTGGGGCGATCTCGTCAAGGACGACATCCAGGTGATCACGCCGAACCCGAAGACCTCGGGCGGCGCGCGCTGGAACTTCCTGGCAGCCTGGGCCTACGCACGTGCGGCCAATGGCGGCGACGATGCCAAGGCGCAGGCATTCGTTACCGATCTGTTCAAGCATGTGCCGGTGCTCGATACCGGTGCGCGCGGCTCGACCACGACCTTCGTCCAGCGCGGCCTTGGCGACGTGCTGCTCGCCTGGGAAAACGAAGCCTATCTTTCGCTCGAGGAACTCGGCCCGGATAATTTCGACATCATCACGCCGTCGATCTCGATCAAGGCCGAGCCGCCGGTCGCGCTGGTTGACGGCAATGTCGATGCCAAGGGTACGCGCAAGGTCGCCGAGGCCTATCTCGGTTACCTCTACAGCGACGCCGGCCAGAAAATCGCTGCGAAGCATTACTATCGCCCGTTCAAGCCGGCGGCTGCCGACCCCAAGGATGTCGCTCGCTTCGGTGATCTCAAGCTGGTGACGATCGAGGACTTTGGCGGCTGGAAGGAAGCGCAACCGAAGTTCTTCGGCGACGGTGGTGTGTTCGACCAGATCTACAAGCCGGGGCAATAATCGACCCTGTTCATGACATGAGAAGATCGGCCGGACCATTCGATCCGGCCGATCCCGTGCTACAGCGCCGCGCGTCAAATATGACGCGTAAAGGGACGCTGTAGCGCTTTGAACTTGCTGCAAATTTCCTCGTAAAACCGTTTCCGATTTGAGGAGGAAATTGTGCAGTGGGCCCACATGGGGATTGCGGGCATCATTGAGGACCGCTTGGGTTTTTTGCCTTGGGCATGAGAGGTGAGTTGGATTTGAGAGAGCATGGCCACAACAGGCGCTGGCGGTTTCGCCAGCCGAGTGTGCTTCCGGGGTTTGGTCTGGCGCTCGGCGTCACGCTATTCTGGCTGGTTTTGATCATCCTCATTCCGCTGTCGGGCCTGATCTGGCGCTCGAGCGGCCTTGGCTGGTCGCAGTTCATGACGCTGGCGCTCGATACCCGCACGCTCAATGCACTCAGGATCAGTTTCGGCACGGCCTTTGTCGCCGCCATCGTCAATCTGATCTTCGGCGTCATCCTCGCCTGGGTGCTGGTGCGCTATCGTTTCCCCGGCAAGCGGGTGATCGACGCCATGGTCGACCTGCCGTTCGCGCTGCCGACGGCGGTCGCCGGCATTGCGCTGGCGACACTGTATGCCCCGAACGGCTGGATCGGCGCGCTGCTGGCCCCACTTGGCATCAAGATCGCCTTTACCCCCGTCGGCATCGTCATCGCGCTGATCTTCGTCGGCCTGCCCTTCGTCGTCCGGACCGTGCAGCCGATCATGGAGGAGATCGACAAGGAAGTGGAGGAGGCCGCCGCCACGCTCGGCGCCAGCCGCTTCCAGACGATCCGCCGGGTGCTGTTGCCGGGGCTGCTGCCAGCTGGGCTGACCGGCTTTGCGCTCGCCTTTGCCCGCGGCGTCGGCGAATACGGCTCGGTGATCTTCATCGCCGGCAACCTGCCCTACGTCTCCGAGATCGCTCCGCTCTTGATCGTCATCCGGCTGGAAGAGTTTAATTATCCCGCCGCCACCGCCATTGCCGCGGTGATGCTGGTGATCTCCTTTGCCATGCTGCTCGTCATCAACTCGATCCAGGCCTGGAGCCGGCGGAGATATGTCTATGTCGCCTGATCTGACTACAGCCGCCCATCACGTGCGTGCCGCCACCTCGGAAAGCCGCTTTGCCCGCATAAGTCTGATCGCTGCAGCGCTCGCCTTCGTCGGCCTGTTCCTGCTGCTGCCGCTGGCCGCCGTCTTTACCGAGGCGCTGCGCAAGGGACCGGCCGAATTCCTGTCGGCGCTTGGCGATGCCGAAACCTTCTCCGCCATCCGCCTGACGCTGATTGTCGCCGCCATCGCCGTGCCGCTCAACCTCGTCTTCGGCGTCGCCGCCGCCTGGGCGATCGCCAAGTTCGAGTTCATCGGCAAGGCCTTCCTGACGACGCTGATCGACCTGCCGTTCTCGGTCTCGCCGGTGATCTCCGGTCTGGTCTTCGTGCTTCTGTTCGGCTCGCACAGCCTCATCGGCCCGTGGCTGCAGAGCCATGGCATCCAGATCCTGTTTGCCGTGCCGGGACTGGTGCTGGCCACCGTCTTCGTCACCTTCCCCTTCGTTGCCCGCGAACTGATCCCGTTGATGCAGGAACAGGGCACCAGCGACGAGGAGGCGGCGCTGTCCTTGGGCGCATCCGGCTGGCAGACCTTCTGGCATGTGACGCTGCCCAACATCAAATGGGGGCTGCTTTACGGCGTGCTCCTGTGCAACGCCCGCGCCATGGGCGAGTTCGGCGCGGTGTCGGTGGTCTCGGGCCATATTCGTGGCCAGACCAACACCATGCCGTTGCAGGTGGAAATCCTCTATAATGAATATAACTTCGTCGCCGCCTTTGCGGTTGCGACGTTGCTGGCGCTGCTGGCGCTGGTCACCCTCGTCTTGAAAACGGCGCTCGAGCTTCGCTACAGCGCCGAGATCGCCGCCAGCCGCAGGCATTGAAAGGTCCGGATCGTCATGGAAGTCCGCGTTCAGAACATACGCAAGGAATTCGGCCGCTTTCCGGCGCTCGACGATGTCTCGCTCAACATCCGCTCGGGCGAGCTGATCGCGCTCTTGGGCCCCTCCGGCTCGGGCAAGACGACGCTGTTGCGGCTGGTCGCCGGTCTTGAAAGCCCGACCGACGGCACGATCTTCTTCGGCGACGAGGATGCCTCGCAAAAGACCGTGCAGGAGCGCAACATCGGCTTCGTGTTCCAGCACTATGCCCTGTTCCGTCACATGACGGTACTCGACAATGTCGCCTTCGGCCTCAAGGTGCGTCCGGCCAACCGCCGGCCACCGGCGGCCGACATCCGCAAGCGCGCGCTTGATCTCATCGATCTCGTCCAGCTCTCCGGGCTTGAGAAGCGTTATCCGGCGCAGCTGTCGGGCGGCCAGCGCCAGCGCGTGGCGCTCGCCCGCGCCATGGCGGTCGAGCCGAACGTGCTTCTGCTCGATGAGCCCTTCGGCGCACTCGATGCCCAGGTCAGGAAGGAACTCAGGCGCTGGCTGCGCGAGATCCACGACCGCACCGGCCACACCACCATCTTCGTCACCCATGACCAGGAAGAGGCGCTGGAGCTTGCCGACCGGGTGGTGGTGATGAGCAAGGGCACGATCGAACAGGTCGGCACCCCCGACGAGATCTACGACCATCCGGTGTCGCCGTTCGTCTACGGCTTCATCGGCCAGTCGAACGCGCTTGCCGTCACCCTTGCCAACGGCGAGATCTGGTTCGAGGACCGGCCGATCGGCCTCAGAGCTCCGACCGAGCCCGACGGCCCGGCCACCCTCTACTTCCGCCCGCACGACATCGAGCTGATCGATGGCTGCGGCGGCTGTCTCGCCGGCCTGGTCACCGCCAGCCGCCGCGTCGCCGGTACCCGCCATCTCGAACTCGACCTCGGCCGCAACCATCCGCATGCCGAAATCGAACTGCCACCCGAACGCACCACAACACAGGACCGCGCAAGGGTCGCATTCCGCCCGACAAAGTGGAAGCTGTTCAGGGACGAGAAGGCGGGCAACGAGGTGCCAAGCGCAGACGTCGAGGCGGAGGCGCCGGTCCAACCGTTCGAACTGGCACGCACCGGGACCTGACGGCTTCTCAGCGCCCGATCCTCATCTCGCCTCCAAGCCATTTCCCGTTTCTGCCGAGATGCGCTACAGCACCTCATGCGGTGAGAGAAGCGGGAGACGAGGCGCATGTCCGTTATTGACGATCTGAAACAGGCACTCGGCGATGCCGTGCTGACCGGCACTGACATCGGCGAGCGCTATCGCAGCGACGCCAGCCTCACCGGACGTTATCTTCCGAAGGCCGTCATCCGCCCTGCGAACACAGAGGAAGTCGCAGCGACCCTCCGCATATGCAACGCCCATGGCCAGGCGGTCGTCGTACAAGGTGGGCTGACCGGCCTTGCCGGCGGCGCGAACCCGGACGAGGACGCGATTTCCATCTCGCTCGAACGCCTGACCGGCGTTGAGGAAATCGATCCGCTTTCCGCAACCATGACCGTCCTTGCCGGCACGCCGCTCGAGGTCGCCCAGCGCGCCGCCGACGATGCAGGCTTCCTGCTGCCGATAGACCTCGGCGCCCGCGGCTCCTGCCAGATCGGCGGCAATCTCGCCACCAATGCCGGCGGCATCCGCGTCATCGGCCATGGCGTCACGCGTGACAACGTCCTGGGGCTTGAAACCGTGCTTGCCGATGGCACGATCCTCTCGTCGCTCAGCAAGATGATCAAGAACAACACCGGCTATGATCTGCGCCAGTATTTCATCGGTTCGGAGGGCACGCTCGGCGTCATCACACGCGCCGTCCTGCGGTTGAAGCCGCGGCCGTCCGGACGGCTGACGGCGCTCTGCGCGCTTCAGACCTATGACCAGGTCGTCGCCTTCCTGGCGCGAGCACAAAGAGGACTTCCTGGCCTCTCGGCCTTCGAGGCCATGTGGGAAGACTATTTTCACTTCAACTGCGAGGCGGAGGGACAGCGCTTTTTCGAGACGTCCCCCGCCTTTGCGGTGATCGTGGAACAGGATGTCCAGGGCCACGAGACCGACAGCGAGGAATTTGAGACCTTCCTCGGCGCCGCACTGGAAGACGATGTCATCGTCAATGCTCTGATCGCCCAGTCGGAGAAAGAAAGCCGGCTCTTCTGGCAGGTGCGCGAGGGCCACGCGATGGACCGCTTGCTGCCGGCGCTGATCAATCTCGACGTCAGCCTGCCGATCGGCGAAATCGGCCGTTTCGCGGCCGAATGCGGCGCGGCGCTCGCCGCCCGTTTCCCGCAGGCGCACATCTCCTTCTTCGGGCATGTTGCCGACAGCAATCTGCACATCGCTTTTTCCACGTCGGGAAGCGACGAGAGCACGCAGCACGCGGTCGACGGCATCGTCTATGACATCGTTCGGCGCTATCGCGGCTCGATCTCCGCCGAACACGGCATCGGCACCTTGAAGCGGGAGTTCCTCGGCCATTCGCGAAGTGCGGCTGAGCTTGAGGTCATGCGCCGGATCAAGCACGCGCTTGACCCGAAGGGCATCCTGAACCCCGGCAAGGTTTTTTGACTGGGCGTATCGGCCTCAGAGCCAGGACGCCGGCGTCTTCGGCAAGCGGCTTTCCGGATCGATCACCGTCAACTCCGCCCCGCCGGCATTCCATCGCCAGAGCGCGACGCAGCTGCCGCCCGGGGACATGAAGGACGGGTAGATCAGCCCATCGAAACCACGGCTGGTCAACTCCGCCTGCAGACGGTGCGTCGCCGGCACCACGCCTTGATCCAGTGCGTCGCGCCACTCCTCCCGGTGGATATCATCAGTAACGCCGAAATCCGCAAGCACATCCGGCGCCATCATATCGGCCAGCCACGCATGCCGCAGTTCAAGCTGAGCGATCAAAGCGGGATGCTGGACAAAGCTCTGGTTATATTCCGCCCAGGCGGTCGACAGTTCGCGCGCCGCGTAAATCGTCGGCAGGCCGACCGGGTTCCAGCGGCCGCCGAAGCGCGCGGCACCATCGCCCGAAAGCGGAGCGTGGGCCCAGCGGGGCACATAGGCGCGCCAGAGGCGCACCGGCTCACTCTCCGACATCAGGCGTAGACACCCGAACGCACGGCCTCGAGATAGGCAAGCACCTTGTCTGCCTTGCCCTCTCGGGCAAGATCATAGGCAGTCTTGCCCGCCCATCCGGGGATCGGCTGGTGCTTGAACCAGATCACGGCCCGGCTCTCGTCGCCCGCCATTTCGGCAGCCATGGCGAGGATACGCACGACTTTGCTGAGAGCCGCGTCGACCTTGCGCGCGCTCGACTTCGCCGTCAGCGTGTTGCGTGCGACGCCGATCAGCTTCGCCAGTTCCGCAAGTGTCACGCCCAGACGATCCGCGACCAGCCGGGCAGACAGAAACGACGACTGGCTTTCGCCGAAATGGGAGGCAGAGATGTTGAAGCCGACGGCTGACATGGCGCATTCCGATCTTATCTTGATCATCACCTGATCAAAATAGGCTCAAAATCTGCTCAAATCAAGGAAGCGATGCCTGTCGCCAAGAGGGCTCGCGCCGTTCGAAGAAGGCGGCAACGCCTTCGCGCGCCTCATCGGACTCCCAGCAATCGGCAAGCTGCTCGATCGTCGCGGCAATAGTCTCTTCGGTGATCGGCTGTCCGAGCGAACGGGCAAGCCGTTTCGCCCGTCCGGTCGCACCGGGCGCTGTCTGGAGATAGGGTTCGACCTCGGCCGCAATTGCCGCATCAAGCGCATCGGGGCCAGCAATGGCCGTCACCAGACCGGCATCCCTTGCCTCTTCGGCGCTGAACAGGCGTGCGGACATGAACAGAGGCCGCGCCCTGCCCTCGCCGATGCGGGCAACGACGTAGGGGCTGATGGTCGCCGGAATGAGGCCGAGCCGGGTTTCGGTCAGGCCGAAGCGCGCATCGGACGACGCAATGACGGCATCGCAGATGCTCATGAGGCCGACGCCGCCGCCGAAGGCATTGCCGTGCACCCGTGCGATGACCGGCTTGGCGATCTCGTTCAGCGCCTTGAACATCAACGCCAGACGGGTCGCCTCGGCGATCCGGGTCGGCCGGTCCGCGTCGAACTGCTCGCGCATCCAGTTGAGATCGCCGCCGGCGCAGAAACTGCGGCCTTCGGCATCGAGCACCACGACGCGGACGGTGACATCCACTGACAGTCGCTCCGCCGCCTCAGTCAGTTCACCGATCATGATTGCGGAAAGCGCGTTGTGCTTCTGCGGTTGCGCCAGCGTCAGGCGGGCGACGCCCTTCGCATCGACGGCGTATCGGATCGTTTCGAACATCAGCCAGCACTCCTCAGCGATCGTGCGAAGGCGGCCGCATCTTCGAGCCTTGCCGCATCCAGCCCCGTCGAAAACCCGCGCCCGATGACAAAGGCATTGACATCAAGCGTATCGACATTCCCTGCGGCGCCCGGCGCATAGGGGCAGCCGCCAAGGCCACCGGCAGAAGCGTCGAAGACACGCAAGCCGCGCTCGAGCGCGACTCCGATATTGTCGAGCGCTCGCCCGGACGTGTCGTGAAAATGGCCCGCCAATTGTTCGGCCGGAACATGAGCCAGCACGGCCGCCAACATCGCGTCGACCGCCTCGGGCGTGCCGCGCCCGATCGTGTCGCCAAGGCTGATCTCGTAACAGCCAAGCACCATCAAGGCGGCGGCCACTTGGGCAGCGCTCTCCGGCGCGATCGCGCCTTCATAGGGGCACTCGACAACGCAGCTGACATAGCCTCGCAACGGCACAGCACTGGCGCGGCAGGCCTCTGCAACCGGGCGAAAGCGCTCGATGCTTTCGGCGATCGAACAATTGATGTTCTTCTGCGAGAAGGTCTCAGACGCCGAGGCGAAGATCGCAACCTCGTCGGCCTTGGCCGCCAGAGCCGCATCGAAGCCCTGCATGTTCGGCGTCAGCGCCGCGTAGCGCGTACCCGGTCGACGCTTTATCCCGGCCATGACAGCCGACGCATCCGCCATTTGCGGCACCCATTTCGGGCTGACGAAGCTCGTGACCTCTATGCGCTGGTAACCACAGTCCGACAGCAGATCGACAAGGTGGATCTTGTCCTTCGTGTCGACAAGCCGCTTCTCGTTCTGCAAGCCGTCGCGTGGCGCCATTTCGACAAGTGTGACATGTTCTGGCGCCAGCACGCTCATTCGCTGCGCTCCGGTTGCAACACGACGAGGATCGCGCCGGCGCTTACCTGTTCGCCTGGCGTTACCAGCGCGCTCTCGATGACGCCCGCACGCGACGCTGCCAGCGTCAGCTCCATTTTCATCGCTTCCATCACCACGAGCGGTTGGCCCTTCGTGACCACGTCGCCGGCGCGAACATGGATGAGCTTGACGATGCCGGGCATCGGAGCAGCAAGCTCGTCCTCCGCCGCCTCACCGGCGTGGGCGGTGGCGAGCGCATCGGGAAGGCGAAGAACGAAGGTCTCGCCACTGACGAAGAGCGTGATGGTTTCATGCTCGCGCAGGAAGCGGAAGACGCGTTGCTCGCCGGAGATCTCCACACGGGCGCCATCGTCGAACCGATCGAGCACAAGCACCGGAAAGGTGCTTTCGCCAGCCCGCACTGCGAACTGATCGCGCCCGCGCGCGGCAAGCGTGACGACCGATCGCCCGCCGGCGTGGTCGACGGCAATGCTTCTATGAGCATCCCCCCAGATCTGCCAGTGACCGAGCGACGACCAGGGATCGTCGGATTTCATCGGCTGCAGCACGCCGGTGGCGGCGATCGCCGCCAGTGCCAGCGCCTCGTCACTCGGCACCACAGGCGTCGTCAATTGATCGATTGCCCGGTCGATAAGGCCGGTATCCGGCCGCCCGGCGCGAAACTCGGGCTCTGCAGCGAGGCGGGCCAAGAAATCGAGATTGGTGATGGTACCGCCGATACGGCAGGCTTTGAGGGCGCTCTCCAGCCGCGCCAGCGCCGACGAGCGGCTCGGCCCGTGTACGATCAGCTTGGCGATCAGCGGGTCGTAGTAGGGGGCGATGACGTCGCCCTGCCGGACGCCGGCATCGACGCGGACGCCGTCTACAGGAAAATCGAGCGTTGCGAGCCGCCCGGTTGCCGGCAGGAAGCCGCGCGCCGGATCCTCGGCATAGATCCGTGCCTCGAACGCCCAGCCATCAATGGCGATTTCATTCTGTCGCTTTGGCAAGGCCTCGCCGACAGCGGCGCGCAACTGCCACTCGACGAGGTCAATGCCCGTGATCGCCTCGGTGACCGGATGCTCCACCTGAAGCCGGGTGTTCATTTCCATGAAATAGAACTGGTCCGGCCAGAGCCCGTTGGTGACATCGGCGATGAATTCGACCGTGCCCGCACCGACATAGCCGATGGCGCGCGCAGCCTTGACCGCGGCCTCGCCCATGGCGCGGCGAACCTCCGCCGTCATGCCGGGCGCCGGCGCCTCCTCGATCACTTTCTGATGGCGGCGCTGCAGCGAGCAGTCGCGCTCGAACAGATGCAGGATATTGCCGTGGCGGTCGCCGAAGACCTGGACTTCGATGTGACGCGGCTTGGTCAGGTATTTCTCGATGAGCACCGCGCCGTCGCCGAAGGCGGCTTCGGCTTCGCGGCGCGCTGCTTCAAGGGCCGCAGCAAACTCGTGCGGCTGCTCGACCTTGCGCATCCCCTTGCCGCCGCCACCTGCGCGCGCCTTGATGAGTACGGGAAAGCCGACGTCAGCCGCCCGGTCCGCCAGGAAGGATGGCTCCTGCTCGTCACCCTGATAACCGGGGACAACGGGCACGCCGGCCTGTTGCATCAGCGCCTTGGCCGCATCCTTCAGCCCCATCGCGCGAATAGCGTCCGGCGACGGGCCGACGAAAGTCATGCCCGCGGCCTCGACCGCCTCGGCAAAATTGGCGTTTTCCGACAGGAAACCGTAGCCCGGGTGAATGGCATCCGCGTTGACGGACCGAGCCGCAGCCACGATCCGCTCGATCGAAAGATAGCTCTCGGAGGCTGTTGGCGGTCCGATGCGGATCGCCTCGTCCGCCAACGTCACATGTAAAGCGTCGACATCGGCATCGGAATAAACGGCGACAGTGCGGATGCCCAGGCGCCGGGCCGTGCGGATGACGCGGCAGGCGATCTCACCGCGGTTGGCAATCAGAAGCTTTGAAAACATCGGCAT
Organism: Ensifer canadensis; assembly: GCF_017488845.2. Classification (NCBI taxonomy): domain Bacteria; kingdom Pseudomonadati; phylum Pseudomonadota; class Alphaproteobacteria; order Hyphomicrobiales; family Rhizobiaceae; genus Ensifer; species Ensifer canadensis. Next base: position 1,491,070 of record NZ_CP083371.1, read on the forward strand.
ATGGCCCGCCCTATTGTGCCGCGATCACTTCGACTTCGAGCAACCAACCGGAATCGAAGATGCCGGCAATCACCACCGTCATCGCCGGCGCGAGCGGACCGAGATATTCGGCACGGGCCGCGCGGTTGGCCATGGTGTGGTTGCGATCGGCGAGAAAGGCCGTCACCTTGACGATATCGGCCTTGCTCATGCCGGCGGCCTTCAATTGGGCGTCAATGTTCAGCCAGACCTGGCGCGCCTGTGCCTCGAAGCCGTCGGGCAGCACGTCGTCGGAATTGAGCGGCACCTGGCCGCTGACGAAAACCAGTCGCTCGAAATTCTCGAGCCGCACGGCTTGCGAATAGCCGCCACGGGGTTGCGGCGCATTCTTGGCGTTGACGTTTTCGCGCTTCATCGCGATCTCCCTACATTCTGAACAGGCCGAAACGCGTATCTTCTATTGGCGCATTGAGCGCCGCCGACAGGGACAACCCGAGAACGTCGCGGCTCTTGCGCGGGTCGACGACGCCGTCGTCCCAGAGCCGGGCCGAGGCATAGAGCGGATGGCTCTGGCGCTCGAAGAGATCGAGAACCGGCTGCCGGAACTTGGCTTCCTCTTCCTCGTTCCAGGGCGTTCCGGCGCGCTTCAGCGCCTCGCCGCGCACCGTCGACAACACGCCGGCCGCCTGTTCGCCGCCCATTACAGAAATCCGGCTGTTGGGCCAGGTCCAGAGGAACCGCGGCGAGAAGGCGCGACCGCACATGCCATAGTTGCCGGCACCGAACGATCCGCCGACCAGCATGGTGATTTTCGGCACCTGCGCCGTCGCCACGGCCGTGACCAGCTTGGCGCCGTGCTTGGCGATGCCTTCGGTCTCATATTTGCGGCCGACCATGAAGCCGGTGATGTTTTGCAGGAACACCAGCGGGATCTTGCGCTGGGCGCAAAGCTCGACGAAGTGCGCACCCTTCAGCGCCGATTCCGAAAAAAGCACGCCATTGTTGGCGATGATGCCGACGGGAACGCCGTGGACATGCGCGAAACCGCAGACGAGCGTGGTGCCGTAGCGCGCCTTGAACTCGTCGAAGCGGGAGCCATCGACAAGTCGGGCGATGACTTCGCGGATGTCATAGGGCGTGCGCAGGTCCGCCGGCACGATGCCGGCGATCTCCTGCGGATCGTAAAGCGGCGGCTCCGGGCTCTGCAATTCCACCGACGTCGGTTTGCGGCGGTTGAGTGCGGCGACCGCACGGCGGGCAAGCGCCAGCGCATGCGCATCATCGCGCGCCATATGGTCGGCAACACCGGAGAGACGCGTGTGCACGTCGGCGCCGCCAAGGTCCTCGGCCGAGACCACTTCACCGGTCGCCGCGCGCACCAGCGGCGGGCCGGCCAGGAAGATCGTGCCCTGACCCTCGACGATGATCGTCTCGTCCGACATGGCCGGCACATAGGCGCCACCTGCGGTGCACGATCCCATGACAACGGCGATCTGCGGAATTCCGGCCGCCGACATGTTGGCCTGGTTGTAAAAGATCCGACCGAAATGCTCCCGGTCGGGAAAGACCTCGTCCTGGTTCGGCAGGTTGGCGCCGCCGGAATCGACCAGGTAGATGCACGGCAACTGGTTCTCGGCGGCAATCTCCTGCGCACGCAGATGCTTCTTGACCGTCATGGGATAATAGGTCCCGCCTTTGACGGTCGGGTCGTTGCAAACGATCATGCATTCGCGGCCGGACACCCGGCCGATACCGGTGATGAGACCCGCTGCCGGCGCATCGCCGTTATACATGCCGTGTGCGGCCGTCGAGCAGATTTCGAGGAAGGGCGTTGCCGGGTCGATCAGCGAGGCGACGCGGTCGCGCGGCAGCAGTTTGCCGCGGCTGACATGGCGCTCGCGCGCCGTCTCGCCTCCACCGCCGGCCGCCATCTTGACGGCGTCCTCCACAGTCGTAATCGCCTCCGCCATCGCCGCCTGATTGGCCTTGAACACGTCGGACGAGGGCGAGATGTGAGATTTCAGAACAGTCATGAAGTCCTCATTCGATCGAGCCTGATTGTGGCTTCGGAGGTCTACCCTGGCGTCTATCTGGTCTCGGTGAACAGCTCGCGGCCGATCAGCATGCGGCGGATTTCACTGGTTCCGGCACCGATCTCGTAGAGCTTGGCGTCACGCAACAGCCGCCCGGCCGGATAGTCGTTGGTGTAGCCGTTACCGCCGAGCGCCTGGATGGCTTCGAGCGCCAGCGCCGTTGCCTTCTCGGCCGCATAAAGAATACAGCCGGCCGCGTCCTTGCGGGTGGTCTCACCACGATCGCAGGCTGCAGCCACCGCATAGACATAGGCGCGCGCCGCGTTCGCCGTCACATACATGTCGGCAAGCTTGCCCTGCATGAGCTGGAACTCGCCGATCGCCTGGCCAAACTGCTTGCGCTCGTGGAGATAGGGGACGACGACGTCAAGGCAAGCGGACATGATGCCGAGCGGTCCGGCGGACAGGACGACACGCTCATAATCGAGGCCCGACATCAGCACTCGGACACCGCCGCCTTCGTTGCCGAGAATATTTTCCGCCGGCACCTCGCAATCCCGGAAGATCAACTCGCAGGTGTTCGAGCCGCGCATGCCGAGCTTGTCGAGCTTCTGGCCGGTGGAAAAGCCAGCAAAGTCTTTTTCGACGAGGAAGGCGGTAATTCCGCGCGGACCGGCACTTGGGTCCGTCTTGGCGTAGACGACCAGCACGTCCGCATCCGGGCCGTTGGTAATCCACATCTTGCCACCGTTGAGAACGTAGCGGTCGCCGCGCTTCTCGGCCCGAAGCGTCATGGAAACGACGTCGGAGCCCGCTCCCGGTTCGGACATGGCGAGTGCGCCGACATGTTCGCCGGAGATCAGTTTCGGCAGGTAGCGCGCCTTCTGCGCCTCATTGCCGTTGCGGCTGATCTGGTTGACGCAGAGATTGGAATGGGCGCCGTAGCTCAAGCCGACGGAGGCGGAGGCGCGGCTGATCTCTTCCATGGCGACGCAATGGGCGACATAGCCCATGCCCGCACCGCCATAGGCCTCGTCGGCGGTGATGCCGAGCAGCCCGAGATCTCCCATCTCACGCCAGAGTGGCGTCGGGAAAGCGTTGTTGCGATCGGTTTCCGCCGCCAGCGGCGCGATACGCTCAGTCGCAAAACGGCGCACGCTATCGCGCAACGCGTCAATGTCCTCGCCGAGCGCGAAGCTCAATCCGCCCTGAAACATCTCTCGTCTCCTCCCCTCGACCCTATCAGTGATCTCCTCACCACCAACTGGCCGGTCTGCGCTCCATCCTCTACGCGCAACGCGGCGATTGCAATGATATCAACGCCGCGATGTCGAGCGACGATAACACCGCGTCCCGCTAATTTCCTTCCAAAGAGGAAATCCGGGAAGCACGATCTGCAAAGTTTAGGAACGTTTGGCGATACATCCGCTGCGTGAAGGTGCTTCGGCCAATCTGGCTCGCGGCAACTGTCGTGTCGCGACGGAATCGCTTGCGAAGCGTTTACTTGTTCGGCCAGATCTCCTGCGCCTTGCCGACATCGGCAAGGCCGCGCTGCGCCTCACGATTGCCGGTGGCAGCGACTGCCTCGAAGATACGTCGGGCTTCGGCGTAATACTTGAGACTGAGATAGGCGTAACCGCGCAGCACCATCAGGTCGGACCGCTGCGTCGAGATCTGCCCCAACTGATCGAGAAAAATCAGCGTCTCGCGATAACGTTTGGCATCGAAAGCGGCAATCGCCCGGTCGGCGAGGATCGCGCTCTGGAGTTCTTCGGCCCGACCACGGCTCTGTGTTGATTTCGTTGCGGCGACCGCAGCCTTGTTGGTCAGCCCGGCCCTGAGATAGGCGAGGCTCTGGCCATAAGCGGCATCTTCGCGCATTTGCAATGCTGGTGCCTGCAGGGCGACCTCGAAGGATTCGGCCGCTTCCAGCGGGCGGTTCAGATCCATCAGGCACCAGCCGCGCGTCAGCGCCGCCTGCGGCGACAGCCGCGCCGGGTTGATGGTCGTCCGGCATCCCGTTACCGCCCTGCCGGCCGCTTGTGGTCGGCGAGCAACGGCAACCGGCTGCTCGACCACATAGCGTGTCGTCGTTCGTGGCGCGGCCTCCGTCACGACTGCAGGTGACCTTCGCTCCGCATCAGCTATCGGTGCCGGCTCTCGCGCAAGCGGCTGTTGTTGCCGGGCGATGGCGTCGCGCCGTTCCTCCTCGGTCTCGCCGAGGAGGGCGATGCGCTCCGAGCGCCCCGCCCAGAGCCGCTGGATCTCGGCGACGCCGGCAGCATCGCCCAGCTGGTTGCGGCTGAGCGCCAGGCCATAGGCCGAAGGTTCGTCATCGGGCTTCCAGCGAAGCGCGGTGGCAAACCATTGTGCGGCCGTCGCCGGTTGTTCCATGGCACGGGCATACCAGCCGAACTGCTGCGCCGTGGCCGGATCACGCCCTTTGGTCGTCTCCTGCGCGATCCGGGTCAGTACTTCCTCGCTCAGCGTGACCGGTGGCTCGATCGCCAGCAGGTTTGCCGTCGCGGCAAAATAGGTCGCCTTGGCATCGGTCGACGTATCGCGCCAGGGATACAGTACTTTTTCCGCATCCTCATGCGCCTTGCGGGCGATCAAGGTCAGCGCCAGGCCTTGCGACGCGGAGGCTGAATCTTCCTTGTCGTGGGCGCGACGGAACCATTGTTCGGCCGCGCTGATATTCTCCCGGCGAAGCTGGTACCAGCCCAGGAGCAGCGCGTCACTCGCCATGCCCTCGGTTTCGACCAGGCGTTCGAGGCGCTGGATATATTTGGGATCGACCGCCAGCTTGCCATCCGCGTCGCCTTCCGCAACGAAGCGGCGCGCCAGGTCGTCGCGAATGCTTTCGAACTCGGCAGCGCCTCCAGGTGCTGTCCGTTCGTGGGCCAAAATCTCCTGCGCCATCTCATAGGGCAGTCCGGAAACCGCCTTCTGCACCGTCGCCAGCCGCTCCGGAGCGTTCTCGCAATTCTTCAGCACGTAGAGATAGGCGTCTCGGGCGCGATCGGGACGTTTGGTCTCGGTGAAGGCATCGGCCACCCGCCACAGCACATCCACTTCCGAGCACGTCAACAGGCTCGGTGTGCTCGCCGCAACCTCGATGACCGTCTCGTACTGCTTGAGATCGGAGGCATTCACCAGGCGCGCCCGTGCTTCGGCGACGTTCAGCCGCTCGAGCAGATCGGCCGGCGGTTTCCAGGCGGCCTCGCTTGCCTGGCGCTCGGCGATCGCCTTTCGAACCTCGGCGTAGCGCCCCTCCGAATAGAGCTGCCACATCGTTTCGAGCTGGACATCCTTGTTACGCGGAACCGCAAGTGGGTCCTTGGGCGGCGTCCAATCGGGATAGAGCGCCCTCAGCCGTGATATCTCGGCCTGCAGTCGAGCGGTATCACCCTTGCTGGCGAAGTAGCGCAGTGCCGATTCGTCTACCACCGGCGCCGTTGCCTGCGACCGCCTCGCATCGGCGGGCTGCGTATTCTGCGTGACCTGCCGAAACTCAGGCGCTGCGCCTCTCGAACCTCTGTCCACGACACCGAACGACGCCTCGTCGGGAAGCGCGCCTCCGTCAGGGCCCGTCGCTGGCGCACCGGCGTTGCCGGCCCAATTCTTGCGCAGAAGCCCATCGTCGGTAAATCCGACAATCCCGACCGCCGTGAGGATGATTCCGGCGATGACAACGGTTGAGGACTTCATAGACACTCCGGACGCTTCTCCTTCGCATAAGACAACCCGAGGAGGTGCAGTGTCGAAGGGTAATATTGCGTCGGGCTGAACACCTTGACGCTGTCGGGCAACGGAGCCCGCTCCATGAGACAGGCCAGAATATGGTTAACAAATTGATAACCGGGGTCCGTCAGCGTCGCCCGAACAGCCCCTGTCGTTACGTCGCTGATGAGCAATTCGCCATTGGCACCAAGCATGCCCTGCCGCAATCTTGAAAGCAATTCGGCGTCATCGATGTCTGCCCGAACCAGGTAGAGCGGAATGCGCAGCGAATTGTAGCCGAATTCCGCCGGGAAGCCCTGCGCCGCCTTCAGGCGCGTTTTGGCGCTGATCCAATCGGCCGGCATCTTTCGCGGGCCGAGCTGCAGTTGATCAAGCATCTTGCGACCATCATTCGCCAGCGCCGCCCATATCGGCGAAGGCGCGACGCGATCAAGGACAGGGAAGGCCTCGAAGATCCAGTAGGAAGGGTTGACGACGGGACCGTCTTCGCGATCGGTTGCGGAAAAACCGGCAACCCCCGGCAGCAGCAAGGTTCGGCCGCCGTAGTCGATCACGGTCCGGTCGAGGATTGCTTTCGCGATCTTGGAGGCCGCCGAGAGGTAGTCCTTTCGCTTCCACCGTTCGCCGGCAAGCGTCAGCGCATAGGCGATCAGGATATCGCCGTCGGTCGCATTGTTGATATCGATCACATGCGGCTTTTCGCTCGGGCTCCATTTCCAGGCGGCAAGTCCGTCGTCGCGCAAAAGCAGCTCGCGACGGGTAAAGGACCAGATCAGCTCGAAATCGGCAGCGCTGCCGGCAAGCACCGCCAGCCACAAACCATAACCTTGTCCCTCGCTGTGGCTGATGCCGCCGTTACCGTCATCGATAATGCGCCCACCGGGATCGAGGAACTTTGTCTTATACTTCTGCCAATCCTCGGCGCTCACGGTCTCGCCCCGTCCCTGGGCTGCCGCGCGCGTCTGAGGCAGAGCGACGACAAGAGCCAGGGTGAGGAGAAGAACCGTGCGCCAGATCATGGGCGGCGCCCGAGCCGACTGAGCATGGATGACGTGGCGAGGCCCAGCAGCACCGATAGTGTTACGAGCAGCACGGCGTAGAAAAGAATGTTGCTCGACAGCCAGTTGGCAATGATCAGCCGGTAATTGCCAGACGAGGCCGGCCTTGTCTGCACGAAACTGAAATTGGCGACCGGCACCACCTTGACGGCGTTGGTTGCCGGCTCGTAGGTCGAGATGTGCCCGGCGATCTCTCGCCATTGATCGATGTCGGCAAGTGCCGACACCCCATCGCTCAACTGTTTGGCGGACGGCGCTGCAACCAGCGTCCACGTGGCGTCATCCGTGGGGTTTGCCCCTTGAGCGAGGAGCAAGGTTGCCGTTTCCGGAGGGACAAAATCGCTTTGTTCCTGCGGCAGAATGCGTAGCGAACTCAGGGAGATGTCGAACTCCTGCTTTACCCAATCCTGAAGAGCCGTGATCTGGGTGCGCCAGGCGCCGCCACTCAGGCGCGTCTGCCATTCATCGATCGCCTTCTGGGTATCCGCGCCGCGCCCGACGGCCTGTGCGCTGCCCCAGGACATCTGGCGGCTGGGATCGATACCGACTTGCGTCAGCACAGTTTTCGGCAATTCGGGCAACGTACCGATGAAGAGCGCATTGCGCGTGCCAGCGGCCAAAGGCGAGGCAATCATCTCGACCGCGATCGGCTGCCCGCCGGCCACCGCCAACCGTGCCAGGAACGTGGCAGCGGCCGACAAGGTGTCGGCATCGGCCCGGTCAATGAAGAGCGGGATCACGCCCGCGCTGTTGCGATAGGGTGCCGCCGCGCCCGACATCGCGGCGAGATTGGGCCGCCGACCGATCCGCGCGAAGTTGGGCATATGAAGTTCGGACGTGTCGAACAGTGCAAAACGCGGATCCGTCGAGGCTGGCGCACCCGGCGCACAGGCCTTGTCCTGCTCCGTCAAAAGCACGGCCTCGAGCTCGATCAGGTTGGGCCCGGGCTTGAAATGGCGCATGGTCACATTGATCGGCAAATGCCGCAGGATGCCGCCGGTCGCCGAATCGAACGGGACCGTCGAGGCGATGTTGCCGTTGACATAGATGTCGATCCGGCTGCCGGGCCGCACCGTCTCGGTATAGGCCGCATCCAGCAGGATCGTCGCCTCGCCATAGGCGTCCGCATAGAAATCCGACGGGACTGCCACCGAAAACCGGGACCGGAAGCGACGACCGGTGAATTCGCTGGTCTCGACGCCGAGCTCGGAGAAACGCAAGCGCGTGTTGCCGGCAACGACAGGTGTTTCCGGCAAAAGCCAACGTTCGGTGTTGATGACGTCGCGGGGGACATTGCTCGGCCGGTCCATTGGCTCGGCGATAGCCTCGATCGCGGCCTGAACGGCCGGCCAGTCGGGGCCGCTGAGAACCAGAACCGGCGCATTCGTCTCGCCATCGCGGACGAAGGCCGCAACCGACCCACTGGCAGCGCCATCGGGCAGCGAAGGGAGCAGCGGCGATACCTCATCGACGGTGCCCGCAATCACGGTCAACTCGCCGGGCTTGCCCAGCTCCGGCAGTCCTTCGCTGAGAATGACCCGCTGCGCCGGCATATGGCCGCGCAGGGCCAACCCCTGTGCAAGCCGCATCAGGCCCGCAGCGCGGCTCGGCTGCTGCATTCCCGGAACGACAAGATTGAACTGCGTGTGTCCCCTGTCGTCCAGACCGACGGCGCGGATATCGTCCACGCTCGCAAATGCCGCGCTCTGCGCATCCGCAAAGCTGATGAAAGCCGTCTCCGGCGCGATTTCGGTCCAGAGTTCATAGGTGGATTCGATGGTGCAGTCGGTACGGTGGTGCTGCTGCACCCGAAACCTGATGTCATTGGAACCGGCCCGCAGCAGACCGGCCGGCAGTGCGTAACTCCGGGTCTCGGCGGTGCCCGACGCCTTGATCGGCCCCTCGCCGACCAGCTCGCCGTTGACGAAAACCGAAAGGGACGAAGCCTCCGGCGCGATCACGATCGCATTCTGATAACCGAAATTCAACGTTGCAGCCGATTGTGCCTGGGCCGGCGTCAGATACATCGACCAGGCGCGTTCATCGACCTCACCGGTGAGCGACAGCGCGCTGAAGGGAATGATGTACCGCCTGAAACCATCGGGCCCGCCGCCAACCGCTGCGGGACTGCTTGCGTCCGCGCCGGGCTCGCTGGTCGGCTGGCCCTCATCCGTCCCTTCCGGCAGTTCGATAGACGGCTCGACGGCCGGCCGCTCCGGCGACATGTCGAACGGGTTCGACTGCGCGAACGTCTGTGTCGTCGCGGCAAGGAACATGATGAGGAGGGCAACCGGCATCCGCTTCATCGCCGCGCCTCCGCTTGCCTGTCGGAGGAGCGCAAGCTGCGCGCGAAATAGATCAGGCCGCGGCTCATCTGATAGAAAGCCAGCCACAGGAACCAGGCCGTGCCTGCGACCAGTCCTGGGTTTCCGCGCCGCGCCTTCTGGAACTCGCTCCATTGCTGGGAGTTCGCAAAGATCAGATCCGCCACCAGACTGTGGTGACGCGCGACCTGCGGCAGATAACGGCAGCCGATCGTGGTGATGTCGCCGGCACTCTCCTTGTTCTTGATCGCGACCGGCAAGGTCTCGGAGGTGCCATCGCCACTATAGGGCTCGAAGCGAATGAGCCCGTCCGTGTCGACGGGTAGCGTCGCCGCATCGACGCCATAGACCTGAATTCGGGCGCCGTTGGCCGATACGTCTTCGATCGTTGCCGGATACCATTGATCTGCGACACCGAATTCGCAGCGCCGGCTGACCTTCACGCGCCGCGATGACGCCTTTTCCCCGCGTTCCGAGACCACGCCGAGCGCGCAGCCCGCCATGATCAGATTGAGGAGGTTCCAACCTCCCACGACCAGGGTTACGTCAGCCTTGTAGGGCTCGGTGTAGACCCGGTAGACCGTCATCAGAAGGGCGATGAAAAGCACGGCGAAGATGACGAAGAACGGTCGGCTGATTTCCGACAGGCGGCTCTCCAGGATCGACTCGTCCTTGGCCGTCACCTTGAAGGTCGGCCGGCTCGGGCGCATCAGGACCGAGATGACCGCCGGCAGCAGATGCACGGTCTGGGCATATTCGTAGAGCTCCGAGATCCACGGCCAACGGAAGGCGCCGTAGAGATAGTTCTGCATCATCAGGTTCACGAGCATGTAGGCGAGCGTATAGGCAAGGAACTCACCACCCGACGCGGTGAAGATTTCCAGGTCGAAGAACAGATAGAACAGCGGCGCAAACAGAAAGATCGTGCGCGACACCGGGAAGAGCCAGAACAGCGTCGACGACATGTAGCAAAGCCGCTGCGGGATCGACAGCCCGCGCTTGAACAGCGGAAAACGGAACAATAGGATCTGCATCATGCCCTGCGCCCAGCGACTGCGCTGGCCGATGAAGCTGGCAAAGGTTGCCGGTTGCAGCCCGGCGATTAGCGGCCGATCGACATAGATGCTGTTCCAGCCGCGGCCGTGCAGCGCCAGCGCCGTTTCGCAGTCCTCGGTGATGCTCATGCCGCTGAAGCCGTCGGTATCATCGAGCGCCTTGCGCCGGAGCACGGCAGCCGAGCCGCAGAAGAAGGCCGCGTTCCACTTGTCGAGGCCGCGCTGGATGATGCCGTAGAACATTTCGTTCTCACTCGGCATCTTTTCGAAGGTTCGCAGATTGCGCTCGAGCGGATCAGGATTGAGAAAGAAGTGCGGCGTCTGCACCAGGAAAAGCTTCGGGTCGCTTTCGAAATAGCCCACCGTTTCCAACAGGAAATCGCGAGCTGGCGCGTGGTCGGCGTCAAAGACGGCGATCAACTCGCCGTCTGAATGCAGCATGCCGTTGTTGAGATTACCGGCCTTGGCATGTTCGTTGCGCTCGCGGGTCAGGTAGCGCACACCGAGATCGTCGCAGAGAGCCTGCAATTCCATATGCCGGGCCGAGGCGCGCTGCGCCTCCACCAGATTCATCGAGTAGCGCTTTTGCTGGGTGCCGCCATCATCAAGCAGCCAGACCTGCAGCTTGTCGGCCGGGTAATCCATGCCTTTGGCGGCAGCCAGCGTATTGGCCAGCAACCCTGCATCCTCGTTATAGGACGGCACGAAGACGTCGACCTTCGGAAACGCCCCCGGCGAGATGGCCTTTGCCTTGCGCGGCGGCAGCGGCATCGCGACGACGAACAAGCTCAGCGACAGCATCATCACGCTGTACATTTCGGCGAGGTAGAGCAGGAAGCCGGGAATGAAGTTCTCAAGCTGGTTCAACGGCGGCAGCGTGCTGGTCGTGCGCCAGTAGACATAGCGAAGCACGATAGCCGTTCCGAAGGCGAGCGCGATCAGGCGCCAGCGACCTTCGGCCTTGATGAGCTTCAGTATCGCCATGAACGTGACGACGAGCACGCTCACGATCAGCTGGGTCTGAAGATTGACCGGCAATGTGATGACGGCAATGACGCAAAGGGAGAAAAACGCCCACGCTGCAACGGGACCGATCTTGCTCATTCATTCTGCCTTCCAGCATTCGGCATCATGCCACTGGTATCGCTTGACCTGACTTCATCTGGGCTTTTGCAAGCCCGATACGAGCCCATACCAAACGATCGTTAGGAGCTGATTAAGGACAATTGCCCCCCGCCGGTGCATCGCAGGCAGGTAACGGCACAATCACGGTCGCTCCAGTCTTTGCCGCGCCACCCGGTTCCGGCAACCTGATCGAATTCGCCGTCGCCGGCACGGCGACTGGCTGCTGACGCGCGGGTTGCTCGACGCGGACCACGCGCCTGGTCGGCGCAGGCGCCGTCATCACGGTCACGGGTCGCGTGTCAGTGGGCGCCGGCTCCTTGCGGTAAATCGGGTTGCCAACGCGGCCGATGCCCGCCTCCAGCGGCGGCGGGGCGCCGTAAGGGTTCCAGGCGGGATCGCCGAATGTGCCGACGATCGTATAGCCATAGACGGGTGCGAGAAGGTCGTTTTCGCTTGCGCCAGTTGCGCAATAGCGGAAGCGGATCTGAATGGTGCCGTAGCCTTTAAGGGGAGAACGATGATTTTCCGCCCCGCGTATCTGCTGCCAGGCGAAAATGCAGGCGTCGTCGCCGCGGCCACGGCCATAAGCATAACCGAAGGGCCCGTAATTGTTCTGCAGAAAGTCCGACGACTGCTCCAACGACACACCGGGAAGCGCACGCCGCGCCTGCCGCATCATCTCGGAGCTCCTGACCGCAACGTAGCCGCTGCTCTTCTGCTGGTCGAACCTGGTCTCCATCGGCCCGAAGAACTGCGCGCGCAGGAAGTTCTGCCCCGGCGTCGCGGCCGAAGTGTAGAGGTAGATATCCTGCTCGATGGCGTTGGTTCTTCGCCGCTCGACCACATTCAGAACGGCGGGCCCGCCTGGCGGCGGCAGGATCAGCGCATTCTCGGCCGGAACAATCGTCGCATTGGTCGGCGTACCGACGTCATTGTGCGTCGCGCAGCCGGACATGAGGAGGCCTGCCGCAAGCAGAGCTGTAGGCGCGACCACGCCCAGCGGCTTGTTGGTGATCGTGGAGCGGTCGTCCGATACGTCGAATCGCCTGCTGAAAAATCGTCCTGCCATGCCCGAGCATTAGGTGATTCAGGCAATTTCGCAAACCCGCAAAGGATAGGGGATGGCTTTTCGAGCTCTGGTGGCGGGGTGACCGTTGCAGCTATTGCAGTTGGCACAGTAGCCCCGCGAAAACGCGTCCATCAGCGGTCGCCAACTCGGGCAATCCGGCGCAACCTACAGAGCCATTTCAGATCAACCGCCGCGAGCCCGCCGCTATGTTGAAAAAGGCGACATAAACGGCGCTACAGGCGCATAGCTATCGCGCCTCACATACAAAGACCGGGTGAAAATCGGAAAAATACTCAAATAAATTCTTTCGCCGAACAGGTAATAATAGAAAACATCAGAAGCGATGCAATCCATGAAGATTTGCCGCAGCCAGACGTTTACTTATTAATATCCGAAGCGCAGGATAGAAAAACTTTCTGCGTACAAAATCTTTGGTGAAGCTCATCTTCAACAAAAATCTGCGCCGAGATTTACGCTGAAATAGATTTGATCCACCTGATCGAATTCTTGAACGAGCCAAAGCCTCTGCTGCGGGTTCCTTTGAGGCATTTTCGTCATCGCAGCGTGCTGCCCGCACCGTCCGGCGGCCGTCGCAAGCAGAGTGAAAATTGGAGCTCGCCATGCGAAGCCTACTTCCCGCCCGTTTCCATGACTACGATTTCACCCCCATCTTCGTGGGTGCCGGGTTTACTCTCGCGATCGCCGTCATCGCCTACGGCTCCTTGTTTGGTCGCATCCTCTAGCGAGGCGCACCAACAGCAGGCCTGTTTATGCGATCTGCGTCTGCAGCCACACCTTGAACAGCAAGGCACGCCGCGTTTCTGGCTTCAACGCCGCTTGGACAACGCCATGATCGGAACCATCGGATGTCAAGCCCATGGGCGCGGCCAGCCACGCCTATCGCTCTCACGCCCGATGTGCCAGCTTTGATCAAATCCGTTTGTGGCACTGAACAAAAGCCGGGGAGACCGATAGACAGGGCTGCTAGCATCCAGACGGTCATCAATAGCGGTACTGCCGGTTTCACGGTCGGCACTGCTGCACTTGCGGTGCCTTTCCGACACCCGGTCGGAGCTGACACAGCAATTGCTGGAGATCCAGATGATGACGGGTCTAGCGCGATCCGAATGCGGTATCAGATGACGCAGCATTGTTCGACAAACCCAGGCCGTCGAGTGCGGCAAGCGTTGCGTTGACCACGTCGACCGTGGGCTGATCGACATCGACGACGACCGTGAGCGGCTCGCCGATCGGCTCTTCAAGCGTCGCCAACTGCGTGTCGAGCAGTGACGCCGGCATGAAATGCCCCTCGCGGTGTTGCATTCGGCCGGCGAGAACGTCGCGGCTGCCATGGAGATAGACGAAGACCAGATCTCCCCCTGCATTCTCGCGCAACAGATCGCGATAGCTCCGCTTCAACGCCGAGCACGAAACGACGAGCGGGTCGGCGCTCGAGGAAAGCTGCTTTCCGATCTCACGGAGCCAGGGCCATCTGTCCTCATCGGTGAGCGGGATGCCGGCTGACATCTTGGCGATATTGGCTTGCGGGTGCAAAGCATCGCCTTCGATGAAGCGATAGCCAAAGCCCCGTGCCACCGCCTCGCCGACAGAAGTCTTGCCGCTGCCGGAAACGCCCATGACGACAATCGAGCAACGGAACCTCGGCGCATGACTACGGGATGACATATCGGGGCTCGCCATGGATCGCTCGTCTCTCCGGTGCCTAATCGCGACGTCGCTGATAGCGCTGCACCAGCAACGACACAAGCCCGGCTGCTGTCAACTGGCGGCCCGCGGGCGAGCGAGATCGTTGACGCCCTCATCATCAGGTGCCTGGCCATAACTCATCCGGCGCATCTGGGCGATCACCCGCTGCATCTCGTCGTCGGGCAGAACCGGCGGCTCGCCGAGCGTGAGGGCCTGGACATACATGCGCGAGAGGGTCTCGATTTCGATCGCCATCCACAATGCCGATTCCAGCGTCTTGCCGAGCGAGATCTGACCATGCTGACCGAGCAGGCAGGCGGTGCGGTCCTTGAGCGCCACCAGCGCGTTGTTGGACAGCGCCTGGGTCCCGAACGTCGCATATTCGGCGCAGCGGATCGTCGTGCCACCGGCAATGCCGGTCATATAGTGGAAGCTGGGGATGGTTTTGTGGTGGCAAGCAAGCGTGGTGGCATAGATAGAGTGGCAATGAAGAACCACGTTGATATCCGTGCGCTCGCGCAGGATATCGCGATGGAAACGCCATTCGGATGACGGTCGAAGGCCTGTGTAGTTGCCCTTAAAATCCATCTCGACCAGATCTTCCGGCTGCATCGTCTCATAGGCGAGCGACGACGGCGTCACCAGAAAGCCATCGCCGATGCGCACCGACAGGTTGCCGGCCGTCCCCTGGTTGATGCCGTTCGAATTCATCCGGCGGCAGATATCCACCATCTCGCGGCGAAGGGAGAGTACATCGGGCTGGTTCATCAGTCGTTCCTTTCGAAGTGTCAGTGGAAAACGGGTTCGGCTGGCTGACGCGCCCTCGCACGCCACTCAGTCGCGTAGTCGGAGATCGCAGCCGTGAGTGATGCGACATCGCTGGCCTCGGCCAGCGAAAGCGGCGCTGGCCGCCTGCGGGAATGTTGGCCGGCAAGCAGGGCCGCGCCGGATGCAACGCCGTAGGCATCGAGATTGAACCGGACCTGTCGGTCCGGCAGCAGTGCGGCGACAAGGCGGGCATAAAGCGGGTCGCCCAGGAAGCTGCCGTCGAGAACGACCAGAGATCCCGCCCCCAGGGCCTCGATGCATTCGGCGGTCAAGAGCGCACAATAGACGAGCGCCACCGCCTTCCGCTCCATGGCAGTCTCCGGCTTCGGCCCTGATATACGTCCCTGCCCGGCGCTGCCCGGAAACAAGCCGTTGTCGTCGCCGAAGGAAGGCAGCGCCATCGTTCTGCCGGCGATCAATCGCCGGACGATCTGTTCGGGCACAGGGTCGCTTGGTTGCCCGGGGCCGGCCACCAGCGAAAATTCTCGCCCGCCCATGGTCAGCACGCCACCGAGCGGATTGCCGAAGACGTCGCTGTTCAAGGTCATGCCCCTGTTTTCTTCGAGCTTGTCGATCGAGGTCTGACCGGAGAAACCGACAATCCAGGTGCCGGTGGAAATGACGGTGAACTCGTGCAGTCCGGCGGCATGATATCGGTAGTGGTTGAGGCTGCTGTCGTGCGCACCGGCCAGGATACGAAGCTCCTGCGGCAAGCCGTGACGCCGCGCCAAATCTGCGCGCACTTGCCCGAGATTCTGCCAAGCGTCGGCGAAGGGCGGCATCAGCCGGCCCCAGCCACGCGCCGCGACGATCGGTGCGAAATGCCGCTCCGCCACGTTCCAGAGATGCGACTGCGCGCCAAGCAGGCTCGCCTCCGAGGTCGCCACACCCGAAAGCCGCCAGGCCCAGTATTGCGGCAGACCGAGGTACCAGCGCGCCCGCGAGAAGGCTTCCGGTTCGCGCTCCTGCATCCAGTAGAGCTGCCGGGCCTGATGGGTTGCCGCATGCATCGTCGCGCTGCCGCGATCGAAGAACGATCCGGAGAGCGGGGCATAGCCGGTCCGGATCGCGTCGGGAGGTGACTGCTCGTAATCGATCATCGGCAGGGCAGTACCGTCACCGCTCTCCGGAGAGTCACCGACAAGGACACCTCCGGAACCGTGTCCGGAGGCAACGAAGGTCGAAAGCGGGTGACGCCGGCAGAGTTGGCCGATGCCGGAAAAGACCCACTCGCCGGTGGCGCCGAGATCGTGATGGCGCCAGGGTGGTCCGGGCAGCACCGGATTGGGGATGCTGAGCGTCTCAAGCACCACACCATCTGCCGTAACCGCATTGAGCTTGACGTTGGTCTTGCCGACGTCGAGCACGGCGATCGTGCCCTGCTCGTTGCGTGATGGTGTTGGCATGATGTCCGCACCTCCCGTCACATGCCCGGCCGCCAAGGATCGGATCGCCGCCCAATTTGAGCGTTTCCGGTTTAAACGAGGCCCGGAAACGCTCTAGATCAGCCCGTATTGCTTGGCCTTGTTGCGCAGGAACGGCAAGCCGTTGCCCATCACCTCTTCCTCGTCCCTGGCGACGGGGCGCCAGACGGCGAGGCCATAGGCGACTTCCGGCGGCATGTTGATGAAGCTCTCCATGGCAAGGCCACCCTTGAAGCCGATCGCCGCAAGCGTCGCAAAGATCTCGTCCCAGGCGCAATTGCCATAGCCCGGCGTGCCGCGATCGCTTTCGGATAGGTGGATGTATTTGATGTGCTCGCGCGCATCGAGAATGCCGGTGCCGATGCCCTTTTCCTCGATGTTCATGTGGTAGGTGTCGAGATGCACGAAGACATTGTCGGCGCCGACGCGCTTGATCATGTCGACGGCCTGCCTGCCGGTGTTGATCAGGTGGTTTTCGTAGCGGTTCACGGCCTCGACGCCGAGTTCGATGCCGCGCGATTTGGCGTGTTTTGCCGCCGCCGTCAGCACGCGGGCGATATTGTCGTATTCGGCTTCGGTCGGCGGTACGCCGGTACGCTCGCCGATGCCGCCATAGATGACGCCGGACAGCGCCTCGCCGCCGAGATCGGCCGTCTTGTCGATCGCGATCTTCAGGTGCTCGATCGCCGCATCTGGCCTGACGGAAGCCCAGGCGCGTTCAGGAAGACCGAGCGAGCAGACCGCGCGCAGCTTGTTCTTCTCCAGCAGCGCCTTGGTGTGGGCGGTGTCGACGGCCGGCGGATTGAGCATCGGGATCTCGATGAAATCCACCTTGTACTTGACCGCAGCTGCGACCGCACGCTCGGCACCGGGCCGGTCCCAATTCATGGTCCACATGCTCGTATGGACGCCAAAACCCTGCATGATCACGTTCCTTTTCTGACAAATGAAATCTTGAACTTGGAGGCGGCGAAGCGCAGCACCATGACGCCGACGAGCAGCAATCCCCAGACCGCCGTGGCGAGGTGCTGATTGGCGCCGATGAGATTAAGACCGGACGACAGCAGCTGCAGCACGACGAGCGCCACGAACACCGGAATGACCCGGCCGAAGCCGCCGAACGGATTGACGCCGCCGAGGAAACAGGCGAGCACGGTGATCAACAGATAGGATTCGCCATGGCCGATGCGCACCGAGTTGAACCGCGCCAGCATGATGATGCCGGCAATCGCACACATGGCGCCCGAGAGCGTGTAGACAAGCACGATCACCTTGCGGGTGTTGATACCGGAATAGCGCGTTGCCTCAAGGTTTGAGCCGATCATGTAGGTGTTGAAGCCGAGCCTGGTTCGGGTCAGCAGCACATGCCAGGCGAGCACGCAGACGATGAAGACGATCAACGGGACCGGTACGCCAGCGATCGAACCATGGCCGAGCGGCCCGATGAATGGGGGAAAACCCGAAACGTCTCCACCGCGCGTCAGAAATTCGCCGAGACCGCGCAGGAAGATCATCATCGACAACGAGACGAGGATCGGGTGTGCGCGGGTAAAGGCGATGACCAGGCCCATCACGACGCCGCTTGCGGCCCCGACTGTGACAGCGAGCACACAGCCGAGCGCAAAGGCACCGGCACCGGCATCCGCGCCACCGTTTGCCTGCAGCACCCAGGCAAGCGTCAGCCCGGCAATGTTGGCGGTGAAGGTTACGGCAAGGTTGAGGCCACCGGTCAGGATCGGCAGCAGCATCGCCAGGGTCAGCAACCCAAGTTCGGGCAGCTGGAACGCCACCGAGCCAAAGGTCGCGGCACTCAGAAACTGAGGCGACGCCAGGCCGAACACCAGGATGACGGCAACCAGCGCCAAGCCTGGGCCTGCCATCTCTGGTCCGATCCATGCCTTCAGGCGATCCGAAAACCTTGTCATCGGCGTGCACCTTTCTGGCTGGCGAAGGGCAGGAGCCGTTCGATGCTGGTGTTGGAAAGGGTGATGGCGATCAGGATGATGGCGCCGACGATCATCTTGAACGCAAAGGGGGAAACGCCCATCAGGTTCAGCCCGTTCTGGGTGATCGCGATCAAGAGCACACCGAGCACGCAGCCAAGCACCGAGCCCTTGCCGCCGCCGAGCCTTGCACCGCCGAGAACGACGGCAGCGAGGACATCGAGTTCGCGTCCGTAGAGCGCGTTCGGCACCACTTCCTGCGCATAGTGTGCCTGCACCAGCCCGCCGATGCCGGCCATCAGACCGAGCCAGCCGAAGGCGATGAACTGCATGGCACCGATGTTGATGCCGAAGCGGCGCGCGCCTTCCGGATTATCACCGAAGGCATAGAGCTGGCGACCGGTGGTCGTGCGCGTGATCAGCACCCAAGTGGCGATGACGCACAGCACCATTACCAGCACCGGAAGGGTGATCTCGATCCAACTGCCGTCGGCCATTTCATGCTCGAAGAGCACGACGCGATCCGTCAGCCATTCCGGCAGGTCGTAGATCGAAACGCCCTTGGTGAAGAACATCAGCAGGCCGAAGTAGATATTGAAGGTCGAGATCGTCGCGACGATCGAAATGATGCGGAAACGGTGGATCAGCAGCGCATTGATGGCGCCAAGGCATATGCCGATCGATCCGGCGATGATCAGGCCGGAGATCCAGCCGCCGCCGCCGATCCAGCCAAGCGCGATCGCCGTACCGTACTGCACCACCGAGGCGGCAACAGCGAAGGAGATGTCGATGCCGCCGGCGATGAGCACGACCAGCAGGCCGACGGCAAAGATGATGTTGACCGAACTGGTGTTCAGGAGATCGAAGGCGTTGCCGAGCGAGAAGAAATTGGCCGTCGCCAACGACAGCACCGTGCAGATGACGGCGATGACGGCGAGCAGCGCGACTTCCGTCGCGTGGGTGCGGGCGAAACTATGCATAGACCGCCCCCTCGATTTCGGCGAGCGGAACGCTGCGGGGATCATAGCTGCCGACGATGCGACCCTGCGCCATGTGCA